>NZ_JBCHVD010000026.1:0-39293 GCF_046736435.1 Arthrobacter sp. LAPM80
AGATAGAGGAGGGAGCAATGCCAGACCTGCCTAACAACGAAAATTGAGCGGCGAAACGCGTCTACGTTCCCAACGAAGTCGGCCAACACTTTCTGAAAGCTCGGAATATGGCCTCATCGGCTGGCGTAACTCTGGCAAATTCCAATCCTGATGGTCCACCGATCGGGGCTATTGTCTGTCCAAATGATCCGATTATTCAAAAACAAGATCCACCACCTGGAAGCACTGTGTACGAGCATGATTTGCCGCGGGTTAGGCTACGCTCCGATTTTGAACCAGATATGGCCCGAAAATGCGACATCCCGCCGCCATCAGTTGATTCAGTTCACGCCATTGCGGAAAAGCCTGCACAAACAATGGATCTCACTAGCGACAATCTGGGAGACGAGACAGCCCCGTAGATCGTTCCGCCCTCGACCTGCCTTCGTGCGACTTTCCAGCTCAAGCTTGCGCATGAATCGATGGGCCGTTCTCCGACTTTCTTACCGACATGCGTTCGGTCCCTCGTTTTGGTTATTGAATGACGGAAGCGGTCCCAGACACGAATTTTCCTCCTGTCGCGGGATGTCGACTGCAAGGATGCTTGGCCGCCTGACATGTCAACCTTGGTGAATAGTGATTCGGACTGGCACATCCACGAGGCGGAGCGCACGAAGATATCCACCAAATGCTGCTGCGGGTCCGGTTGCAGAGGCCTCGATCATTGTTCCAACTTGGAAGCGATTGCGTGCCTCGAATTCCAACGGGCTGATTGCATACAGCGTGGTCACTGTGCCCCCGTCCCGGTTCATCCATCAGTGAACGCATTGCATCTGGGTCGAAGGTTTAACCGTCGAAAGTCGAACGCTCGGCGAAGACGATTACGGGTTGAATGTTGCCGGCGAACGAGAGCCGCGGCGGGTAATGCTGATGCAAATCTGCGGCATCGATATCCAAGCGAGTCATAAGGCGCTGTAGCACTGACTCCTCTACCGACTCGAAGCGCGGTTCTACGCTGGAAAACGAAGCAATGATGCCGGCAGAAGTTCGCTCTGTCTCGATCTTCACCTCACCGATCGGCGCCTCGAAGAAGGACGTCGCAGCTTTGCTACGATTAGCCAGTGCGACCGCGGTAGCTATTGTGGCCTGGCCGCCAAACGGCACTTCAGCCGTTAGTGACAAGTAACGGATTCCAACGCGAGCTGGCTCGAACGCCGTGGGCGGCCGAGTTACGAATGTAGTCTCGGCATAGCCGCTGTTCGTGGCGATCTGCTGCATCTCAGAGGCGGACAGGGCGCTCGCGTCAAGGACCACGCCGGCGGGGTTTCCTCGGACGGATCCTAAGCAAAGGGAGTAAATCGCAACATCGCAGTCTCATTGTCCATTTCAGCGCTGCTAGAGCACTGGCATAGCTACCCAAGTGCCAGCTGACTCAACAACATCCGCATAGGGTTCGGCTCCCGGACGCGGCACAGAAACCCAACTGGGTGACCGTTGCCACATACTGGCGTCGTAAAGTGGCCGTATGATCCTCCCTGCTGTTCGCGACCCTCGTCTCGTGAGCATCCGCCATGGTGGGACGCTCACCGAAACCGACCACCAACTTCTCGCGGTGTGGGCGGCCATCTGCGCCGAACATGTGCTGCCTTTGTTCGAGGAGTCGAACCGCAGGGACTCCCGACCTCGTGAGGCGATTCACGCGGCGCGGGCTTGGGCTCGCGGCCAAGCAAAGACGATGCACACCCGTGCGATCGGCGGGCACGCCATGGGCGCTGCTCGCCCTTTGAGGGGCGCAGCGCGCTTTGCGGCGTATGCAGCGGGTCAAGCTGCCTGCGTTGCTCACGTTCCTGAGCACGACCTCGGTGCCGCTGCCTACGCCATAAAGGCGGTTCAGTCCACAGCTCCCCGGGGAAAGGAACATGAGGCAGGCCAGGCTGAGCGCGACTGGCAGCGACGGCAAATTCCCGATAGTCTTTACGACCTCGTCTTGGACGACCAAACCCGCCGCAACGATATTTGCTGGTATGTATTCAACGACTGAAACCTCGACGCGCTGACTTCGCCCGGTAAGGGTCTCAATTCCGGTCGAAGAAATACGTGCGCCTGATAGACTCCGCCGGCCTGCAGGGCTCCATGGGCAGGGTCGGGCAGCTAATGCCGCGATGGAAAGTTTCTTCTCGCTGCTATAAAAGTACGCTATAAAAGTACGTACTGAACCAAGAACGGTGGGAAACCCGGGATGAACTACGCCTGGCCATCGTGGTTCGGATCGAGAAAACCTACCACCGCCGACGCCGACAACTACGCCTAGGTAAACTAACGCCCATCGAGGTTGAGACAATAAACAGGACCACTCAACCGGTCACCGAGATTTCAGCCCCCCCTGTCAACTAAATCTTGGGCCGATCCTTGGGGCGATTATGGCCATCGGACGCGGCGGCTTGCGCGAGGGCCGTGGATACGTCGTCATGGACTGATCTGGCCACGGAGTCGACACCGAAGAGCTGAATGATTTCACTGGGCTGGGGAGGCCATATGGGCCGCTGTGCCCTGTGATTGCGGGGCACCGACGGTGAGAAAGGAGGTCTCAGGTGATGATGAAGTCGCTCGCGCGGGCAGCGTGATGGGGAGCGCTGAAAACGCATTGCCGTTATGGCTCGAACCCGTCTGATATGCCATCGAACTTTGCAGAAGTCAGCACTTGAAGTAGTGGTGACCACAGGGCCTGGATGTAACGAAAGTCGCCTGCCCATCAAAGCCGTCGCGAGTACCGGTTTCCTAGATATCTCCAGCGGTAGAAATCCTATTGGCCGCCAGTGGGCAGTTTTAACTGGCGGCTAACATCCACCAAGGAGTCATTTCCCCGGGCTGCGACCCAAGGGGCCGTGGGTGTGGTCCCGGCTTACATACCGAGGCCCATCGCGTTCCGGACTTCGTTAAGGATATGGCGGATAGCTGTCTCCGCCATCACAGCATCACCGCGGGCTACCGCGGCCGCTACATCCTCGTGCGCCTGTAAGGCTTCTTTCCGCGGCTTGAAGGGCATCAGTCCTTGCTTGGTGCGGCTGGTGAGCACCTCTGCCACCATGCCTTCGAGCGCCGTGAACATCTCATTGCCGCAGCTTTGGAGCAGCAGGGAGTGGAACGCAATGTCAACCGCCAGGAACGCCTCGAGTTCGCCGGCTTCGCCGAGGCGCCTCAGCTCTGCGGCGAGGAAAACCAGCCTAGCCCGTTCGGCGGCGCTTGCCCGGCGGGCAGCACCTGCGGCTGCAATGGGTTCCACGGCGATGCGCAGCTCGGTGAGGCTGCTGTACTGAATATCGCGTCTGTCAGAGGCTAGGCGCCAGCGCACCAGCTTGGGGTCGAAGACATTCCACAGCCTTCGCTCTTGAACCACGATGCCCACACGCCGGCGCGAATACACCAGGTTCATGGATTCCAGGACCTTCATGCTGTCCCGCGCAACGGTGCGGGAGACGCCGTACTCCTGTTGGAGGCCTTCCAGGGTCAGCCGGCTGCCTGGAAAAAGGATCCCGGCTGCAATGGCAGAGCCAACCGCCTCGATGACGCGTTCATGCATGGCGGGGGCGGCCCCGCCATTGTGCGCGTTGTCCGTGTCCGGTGGTGTCGCCGTCGACATATTTCCTGCCTTCCTCTGCGCTTGCGCGTCCTCCGATCCTACCGGCAAAACTTGGAAAGGTATGACTTATGACACCAACAGATAGTATCTATGACGTGAAATGGTGATACCTTAACTTTCTGCGTACTTTATTGTGAGTTGCGCAACGAAGTTTCTTCATTGAGCCAACGGCGTCTTCTTCGGAGGTACAACATGCAGTATCCAGACACGCATCTGGTGGTGATGGGCGTTGCCGGTTCCGGCAAGTCCACCATTGCGGCAGCACTTTCCCGACAGCTTGGCTGGGCCTGTGCCGAAGCGGACGAGTTCCACCCCCAGTCCAACATCGAGAAGATGACCCGGGGTATTCCCCTCCAGGACGAGGACCGTTGGCCCTGGCTGCGGTCAATTCAGGGCTGGATGAGCGCACATGCCGCTGCCGGGAAGAGCACCGTGCTCACGTGCTCCGCGCTCAAGCAGAGTTACCGTAAACTGCTCTCCGAGGCACAGGGCCGGGTCCTGTTCATCCACCTTGACGGAGGTGCGGAGTTGATTGGCCAGCGCATGCTGGGCCGCGAAGGCCACTTCATGCCGCCCACGCTCCTGCCCAGCCAGCTGGCCACTCTAGAACCGTTGACCCGCAACGAACTTGCCGCCGGCAGCCTATGTCTAGACATCTCCCGTTCCCCGGAGGAGATCGCCGCCGCCGTGCTGGCTGGCCTCACGCGTGCCGCCTAGGTCCCATAGCGCCTGCTGCGTACGCCCGATTTTCCCAATCCACAAGTAGTTCTAATTCAAAGGAGAACCATGGTCATCGAAGGATGGACCCAAACGTTGGGGGCAGGCCCACTGCTGCTCATAGCAGCGGCAGCGATCATCGTGCTGCTGTTCCTGATCATCAAGCTGCGGATGCACGCGCTGATCGCGTTGATCGTGATCAGTCTCGCAACGGCATTCGCCACCGGCATCCCCACCAAACAGGTGGTTCCTGTGCTGATCAATGGCTTCGGCACAACCCTGGGCACCGTGGCGCTCCTGGTTGGTCTGGGCGCGATGCTTGGCCGCATCGTTGAAACCAGCGGCGGCGCCAAGGTGCTGGCCGACTACTTGATCGGCGTCTTCGGCGAAAAGCGTGCCCCGTTTGCCCTCGGCCTCGCCTCCTTGATCTTCGGCTTCCCCATCTTCTTCGACGCCGGCCTCGTGGTCATGCTGCCCGTCGTGTTCGCCGTAGCCCACCGCCTTGGCGGGGGAGTGCTGCGCTACGGACTCCCGGCCGCCGGAGCCTTCTCCGTAATGCATATTTTCCTGCCACCGCACCCGGGCCCTGTCTCGGCTGCCGCTTTCTTTGATGCCAACATCGGTTTGGTCCTAATTGCTGGTCTCATCACCGCCATCCCCACCTGGTACGTCACCGCCTACCTGTTCGGCCTGTGGACCGGCAAGAAGCTGGTTCTGCCGGTGCCGGAAATCTTGGGCCACGCAAGTGCCGAGGCCGAGTCCCACCCGCCGCGCTTCCGGACCATCATTGGCCTGCTGCTCCTGCCGCTCGTGCTGATCTTCATTAACACCGGCCTGAACACCCTTGCCTCCTCCGGAGCGCTCTCCGACTCGGTCAAGGGCGAGCAGTGGTTCCAGATCCTGCGCGCCATCGGCGAAACTCCGGTGGCGCTGCTGATCGCGGTGCTGGTGGCCATGTTTGTGCTCGGCGCGCGCCGCGGCACCGACTCCGGGGCCATGGAGAAGCTGCTCGAATCCTCGCTGGGCCCGGTTTGCTCCGTCATCTTGATCACCGGTGCAGGCGGCATGTTCGGGGGCGTTCTCCGTGCCTCCGGCATCGGTGCCGCCTTGGCAGATGTCCTGGGCAACCTGGGCATCCCACTGATCCTGGCCGGGTTCCTGATCGCCGCCATTCTTCGCATCGCCCAGGGTTCGGCCACCGTGGCGCTGACCACCACCGCGGGCCTCATCGCCCCGGCAGTGGCCACCGCCGGACTGAGCGGCATGCAGATCGCCGCGCTGGTGATCGCAGTGGCGGCCGGATCAGTGGTGGTCTCCCACGTCAACGACTCCGGCTTCTGGCTGGTGGGCCGTTTCTTCGGCATGGATGTCAAGACCACCCTGAAGACCTGGACCGTCATGGAAACCCTCATCGGCGTCATGGGCTTCGCCATCGCCGCAGTCATCTTCCTGCTCGCCGGGGCGCTAGGTTAGCGACTCAATGCCAGCCACGGCAGACAGGGGACCACGGCGGGGCGCTGGCAGAACTGCCGGGCGTCCCGCCGTGGGCGCATCGCCGGGGTGCCGCCACTGCCCCAGGTTCTTGGCCTTGGAGATTTAGAGAAGTTCAGCCACTCCCCGTGCACCGTCATTGCCGCCAGGGTCACCCAAGCCTTAGATCTTGAAAGAATCACCAATCTCACCATAAACAAGCGGGAGTTGCTGGGGCTGAAGATGCGACCCAGACTAGCGCGCTCTTCAAGCGCTTGCCTTGCAAAGAAGGAGCTGGCTCACCTGAATAGGGGGAGCGGCATTGCGAGAAGATTTTGCTGAATGGCGGAGTTAAGGGGGAATTAGCTTCGTTTGCCTCTGACCTGAGGTGCATAGTCGCAGGTCAGAGGCCTTTTTGGTGCACCGGGCCGGACTCGAACCGGCGGCCAAGAGAATCTCACCATCTGGGTATGGCGGTGTGTCGTTGACCCTCAAAAGCATTGAGTTTTATGGAACTTTGGGCGATTTTAAAGGGGAAGACATGCCGTAGATAGCTGTAGTTTTTGTTTGAAAAGGGGGAGTTCCTCTGAGAGAGCCAGCGGCACTGTCGGGTACGGGTTCAAACTCTCGGCAAAGTAGGCCATGTTCGTGGCGCCCCATCGGGTGAGGGTGCTGTCCATGTTGACTATTTTACGCCTCGGGTGTGCGGCAAGAGGATGGTGGTTGTGCCGAGATCGGCCAGCCAGCATCGGGGGCGGCCCTGTGACTTCTGGAGCACCAAAGTAGATCTTTTTGGTTCACAGTTTCATGTGTCTTCTGGGGAACGCTTATGGATCGTCAAGTCTGTTGGCCGCGCTTTCAGTTACCTAGTCATTGTTCTGGCTGGATCAGTGTTCCATCGGTAGCTGTTGTCCCTGTTGCTCGGTTATGTTGGAGATATCTTCCGGGGCAAGATTGAGTTGATGCTGGAGGGCGGTCTGAAGCCAATCCGACAGGGAGGATTCCCGCGAGGGTTATGCGGCAGTTTCAACGGATTGGTAAAGACGTCCCGTTTGCATGATGACGTCCTTCAGCGGCTTAAGCGTGGGGTCATCACCTATCCGTGTGACGCGGGCTTTGAGTTCCTCGTAGATCTCGCCGTCGGATCTGACGCCCACGGCCCATACTTCAGAGATACCAAGGATCGGTGTGCCATCGGTGTCGGCGGTGACTCGCCAGACAATGCGCCAATCGAGGTCACCCACAACGAGCTTGCGGAACCCAATGAGGGCACCTAGAAGGGGCTCACCGGCACTAGACGAGCGCTTCAGGAGCAGCGTCTTCTTGAATACAGCCCGGACGATCGGGGGTCTTTCTTACCGAGTCGGTGTAGGTCGGCAATGGCATCTTCAGTGAGTCAAACCACGCAGACTCGCTGAGGATGCGGCGTCACGCTCGCCCTGCGGCGATATCGGCAGCAATCTCGGCCTCCAGCTCAGCACGGGTAAATCCAAAGAATTCCATGGCCAGGTCTAGATCGGTACGGACGCCACTGTCGGTGGCGAAACGAGCCATGACGAGCGCTGCATCGCGCAGAGTGTCACGATCCCGCCTAAGGCTGAAAATGTCTTCAGCGGATACAACCTCCGCGACGACTGTGCCATGTCGGGAAAGGGGAACATCATTTCCTGCTTCAGCCGAGGCAACCAGCGAGGATAGTCCGGCACGGGAAGCTTCTGTGATGGTCAAGGTGGTCATAGAGAAACTACACAGATTTCTGCCTAGATTCTCATTGGGATTGAGGCCATGAGATGGAGAAGCTGTCGGTGCAAGTCGGCATGGCCAGTCACCCGCTTTGCGTGACTGGCGAAATGGCCGATGGATCAAAACGAGGACCGCTGGATTCGCGTCCCGTACGGGGAACCCTGAGCGGACGCACGTCACCGTGCGAGTAGAAAAGAACTTATATTTTTGATTCGCCGTATGTGTAACTATGGCGAACGAGCACGGAGACGGAGGGGTCATGGCAGAGACTCAACACGATACGTACAAAGATGGAACACCGCTGGGTGAACGCCCCATGCTTGACGGGAAGAAGAACGGCAGGTGGCGCAATTGGTATTGCAACGGCCAGCCGAAGGCCCAAGGCGCCTTCATGCGGGGCGAGTTTGACGGGAGCGGGACGGGGTAGCGAGAAAACGGGGAGTTGCTCCAAAGAGGTGACTTCGTCGATGGCAAGCAGAATGGACTTTGGCAACGCTGGCATGACAATGGTGCTCTCATGGATGAGGGCATGTGGCGAGCTGGCAAGCGCTGCTGCGACTGGGTGTATTTACACCCCGGACGGATCCATCAGGAAGAAGCAAACCTTTAGCTAACCGGAATGGTGTAGAGGGGAACGGTTGGCGGGCACGAGCCTTCTGCTTTGCTCACCGTGTTAATGGCTTGGGTTTTCGGGCGAACATGATCAGGATTGCGCTGGGACCGCGCAGGTATGTGAGCTTGTAGGTGCCCAGGTAGGTGGCCAGCCCACGCAGCGGATAATAATCGTGTTTTGCCGCAATCGCCAGGGCATCTTCGATGTCGTCGACAGGGAAAGCGGCTCGGTGCATGCCGATTTCATTCGGCTGGGCGGGTTTGTTCTCGATCGCGTCCGGATGGATGTCTTCGAAAAACTCAAGGCGCCCGTGACAGTCCGGTGTCTGGAGCACTGCGATCTGGGCGTGATTTCCGTTGAGGCCGACAGCGGTCTCGGCCCACTTACCGCTGACAGTATCTCGGCCGAGCAGGGTGAGACCTAAGTCGGAAAAAGGCGATCGTAGCTTCGAGGTCGCGAACGGCGATCGCGATATTATCGAGTTTGGTGGCCATGTGTTGAAAGCTACCAAGACGGACCCAGCAACTCTAGGTTCATGGGTCGGTAGTGGTTTGAGTTTTTTGGCCGTGGCCCGGCGGCATCACTATTTTTGGCATGGATTGCTGCTGTTTCCTAGCTCCTGGAGCGCTGGTGGTCTTTTGGGTGACTTCGTAGTTGCCTGACAGTCCTGGCCACCCTGAGGGTGGTCGAGGTGGTGACTCTTCGGCCCCTGAGTTGGCCTTTAGCTTGCCGGGTTGGTGCGGTGGCTGCGGAGTTTGAGTAGGTTGTGGCACGCCGCGAGGAACTCCCATTCGTGGGCTGCTTTCTCGATGCCGCGGAGCAGGAGGTGTTTGCCTTGTCTGGTGTGGATTTGTCCGAAGACTGGTTCCACGATGGCCTTGCGCCGGGCGTACACCTCCCTACCTTTCTTCGTCTTGAATTTTCGGGCCATGCGTTCGCTCAGGGTTGCTTTGGCCGGGGTCCTGCCGCGGGGTGTTTCGGGGATCGGTGCACTGTGTTTCATGCGTCGGGTGGAGATGAAGAACCCTGTCTTATGAGCGGCTTCGATCTCCTTGATGTGTTCAAGATTCGCCGCTGAGCAGTACCCGGCATCGGCACTCCACGTCACAGGGACCGCACCCACCGTCGCGGTGGTGTGCTCGATCATGGGGAGCAGCTGCTGGATATCGGTCGGGGCGTTGTTCAGCACGGTGGCGATGATGACTTGGTGGTCGGCATCAACCACAGCCTGGGCGTTGTAACTGTAGTGGTAGGAACCGTCAGCGGTCTTCATGATCCGTGCGTCCGGGTCCGTGAAGTTCCGTTGCGTCTTCGGTTTCGGCACCGCGGTTGCCGCGGCCGTGTCACCGGCACCGGTGATGTCATCATCATCACCGCCACGGGAACGGGCCTCCTCCTCGGCAGCGTGGCGGGCTTTGTCCGCGGCTTCTTCCTCGATTGAGGCCCGTGCCACTGCCATCGCCTCCGCCCGTCCTTGCCGGTTCGCCAACTCCGCCGGCAGTTCGTCCCCACGCTTGCCCGGGCCGAAGCGGGCGTCTTCATCGGCATCAACGGTTTTTGCTTCTTCCATCAACGCACTGATCTCCTCAGCCAAGACTTTCTGTTTCTCGGTGAGCCGGGCGTAGGACATGGCCTTGTGCCGGGACGCGTTCGCCCGCACTTTCGTCCCGTCCAGGGCGACCTTGCCCAACGAGACCATGCCCGCGGCCTGGCACAGTTGCAGGGCCTGCAGGAACACGTTCGCCAACGCGGCCAGGTGGCGTTGGTGGAAACGTCCGATCGAGCGGAAGTCCGGGGCCTGCTGGGCAGCCAACCACCGAAACGCCACCACATCGGTACAAGCCCGTTCCAGTTCCCGGGAGGAACGGACCCCGACGCAGTATCCGTACAACACGATCCGCAACATCAACCGTGGATCATACGGTGGCTGACCCTTCGCCTTCCCATAGGCCCTATAGAACCGGTCCAGGTCCAGTTCCTCATCAACGAGTTCGCCGATGAATCGGGCCAGATGATCCTGGGGCAGCCACTCATCCAAGGACGGAGGGACCAGCATCACCGCGTCAGGCTCAAAAGCTTTGAAGCGTTTGTTCACGCCACCGTTGGAATCGATACGGCCGTCATCAACAACCGGCACACGCTCAACCACTGACTCATCAAAAAGGCCATCCTGGGCACCAACATCCATACCCCCAACTCTCCCAGCCACCCACCAAAAACCCGGGCTAATCCACCGGCGTCTTAAGAATCCGGGCCCCGGTTACTCACCCACGCACCTAGTGGCTGGGCGCAACAACTGCCCGTGTGCCGGTCGGGGCCGACCCGTGTATTTTTATGTGCGCGCTGGAGATGAAAGGACGCACCAGGGCAGTTTCAGAGGGGAACAGCTAGCGAACAAAATAAGGGTTACCGCTAGTGCTGCTGGTGTGGTTGTTACTCCACGTAACTAGTTGTCTTCGGTAGCCTCATCGTTCGCTGTTTTCTCTATCCAATCGCTCGCGTCATCCGAGAGGAGGAAGCCCTCTCCGTCGTCAGCTCTAACCCAAGATGCATCTGCCCTGGCTGGCCCTGCCACGGCTGTAATCTGATCAAGAATATTTGACAGGACGACATCTCTGTTGTTGTTGATCAAGCATTGGTGGGTTGATGCGTTTAATGCTGGCCACCAGTCCTCAATACTCATGTCCTCATTTTCGCACCAGACCGTTCACAGGGAAACGCCCTGCGGTACGGTGTCGCTCAACGAATCCGCCTATGGGGCGGTACCGCCAGTGGGCGATAAATTCCGTAGTTTTCTGTTGAAATGCGGGAGAGAGTGATTACCATCGTCGCCGGCGACTGACTGTAGCCACCAGGGCAACGGCCACATAAATCAAAGCCATTACAAAGAGAATTGGCCACAAGTACGAGGCCCAAAGTCGAAGGTGGCCACCGTGTCGTCACATGTGCTCGTGCATCCAGCACAGGACATCGGCAGGGCGGGAACGTTTATGTGTCCATCAATCCATTCGCCACAGTGATTGCGGCCGCCGGAGGCAACTCGGGGCAGTCCCTGTGGATGCTGCGGGGGAGTAGCGGATTGGACGCAAGCGGAAAGTGTCGGCGGTTTAGGAGACGGCAATATGACAGCATGTGCGGTTCGGGGGACGTCCTTGTCGATCTAAACGACGGATCTTCTTGTGCTTAGGGTAAGGGGGCACAAGATCCGGCGACCCCGTTTCTCTCCTCAGCATATTTTCTGGTGGCCAGCTTGCGCGGTGAACCTGAAGGAGCAGCGTGTACCGTCGGCGTGGGGGCGAGGAGTTTGTCCCGAGAATATGCGAAGCGCCTGGGTAAAACCTTCGACGCGCGGGCCCGCCGATGGATGGCTAGATACAGTGACGCGGGTGCGTACCTGATGACACCATGGGCCCTCAGATTACTGAACCGCGAAGGCTCAAGGTTCAGTCCTGTTCCAGTGCTACCAAGACTCCGACATTGTCAGATCCGATTCCAGCCAAGGGCCGCTCGTAACCCTTAGCGAAAATGGTGCGGGGCGGGCAAGGGATGCATACAGATGCACTTTCCTTGCCCGCCCCATAGGGTAACTTGCTGTGGTCGTCTCAAGCTGTCGACAACCACCTACTGCTGGTGTTGCTGTGGTCGTCTCAAGCTGTCCGACGACCACGTACTGCTGTGGTCGTCTCAAGCTGTCGATGACCACGTACTGCTGTGTTGCTGTACCCGTCTCCTGCTGCTTGACGGCCTAGTACTGCTGGCAATGCTGTGTTGCTGTATCCGTCTCCTGCTACTCGACGGCCTGGTACTGCTGGCAATGCTGTGTTGCTGTGGTCGTCTCAAGCTGTCGATGACCACGTACTGCTGTGTTGCTGTATCCGTCTCCTGCTGCTTGACGGCCTAGTACTTCTGTGTTGCTTTATCCGTCTCCTGCTGCTTGACGGCCTGGTACTACTGGTGTTGCTGTGGTCGTCTCAAGCTGTCGATGACCACGTACTGCTGTGTTGCTGTATCCGTCTCCTGCTGCTCGACGGCCTGGTACTGCTGGCAATGCTGTGTTGCTGTGGTCGTCTCAAGCTGTCCGACGACCAGATGTTACTGCAACGGTGCTTCCCCCTCGACAACCAATTACAACTACTTTGAACGGGGGAACTTCCGTTCTCTTTTTCTTACGAGAAAAAATATAACCAGTCTTTGAAATCTCGTCAAGTCGCCTTTGGGCAGTCTGCGTTAGATCGCATTTTTCGGTTGACTCGGGACCAACTTTGTGTCGGGCAATGGTTCAGCCACGCGTGATCGAGCTCGTCTGTCTGAGTGAGCGTTGCGGCACTGTGAACCAGCGCGATGGGCGCGACTTCAGGGATGGCGTACTACGGCGGTGCGTGAGGGTTAGTCCCCTAAATTCACTGCACTATGGTTCATAACCGCAGGTCAGAGGAATGTTGTGCCCCGGGCCGGACTCCAACCGGCGGCCAAGAGAATCTCACTGCCTGAGTGTTGATGTGTGTCGTTGACTCTCAATAACATTGAATTTCAGGGACTTCTGAGTGGTTTCAAAGACGATGACTTGCCGTAGATACGGGTAGTTTTCGTTTGAGAAGGGTGAGCTCCTCTTCGTGAGCCAGCGGGAACTGTCTGGGAAGGGGTTCAATTCTCTGCAAAGTGGCTCGTGTGTACGACGCGCAATCGTGTGGAGGCTGTCGTCCATGTTCACGATTTTGGGCTCGGGGACCGCTCAGTGGATTCATGTGAGCGCTGTAGCTGCAAAGTCGCGCCATGGCAGTTTCAGCGGGGAATGCTCACTGGATTGCTGTCGCCTTTTCGGGAGGGAAGGTTTTGGGTGAAGTGAAGTCGAAGTTATCCACGATGAACGCGGCGCGTTCCCACGGACGTGCCGCTTGGAAGTAGAGGCGCTGTCCGCCGACATAACGGCGCATCGTGGCGTGCTGCGGTTTCGGTGAAAGGAACATCCAGGAACACCGAGGCATCCCAATGGGATGCGAGCCCATCGCGGTCCAGGACCATCCCTTCCGCCACGTCGAGTGCATCCGAAGGTGCATGAACCGCCTGCGCCTGTGCGATGCGGTCGGTCATCTAGTCATAGGAAGCCGGCGGTTCCAGCCGTCCCCGTTCGGACTGAGGGGCGCGAGCACGTGGTCGTGGAGAGCGGCATAGTTGTAGGTGTCCTGCCAAAAGCCGTCCGGTCAGGCCCGACCCTTGGCATGCCTGAGATGAGAGGGGTTCAAAAAGTTGTCGACGTGGTGGATGATGATCACGGGTCGATCCTGGATCCATGCCACCAGGTTGGCGGTGAAGGATGTCTTGCCACTGCCATCTCTTCCATCGACTGCCACGACCCGACGGCCGGCTCCGACGGCACTGAGCTTGTCACGTGCCAGTGATCGCATGAACGTGTCCATACCGCCATGTTCCAAGACGACACCCACACCGATGCCCGCTAGGCCAAGGAACCTACAACGGGACATCCTCAAACGGGTGGTCAGGGCGTCACGATTACTTGATTCCGGCGTCGTTCTTGAAATTGGAGCCATAATGTTGACGACGTACCCATGGTGTTGTTCGCGCACACGGCGTATGGGACCAAGAATTCACTAACGATGCAGGATGACATGCTCCGGTCTGAGGTCGGAGACTTTGGAGACCCCCAATAGCTGCATGGCACGTCTGACTTCGCCAGCCAAGATATCAATGGCCCTGTCAACACCGATTTTGCCACCGGCCATCAGGCCGTAGAGCCAGGCTCTGCCTACTAGTACGAAGTCTGCACCGGCGGCAAGAGCCGCGACGATATCTCCGCCGTTGAGGATACCTGTGTCGTAGATGATTTCTATGGAGGTCCCTACGGTTTCACGGACCGCGGGCAGTTCGTGGAGCGGGGTCGCCGCACGGTCCAATTGGCGTCCCCCGTGGTTGGAGATGACGATTCCGTCGATGCCGTGTCTGGCGGCTCGCCCTGCATCCTCCGCGGTTTGTATTCCCTTGACGAATAGCTTGCCGTCCCAGATGGAACGCAGCCAATCAAGGTCCGCATAGCTGAGCGCAGGATCGAAAAGGTCTACGAGGACTGCCTCCATGTCTGTGTTCGTCCCTTCCAGGGAAGCGAATGCGGGAGGGGGAGTGGTCAAGAAGTCAAACCACCAGGCGGGTCTGTATGAGGCGTCCAAAACGGTCTTCAGCGTAATCGCGGGCGGTAGTGTCATGCCGTTGCGGACGTCCCTGCGGCGGGTAGAGGAAACCGAGCAGTCGACCGTGACCAACAGGGTGTCGTAGCCGTTGGTCTTGGCACGTTCGACCAACTGGCGTGTCAATTGCCTGTCTTCGCCGACATACAGCTGGAACCATCGTCGGCCATTGGGCGCTGCAAGGGCTATGTCTTCGATGGATGTCGTCGCGAGTGTGGACAGGGCAAAGGGAATGCCATGCTCGACGGCGGCAGCGTATCCGGCTTGTTCCCCGGCGGCATGCATCATCCGAGTGAATCCCGTCGGTGCGATACCGAAGGGAAGGTTGCTGGTACCGCCGGCGATTTCGGCTCGGAGGTCAATTCCGGAGACATCATTGAGTACCGTTGGTCTGAACTCCACGTTCCTAAATGCAGAACGCGCACGGCCGAGGCTGATTTCATCCTCTGCCGCGCCGTCGACGTAGTCGAACGCTGCCTTGGGTGAGCGTCGCCGCGCTATCAGCCGCAAGTCCTCGATTGTAATTGCCTGCTCCACGCGCTGCGCCGTCGTGAGAGCTGGCAGACGAAACTTCAGGAGTGGAGCCAGTTCTGCTGGCCTGGGAAATTGACGCTTCATTTTCGTCCTTGCGGGGTTGAAATGGAACTTTGCCCCGGTCGTAACTCCCATGATGGAAGTGGACAAAGCAGAGTTCCTTGATCTGGTCGTCGATCGAGATTCTGACATTACGAGGGCCAACAACCTACGTGGAGGTGCACTCGTACCATCGTCGTGGGAACAGTGAATTTGAAAATGCGGGCGCCCTTCGGCTCGTGGTTCTCGATAGTGTCCGGATCGTGTCGAAGTGCTTCACTCGGTCGAGGAGGGTGATTTCAGGATGGGGCAGACTGACGATGCCGCCGCCGACTGGCCTGGTTTGCCGATCCGTGCTTTGGCAACGGATCGGTGGTGACCTCGGCATTGTTTTGGCGGGTGTGCCATGGCTTCGTTTCCGACGATGAAGGGCAGCCGGAGGAAGTTGGCAGGACGGTGGACTTTTTGACGCTCACGGGGGCTGCTTCCTGTGGGGTTTGTGCCCGGATGGTTCCGATCGTGGGCCGGTCGGACCAGATGGCGGATTGCGCCCATGTTGCTGCTCTGTTCATGACGCAACGTAGAAGAGGCGTTTGTTGACGAACTCATCCATGCCGAGAGGTCCTAGTTCGCGGCCGTACCCGGAGCGTTTTATGCCACCGAACGGCATCTCGGCTCCATCAGCTTGGGCCGTGTTGATGGCGGCCATGCCGGAATGCAGTTGTTGAGCGACTGCGCGTGCACGCTGTTCGTTGGTGCTGAATACTGCGGCACCGAGACCGTAGTCGGTGTCGTTGGCCAGGGCGATGGCCTCTTCGTCGCTGGCGACCTTGTAAATGACGGCGGCGGGGCCAAAGAGTTCCTCACGGTAGGCCCGCATACCGGCGGTGATGCCGGTGAGCACGGCCGGATGCACAAAGGAACCCGGGCCGTCGAAGCGTACGCCACCGGTGTGGAGCACGGCTCCCTTGGAGACGGCGTCTTCGATTTGTGAGAGCAGCCCTGTGGCGGCTGGTTCCGAGGACAGGGGCGGGAAAGTACCGGGCTCGTCCAGAGCAGGGTTGCCGGGGACAAGTGCGGCTGCTTGGGTGGTGACCTCGGCGACGAATTCGTTATAGATGGTATCCATGACGATGATGCGTTTATTGGAATCGCAGGATTGGCCGGCGTTGCTCATGCGGGTTTCAAGGGCTGCCCGGGCGGAGGCTTTGACGTCGTTGCTGTCCAGGATGATGTACGGGTCGGAACCGCCGAGCTCCAGGACTACTTTCTTGAGGTTCCTTCCAGCGATCTCGGCGACCGCGGCGCCGGCCCTTTCGGAGCCAGTGAGGGAGATGCCCTGGATGCGGGGGTCCGCGATGATGGTCTCGATTTGTTCGTGGCTTGCGTACACGTTCGTGTAGACACCCGTTGGAAGCCCTGCATCTTCCATGAGTTGCTCGATCGCGCGGGCGGACCGGGGGCAATTTTCTGCGTGTTTGAGGATGATGGTATTTCCGAGGACCAGATTTGGTGCGGCGAACCGGGCTACCTGGTAGTAGGGGTAGTTCCAGGGCATGATGCCTAGGAGAGGGCCCACGGGCAGTTTCTGGATCTTTGCACTGGCCCCGTTGAGTGCCTTGATCGGCTGGTCCGCAGCCAGTGTTGGGCCCTCCTCGGCGTAGTAGTTGAAGATCTCGGTGCAGAAGCGGGCTTCACCGATGGCTTCGGAGCGGCGCTTACCCATCTCCTCGGTAATGATGGCGGCCAGTGCGTCCCTGCGGTCGGTGAAAAGCTGACCGATACGCGCCACGATTCGGGCCCGCTCAGTGATGGGCACCTGCCGCCACGTGTGGAAGGCCCGGTCCGCAGTGGTTATTGCTTCCTGCAGAGCCGCATCGGAGATGGTTGAAAATTTTTCCACGAGCGTGCCGGTGGCAGGGTTGAGCACCCGGTAGCCGGGGGAGTGGGATGAGGGGTGCGTGGTGGCTGTCACGGCAAGAGTCCTTCTCTGCTGGTGTGCGGGTGCTGGAAATATTGGCTGGCTTCGGGCCCTGCGTGACGGCGCTTCCTGGAGTCGAAAGGGCCGTCACGCAGTTCATTCTGGCGTCAGGGTCGGGCTGCCTTGGGGTACCACACACGTTCGCCATTGGGTGTGGCGGAGTAGTCAGGCCAGGCGAACTCGGTCGGCGGCATGAAGTCGGCGGGCAGCAGTACCGGCATGGGGTCCTCTGCTGTGCGGTGGTCGAACTCTTCTTTGGCAGCTGACAGGATTTCTGGGCTGTTGAGCAGGTCCATGAAGGTGCCGGCGATCGTTTTGCCGGCGACGTCGATGGTGGGGTCGATTGTTTCGGCGATGCCGCCAAGGGCGTTCATGACCCAGCCCGGGTAGGCTCCTTGTCCCGGGGCTGGTTTCAGGGCGGGGCGGGAGACATAGAACCTCACGGTGGGTGCGTAGTGGGTCATTTCTACGTAGTCGTCGCTGGTCCAGTTTTTCTGCCAGGGTGCCAAGTGTTCGCGCAGAGCGGTTTCAGCGTCCTGGGGGCTGATGAGTTGTTCGCATTCGTCCAGGAACGGCTTTTCCATGGGCTCGATACCGAGTTTTTTCTGGATTTGTTGCGCGGCGGCAATTGCGGCGGGCCCATACTGCGGTGCTCCCACGGCCTCGAGGTTGTTGTAAAGGGCTTGGGCGAGTACGTGATTGGTACGTCCGGGCCGGTTCCGCGCCACCCAGGTGGTGCTGAGGGTGCAGTGGGCCATGGCTGCGGCGTGCTCGGCGTTGCGGTCAAGGACGGTCAGGACGTGCTCAGCCATGTCCAGGGTTGGGCAGCGCCAGGAATACTGGATTTGCGCGATCCGTGCCGGCAGGTTGTCCGCCGTTGCCTGGCCTTGGGTGAAGATGGCGTCGGAGAGGCTCCAGCCGCCGAAGCTGGGCAGCATGGCATCCTGCATGATCCGTGAGGAAGTGTACATGCTCATCAGGGCCACGTTGGCTCCCGGCGCGCGTGCGGCGGAGTGGGAAGCGGGGATGGGGGAGTTCGGGTTGGCGTTCAGCTGCCAGGTTTCCGGTTCGTCGCAGACGAAGGTGTAGACCTTGCTGTAATAGCTGCCGCATTGTGTGTCCCACCTGGCGGTGTTGCACAGCGGGAGCATGTAGAAGGGGTGGAAGCTGACGATTGCGTCGACGCCGTCGTAGTAGCCGCGCAGACCGTGGACGACCTTGGAACCCTGAACTTTTTCTGCCGGTTCCCCAGTGTATTTGAGGGTCCCTGCGATCCCGTGAACGGTCATTGCATGCTTTGCTCCCAGCAGGCCGGCCAGGGTGGAAATGCCCAGTGCCGAGTGTGGGTCCGTGTGGCCGGGGGCGTAGGGGCTCAGTCCGTCGCGGGGGGAGGGGTCCGTCCCGGCGGACTGGCAGTTGCCGGGTACGGCGTCATATTCCGCGTACGTCAACAGAACTGGCCCGCCCTGCCCAAGGGACCATTCTGCGCTGAATGCCGTGGGCATGTCAGCGCTGCCGGCCTCGACGGTGAAGCCCTCGGCGCGGAGCAGTTCCACATACCACTGCGCGGACTTGTATTCGCGCCAGGCCGGTTCAGCCAGGTCCCAAATGTGGCGGTGCCAGGCAGAGAGCCGGTCCATGTTCTCGCTGATCCACTGCTGTGCGGTTGCCTTTGACGCGGCTGCCAGGATGCTGTCTGTGGTGTCGGGTGCAGAAATGCTCATGGTGATTCCTAGGAGTTCGAGTCGGACGTGGTGGCGGTGAAGAGGTGCAGGGGCACGTGGATTAGCTGCAGGCCGCCGCGTTTCAGCGCGTCCCCCAGAGCCGGGGTAAAATCGGTGGCGTCGGTGAGCCGGTGGCCGGTCCCCCCAAAGGCGGTGGCCAGGGCTGCCCAGTCGGGTTGGACGAGATCGACGCCAACGGGCGCGATATCCCGGTCTTCTTCGTTGGCGCGGATCTCGGCATAGCCGCCGTTGTCCACGCAGACCACGACGAGGTCCAGGCCCTGCTCGACGGCGGTCATCAGTTCCTGAACGGCAAACATCAAGGCGCCATCTCCCAGGATGCACACCACGGGCCTTTCAGGGGCGGCAATCTTGGCGCCGATCGATGCCGGCAGCCCATAGCCCAGCGTGGCGTAGGCCGGCGTGTACAGCAGCGAATGGGGGAGCTCGTGTGGGATGAACGACGCCGTGCCGAGGTACGTGATTTGTGAAGAGTCCCCGCCCACAATAGTGTTGGCCGGCAGCACCGATGCGGCTTCTTCCGCGATCCGGCTCAACACCGGCGAGAGCGCGCGGGCCTGGCTGCGCAGAGTTTCCCGGACTGTGGCAAGATCGGCCGCTTCCCGGCGTAGGTTGGCCAGTTCTGCAGTCAGCTGGGGAACGACGGCGGCTGCGTCACCAATCAGTGCGACGTCGGAGTTCACGTTCTTGTGCGCCTGAGAGGCAAGGATGTCCAATCGAATGACACGTCCCTGCGGTGTGAGCGTGCCGCCCCAGAGCTCGGACTCGCCCACCTTGGAACCAATGACCAGCAGCACGTCTGCGTCGTTGCACAGTGACTGAGCGGCCGGAAGGCGAATGTCCGAACCCAACGACAGCGGGTGGCTCTCGGCCAGGGTCCCCTTGCCATTGAGTGTGGTGACCACCGGGGCCTGGAGCAGTTCAGCCAACTTGGCCAGCCCGCCACCGACACGAGTGGAACCACCACCGGCCAATATCACCGGCCGGGCAGCGCCGCGGAGGAGCTCACTTGCCGCCTTCAAGAGCTCGGGGTCCGCGGTCTTCCCGGTTCGGACCGGTTTGGCTTCCAACAGTTCCACCGGGCAGTCGGAGAGGCCTTCAAGGACGTTCAGGGGTACCTCGATGTGGACGGGGCGTGGCCGGCCGTACCGAAACAATTCAAACGCGTCGTGGACTGCCTGGACCGCCTCGGTAGCTGAGTGGACCCGTCGGCTCCATTCCATGATGGCGCCCGCCGCAGCCGATGCGTCTTTCGTTTCGTGCAGCGAGCCGATATCGGCGAACTCGCCACCTTCGGGCACACCGGGAGAAAGTATGATCAACGGACGTGATTCGCAGTATGCGGTCCCGGCCGCGGACAGGGCATTGAGCAGACCCGGCCCGGAGGTGGTGATGACAACGCCGGGCAAGCCCTTCTGTTGGGCCCAACCGTCCGCGCCGTAACCGGCACCTTGCTCATGTCGCGTCGTCACGGGTCGAATGCCCAGCGGCACCAGATGCCGGTAAAACTCCAGGTTGTGCGTACCTGGAATGCCGAAGATCGCATCCACCCCGTAGTTGCGCAACGTCTTCAAAATAGCGAAGCCGGCGTTGTTCACCGTGGGCGTTGCCCTGGACTGCTGGGTAGTTTCTGTCGTCATGCTCTCCATGGTGGGTCTCCTGTCAGAAATTCGCGGGGTCAAGGCTGGGTGTCGGGTCCGAAGGTGCTACGTCCAAGGTGTACTGGCAGCTGCCGTCAACCCAGGTCTGAAGGACCTCGATTCCGCTGATCCGTTCCGGTTTACAAGCAAGTGGATCTTCGGAAAGGACGGCGAAATCTGCACGCTTTCCGGATGTGAGCGAGCCGAGGTCGTCCTCACGTCCGAGCACCCGGGCTGCATTGATGGTGTGGGCGGCCAATGCTTCGCCGGCCGTGATGCACAGATTGTCCGGACCCAGCTTGTGGCCGTTGCGGGTCACCCGTGTGACAGCGGCCTGGATGGCCTCCAACGGTAGGGGATCGGCCACAGGGGCATCTGAACTGATGGTCACCGGTACCCCGGCGGCGATGAATTCACCCAATGGGTTGAAGCGTTCGCCCGGTGTTCCTATGGCCTGCTGCACGCCTTCGCCCCAGTTGTAGTAATGCTGGGGCTGGTTGACCGGGTAAATGCCAGCGGCTGCCATGCGCCGAATCTGCTCCGGTGTGGGCAGTCCGCAATGTTCAATGCGGTGCCGGGCATCGGGGTCCGGCCGCTCGGCCTGGGCTGATTCGATCGCGTCGATGACCATCTCCAACGCGGTGGGGGACTGGGCGTGGGTGGCGGTCTGGAGCCCGACCACGTGGGCCTTGCGGATCAGCTCCTTGTACGCCGCCGGCTCATGATACAACTGGCCTGTGCGGCACGGATCCCCAACATAACCGTCCGGGAAATACGCCGTCCACCCGCCAAGGGTGCCGTCTGCGTAGAGCTTGATGCCGGCAAAGCTCAGGCGGGCGTTGCCGAACTGGCCATGCAAGCCCATGTCCAAGGCGTCATCGAGGAGATGGGATAGCAGGTACATGCCGATGCGAACCTTCAACTGGTTCTGTTCTGCCAGCTGAAGATACATGTCGAATTCACGCCGGGAAACCTGGGCGTCACCGATGGCCGTTACCCCGCCTGCCAAAAATTTTTCCTGGGCCGCACCCAGCTGTCGCAAGTGTTCTTCAGGTTCATCTGCCAGGTGGAAGTTTGGGCCATGGTGGCCGATCTTCACGCCTTCCAAACCGGTGAGGATGTTGCACGCAGCATCTGAAAGCTCACCGGTCAACTCCCCTTTCGCGTCACGGAAGAACTCACCGCCTTGCGGATTGGGTGTATCTCGGCTGACCCCATGCAACTCAAGAGTGAAGGAATTGACCACGCCACCATGCCCGGAAGCGTTCATCAGATACACCTCACGTTCCGAGGCAACACCATCAAGTTCAAAACGGGTCGGATGTCGGCTTTCGACCAGATTGCGGTGCTCATAGCCGTAACCGCGCACCGGCAGACCGTTCGGAATCGCCTGAGCGGCTTCCCGCAGCAATGCCACGATCTCCGGGATGCTGCCGGCTTTCTCCGGGCCGCAATCGACCCAACTCAGCATCTGTCCGTACATCAGCGGATGGGCGTGCGCATCAATGAAACCCGGGACAATGGTTGCGCCACCAAAATCACGCACTTCCAGTTCTCGGCCGCTCAGCCGCCCCGCCGCGGCGCGGCAGCTCTCAACACTGCCAACTGCAGCTATATCCGGGCCCACAACTAAAAATGCTTCGGCACTTGGCTGCGCCGGATCTAGGGTGTGGATATCAGCGGCCATGATGAGGATCGGGGTAGGCCCAAACGAACGGCTTTCAAATGTGGTCAGCTTACGCAACGTCCGCTCCCGTCGGTGATGGCTGCACTGACGGCAGCGCCGCTAAGGCAGACCCGAGTCGCCGGATACCCTCGACAAGTGCTTCGTCGGTCTCGAAGGAGAAGGCCACTCGCAGTTGGTTGGTGCCTGCTGGTTCTGCGAAAAACGCGCTTCCCGGGACGAAAACGACTCCGGCACTGATGGCTGGCTGGAGCAGTGCGTCCACCGATTTCCCTGCGGGAAGCGTGATCCACGTGAAGAACCCTCCCGTTGGTTTGGTCCAGGTTGAACCTTCGGGCATGTGGAGTTCTAAGGCTTCCATCACTGCGTCGCACCTTCTTGAATACGTGGCGCACGCGTCCCTGACGTGGGAGCGCCAGTCAATTCCTGAGATATAGCTCTCCACCAGCATCTGGCTCAGCACGGAAGGACAGATTGTGGTTGCCTCTGCAGCCAATTGAAGGCGTTTGCGCACCTCTGTAGGGGCTAGAACCCACCCGATCCGCAGGCCGGGGGAGAAGATCTTGGAGAAGGAACCCAGGTAGAAGACGTTGTCGGGGTCCAGTGCGTGGAGTGCCTGCTGTGTGGATCCATCAAAACTCAGGAGCCCGTAGGGGTTGTCTTCGACGATGGCGATTCCTGCGGCGCGGCAGATATCGACGATTGAGCGGCGTCGTTCGGGTGCGAGGGTGATGCCTGAAGGATTGTTGAAGTTTGGGATTGTGTAGAGGAACTTGATGGTCCTGCCTTGCGCCTTCAGGGTGTTGATGGCTTTCTCAAGCTCAGCCGGGATCAGCCCCTTGTTGTCGATTGGGACTTGCACGACGTCGGCCTGAAGCCCCTCAAACGTGCCCAGCGCACCCACATAGGTGGGCCCTTCTGCCAGAATGACGTCACCGGGGTTGCAGAAAAGCTTGGTGACAAGCTCGAGTGCCATTTGTGAGCCCGAGGTGATTTGGACGTTTTCAGGTTGGGCGGAAATGCCTTCCATGGCCATGATCTCGCAGACCAATTCCTGCAGCTCCGTGGTTCCTGCCCCGGAGCCATACTGAAGGGCTTCCTGACCCCGTTCTTTGATGATGTGGTGGGCCATGTCCGCTATCCGCTCCAAGGGCAAGCCGGTGAGGTCGGGGTTTCCTCCTGCCAAGGAGATCATGTTTGGCCGCATGGAGACTTCAAAGACCTCTCGGACTGGCGAGGGATGGTATCCGTCGGCACGGTCCGCGAACCTGGCCGTATGCAGTGATTCGGTGATGGTAGTCATGGTGTCCTTCAAGTCGATTGGCAGTATGGGGGATGCTTGGGCAGTTTCGCACCCGAACGGGTCGTAAGAACCAGTTAGCTCTGTAATGAGGGAACGATGCCTTGTTTGCGCTCCACGAAGTTGGTCACGTCGATGCCGAATTCGTGGGCCGCGAAGCGTTGCAGCGTCTTGATCATGGTTTGTGGGCTGTGGTCGTAGATACCGTTGAGCGTTTGGATGGCCAGCCCGTCGATCAGGGCCAGCAGTAAGGTGGCCAGGGCATCTGCGTCGTGGAAGGGATGAATCAGGTGTTCTGACACCGCCTCCTCCAACGTCTGGACAAAGATTTCACGCCATGCCAGCAGGGTATTTGCCACATGCTTGCGGATCTTCTCATCCTTGTGGGCTGCGCTGTAGACCTCCACCCAGAAGCCCCAGGCATCCTCAAATGTGGTGTCCCCCTCCACAGCGAAAGTGAGCAGGTCGTGCAACCGTTCGACAGCGTTGGTTCCTTCGGAGTACAAGCCCTGCCATTCCTGGACAGAGGCCTGCGTCCGGAACTCAACGGTGGCATGTACCAGCTTCTCGCGGGTTCGGAAGTAGTGCTGGATCATGCCGATGCTAAATCCGGTCGAGTCGGAGACGGCCCCAAATGAGCAACCGTCAACACCTGCTTTGGAAATGATGCCGGCGGCATGGGCGACGATCGTTTCGCGGCGCTCCGCAATGGCCTGTTCAGTCACGGCATGGGTGCGTTTGCGTGTATTCGGTGTCATGGACCCTTCCCCCTGGACGTATTCGATACGGCTCTTGACAGTGTCGGCCGTTACACAAATAATAAGTTACACATATTATTTATTCAAGCCCGACTTTTCCACCTGGAGAAAACATGACCAAGAGAACGCTCTTCACGAAAACCTGCCTAGTGGCGGTCTCCGCACTTCTGATCGCGGCGTCGACTGGCTGTACCAACACTGAGGCCCCAGCACCGGCGGTTGATGCGTCAGGAAAGTCCTTGCCGACGTTGGGGGAGGGCGGGCAGCAGGCCGCCCAATCGGTGAAGCCTGATGCAAAAGTTGAAAGCCTGATGCCGGCCGACATCAAGGCCAAGGGCACCATGCAGTTGGTGACAGACCCGACGTATGCGCCGATCGACTTCACCGACAACACAGGCAAGATCGTAGGCCTTGAACCGGACATGGCCTTGGCCGTTGCCAACAAGATGGGCATCAAGATCAACATCACCAAGGGCGACTTCAACGGTATCTTGGCTGGCCTCGAGTCCAAACGGTATGACGCATCCTGGGCAGCCTTCTCCATCACCCCGGCTAGAACAGCTGTGGTTGACATGGTCAGCTTCATGAAAGGCGGTACCTCGGTCATGGTCAAAAAGGGCAACGAGGGCAGCTATCACGGAGTTTTTGATCTCTGCGGCAAGACAGTTACCGCCCAAACGGGAACGACACAGGCGTTGATCGTCCTGCCCAACTTTGAAAAGCAGTGCACCGACGCCGGCAAGGCACCCATTACTCCACTGTTGCTCCCCCAGCAAGACAGCGCGAACCAATCCATTGCGTCAAACCGTGCCCAGGCCATGCTGGCTGACAACGCCCTTACCGCCTACTATTCACAGATTCAGCCCGAGGCCTTCGCCCAAATCGATTCGATCTTGGTCGAGCCGTCGCTGGCCGGTGTTGCCATGGCGAAGGGAGACGGTGAGCTGGCCAAGGCGTTCCAGGCCGCAATCCAGTCCCTGATCAATGATGGCACCTATGGGAAGATCATGGCTGCCTGGAACCTCACGCCGTCGGCCGTAAAGACCGCGGATATCAATCCCACAATGGAGGGCTAAGTGCGCAACAGCCAACTCGACAACGCATTGGATACAAGCCACGACTTCCTTGCGCTCACCACCAAACCCGTGCTTCGCCGTCGTCGGCCTGGCCAGATCATCGCCGTCATTGTCGTGTGCTTTGCGGTTGTCTACGGTGTGTGGATCTTGGTCACCAACCCAGGGTTCGGCTGGGCAACCGTGGGACAATACTTCCTTGACACCCGCATCCTCGGGGGGCTGGCCATCACACTGGAACTGACTGTGATTGCCATGATCATTGGCTTCGTCGTCGGTCTACTGGTTGCGGTGATGCGCATGTCGGACAACTGGCTGCTGAGGGGTGTTTCCGGGGCCTACATTTGGTTCTTCCGAGGAACCCCGCTCCTGGTTCAGCTGCTTTTTTGGGGCTTTGCCGCCGTGCTGTTCCCGACCATCGGACTTGGAATTCCCTGGGGCCCCACGTTCGTGGAATGGAACACCAACGATGTTATCTCCCTCTTTGCAGCTGCGATCCTGGGTCTGGGACTCAACGAGGGGGCCTACATGGCAGAGATCGTGCGCGCAGGGCTACTCAGCGTCCATGCCGGCCAGTCGGAAGCGTCACGCTCCATGGGCTTCAGCCAGACCCATACACTTCGATTTGTCGTCATCCCGCAAGCCATGAAAGTAATCATTCCTCCGGTAGGAAACGAGGTCATTTCAATGCTGAAAACGACCTCCCTCGTCATCGTCATTGGCGTCGGGGACTTGCTTTACAACACTCAGCAGATCTACGCGCAAAACCTGAAGCAAATACCACTGCTGATTGTGGCCAGTATCTGGTATATCCTCCTGACCTCAATCTTGACGCTGGCGCAGTCGCGTCTGGAAAAGAAGTACTCCAAGGGCAACGCCCTCTTGCTCGGAAAGGCCCAACGCTGATGTCGGACGTCAAGTTTCTGAATGTGCACAAGAACTTCGGCCAGCTGGAAGTTCTCAAGGGCATCAACCTGACTGTGCACAAGCAACAGGTTGTTTGCCTGATCGGACCATCCGGGTCCGGGAAATCAACACTGCTGCGGTGCGTGAACCACTTGGAGATGACCACCTCGGGAGCCATCACTGTCGGTGGCCGAATGATCGGCTACGACGTTCACGGCGACCAGCTCCAGGAAGCTTCCCAAGCGGAAATCAACAAGCGGCGATCCAAAATCGGCATGGTCTTTCAGTCCTTCAACCTTTTTGGACACATGACGGCGAAGGAAAACGTCATGTTTGGGCCCACCAAACTCCTGAAAATGTCCAAAAAGGATGCCGAAGCCCATGCCTGCGAACTGCTGCGCAAAGTCGGGCTTGCGGACAGGATGAACAATTACCCCTCCCAGCTTTCGGGTGGGCAGCAGCAGCGTGTGGCGATCGCCCGGGCCCTATCCATGAAGCCAGAGGTCATGCTCTTTGACGAGCCCACTTCGGCCCTGGATCCAGAACTTGTCGGCGAGGTCCTAGACGTGATGAAACAGCTGGCTCGCGACGGGATGACAATGATCGTGGTCACCCACGAAATGGGATTTGCCCGTGAAGTGGGCGACGTAGTGGTCTTCATGGATGACGGCGTCATCGTCGAGCAGGGCGATCCGCGGGAAGTCTTGGGCAATCCCCAACATGAACGGACGAAGTCGTTCCTCTCCAAGGTGATCTGATGACGATAATCTACTGAAAGGCCAGCCATATGACCACCGGAATTTCCAGGGACTTCAAAAAAGAAGCTGAATCCACCCTGAAAGACCAGTTTAAAAAGATCATCGCGTTCAGCCACAAACTCCACCAGCACCCCGAAACCGGCTTCCAGGAACATCAGGCCGTAAGGTGGCTGGCAGACGAACTCAAGACCATACCCGGGGTGCGAATCGAGGTCGGCTTGGGCAAGCTGCCCACCGCGCTCAAGGCGGAGGCGGGCACCGGAGAACTCGTGCTGAGCATCTGTGCGGAATATGATGCCCTCCCAGGAATCGGGCATGCCTGCGGCCACAACATCATCGCCTCCGCCGCACTCGGAGCCTTCACCGCACTGGCACCCTTGGCGGACCTGCTCGACATCAAGGTTCGGCTCCTCGGCACACCAGCGGAAGAAAACGGCGGAGGCAAAGTCCTCATGCTAGAGCAAGGTGACTTTGACGGAACCCACGCAGCCATGATGATCCATCCAGGCGACGTGGATGAATTTGAGATGCTTCCTTACGCCTGCTCCGGATATAGGGTCGCCTTCCACGGTCGCAGCGCCCACGCTTCCGCACACCCGTGGGATGGAGTCAACGCCTTGGATGCAATGACAGTTGCACTCACGGCAATTGGCTTATCGCGGCAGCAGCTTGAACCCGGTCAACAAATACACGGCTGCATCGACAGCGCTGGGACGGCGCCCAACGTCATCCCCGAGCTAGCAACAGGACAGTGGATGGTGCGGGCACATGACGTGGATTCGCTTGCTCGGGTCAATGCGGTGCTGCATCGTTGTCTCGAAGCGGGGGCACTAGCAGCTGGCGCCCGACTCGAGATTGAACAAGACGGTCCCACATACGCTGACTTCCGGACCAATAAAGAGATGGCAAATGTTTTTGCCCGAAATTCGTCAGCCGTGGGCCGCCCAATGGCCCCAGCAAGCCGACGCGGCGGATCCACTGACATGGCCAACGTCTCCCACTATTTCCCAACAATCCACCCCATGATAAGCCTCGGAGCCGGATGTCCGCCGATTCACAATATCGAATTTGCCGCTGCCGCAGCGTCCGCGGCCGGTGATAAGGCGATTTGGGACGGGGCCCTTGCAATGGCTTGGTCATGCATCGATTTGGCCATGCCCAGTGATACCCGGGATAGGCTACTGGCGCAAAACAAATGAGCCGGGCACCACTAACTGTGACGGCAGCCCCGTGAAACCCGCCGGTCGCCTTGGGAAGGCAAATGTGGAGGTGTTGACCTCCTTAGCTCTTAGGTGAACTGCCGGACCTGGCTGGTTCCCCAATTCCCACGCAACAGAAAGCAGTCAGAATGATTAATCAGCGACGCATTCATCCGCTCCACCGGGCGGGGGTTCGGCATGGATAGCCCCCGGGAGGATGAAGTGGTCGGCCAGCGCGACATCCCCGACTATCCCCGCTATGCCGGTCTTGCGACGTTCGCGCTGCTTCCTCGGATCGAGGATGTTCCGCACGCTGACGTGGCTGTGGTGGGCATACCTTTCGATGCGGGCACAAGTTTCCGCCCTGGAGCCCGCTTTGGACCTAGCCACATCCGCGAGGCCTCCAGACAACTCCACCCCTACCACCAAACCCATGACGTCTACCCCTTCAAGGTCCACCAGGTGGCGGATGCCGGGGACTTGGGGGTCACCCCGTATAGCATCGAGGCCGCCGTCGCATCGATAGAGAAATCAGCCAGTGCATTTGCCGAGCAGGGGACGCGGCTTGTCACCCTTGGCGGCGACCACACGATTGCGCTGCCACTTCTGCGTGCCGTGGCCAAAAAGAACGGACCCGTCGGCGTCATCCACTTCGACGCGCACCTGGATACATGGGACACTCACTTCGGTGCCCCCATGTGGCATGGTTCCCCGTTCCGGCGGGCAGCCGAGGAAGGCCTCCTGGACCCTGAACGGTGCATCCATGTGGGCCTTCGCGGCGGGGTATACGACAAGGGAGAACTGGAGAGCGACGGGGTACTGGGCTTCCAGGTTATCCGCGCAGACGACTACGAAGAGCAGGGCTCAGCGCGCATTGTGGAACGTATCCGCACTCGGGTTGTAGGCGGGCCTGTATACATCTCAGTCGACATTGACGTGCTGGATCCGGCACATGCCCCGGCCACCGGCACCCCAGAGGTCGCCGGCCTCACCACGCGTGAACTCTTCGCTACCTTACGGGGGCTGACAGGGATCGGGATTGTCGGCGCCGACATTGTGGAGGTGGCGCCAGCTTACGACAATGCTGCCCTGACTGGACTTGCGGCCGCGCACACTGCTTGGGAAATACTTTCCGTGATGGCCTACGACAAAACACGCCATGGCATCTAGGCAAGGATGGGCCGTGCGGCCCGCCAAAGGGCGGGCTCAGACTGGGCTCAGGGGTGAAAGCCAGGGTGTGTACAACCTACGCACTCTGAGGCGTTGGGCTGGCTCGAACGCCAAGAACCTTGTGTTCCCGGGCCAGAGGGGTACGATTGGGCCCCTTTGGTATGCCCAGGATGGCCAGGGAATTCGGTTGAAAAACGTGAGTAAAACGTGACTAGTCTCTGCCAAACACTGCCAAGCCGGGTTTCCTGTGGCCGTTTTCTTGGTGGAGCGGAGCCCGACTCTCGACAAATCGTGCGATGGCTTGCTTGCGTGCCATGCGCTTGAAGAAGCGTTGATTCTCGTCTGTTGATGATTTCGCCTCGCTCGTCCGCGCGGAGTGCCGTCGCCAGGCGGGAGCTCCTCCTCAAGCCCAGCACCGTGGGGAAGCGCTGTGAAATACACGTGCATCATCACGACTTCTGGACGATAGTTCTACCGGAAGCCGCCATTAAGGAGAGCCCCACTTTTCAGTGCCATGTATGGTCATGCACCTGCCGCGATAACGAGGGCTAGGGACGACTTTTTGAAAAGTTGAAAGGGACGACCGAGTTGAAAGCAGGGAGCCATCGGTTCGAATCCAACGGGGGTCCGGATGGGCCGCCGAACTGCGGTAATAGTGTTCGAGAATGGTCGCGTGCTGGGACGGGATCTATCCTCGATCGTGAATGCCACTACTTTCTACGGCGCTCATGGATCACGGCCGCACTCTGGTGTTGGAAGCCATATCACGTTCAGGCCGGCAACGAGTCCCGGATCCTCATCAACCCGGTGGCCGTGGCGGCCAGCCACTTGGCCACCCGCTAACCGGCGTGGATGGAGATCCGGAGTCCGTCTAGCCAGACTTGAACGCGGGCCTTGTGGGCCCATTTTTCTTTTGGATTGTGCTCTCAGATGCTATCAATGCTTCCATCTGCAATTCGAGGACAGGCACATTATCCTGGTTCCAGAGGGATCCACTGGTGACTACGGATGCCCGTCCCTGCCCATCATGGTTGACCGAGTCAATATGGACAGAACCCGTCAGGACATTGCCCGCCCGGACAGGGTAGAGAAAACGCAGCCGACGAATCTCCTTCCCTGCAATGACGTCATAGTGCTCGAAGAAGTCCAAGACGGACAGCCGCTGAAAGATTGAGAGCGTGTGCAGCCCGCTGGCTATAAGACCGCCGAAGTAGCTCTCCAGCGCTGCGGTGGGATCAGTATGGAAGTACTGGCTGTCCCACTCGGAGGCGAATCGAATGATCTCTTCCTTGGATACCCGATGATGGCCAAGACCGACCGTTTCGCCGGCCCTCAGATGCTCCGCAGTCAGGCGCGGTGGCTTCGGAGTCATAGTGATCGGGCTACCAGTTCCTTCATGATCTCATTGGTGCCGCCATAGATCTTTTGGACGCGCGCCGCCGCATAACGGCGCGCAATGGGGTACTCGGTCATGTAGCCGTAACCGCCGAAGATCTGAAGGCATCGGTCAGTGACCTTGTTTTGCATGTCGGTGCACCAGAACTTCGCCAGGGATGCCGTTGCTGCATCGAGGTCTCCGGCCATGTGCTCCGAGATGCAGTGGTCCACGAGTGTTCGGGCGGCAAGGCTGTCCGCAACACATTCCGCCAGGACAAATCTGGTGTTTTGGAATGACATCAGGTTGGCGCCAAAGGCATCCCTGTCAAGGGCATAAGCTGAGGCTTCGCGCACGGCGGCTTCGCACTCGGCAACTGCCGCGACGGCGATGGAAAGGCGCTCTTGGGGGAGTTGTTGCATGAGCTGGATAAATCCCTTGCCTTCAACTCCTCCCAGCACGTGCTCTGCCGGGATACGCATATCCACAAAAGCGAGCTCACGGGTGTCCTGCCCGTGCATGCCGATTTTCTCCAGAACGCGGCCACGTTCAAACCCTGCCAGATCCGCAGTCTCGGCCACAATGAGCGATAATCCCTTGCCACCCTTTTCCTCGCTGGTGCGTGCGACGATGATCAGGAGGTCGCAATGGGTTCCGTTGGTGATAAACGTCTTCGAACCGTTGATCACATAGCTTTCGCCATCGAGCCTGGCCCGGGTGCGGATACTTTGGAGGTCCGAACCTGTGGAGGGTTCGGTCATAGCGATGGCGCCGACCAGTTCGCCGGAGGCCATGCCGGGGAGCCAACGCCGTTTTTGCTCTTCTGTGCCACAGGCGGCAATGTAGTGGGCCACGATGGCACTATGGACAACGTTGGCCCAGGCGGAGTCGGCAATGCGTGCCTGCTCCTCCATGATGACCGCTTCGTGGGCAAAAGTTCCGCCACCGCCGCCATATTCCTCCGGGATGCTGATGCACAGCAGCCCGGCCTCACCAGCCTGGCGCCAGAAGTCCCTGTCCACACAGTGTTGCTCGGCCCAGCGCGCATGATGCGGCAGGGATTCCTTGTTCAGGAACGTGCGGGCCATGTCCCGCAGATCGTCGAGTTCCTCGTTCAGCCAAGGTGAACGGTAATTATCCAAGATCATGTGCGTGCTCCTATTTTCCTATGAAGTGCGGTGTGCGCCGTTCGGTGAACGCGGCTATGCCTTCTTGTGCGTCTGATGTACCGAGCGCAAGAAGAAAGTTTCGGCGCTCGTGGTTAAGTGACTGATGGAGAGGTGCCTCGTATGCGGTCCGTGCGGAGTCGGCCGCGAGAGCAACGGCCAGTGGCGCATTGAGAGCGATTTGCGCAGCAATGTCCAGCGCAAGGTTCAGGACCTCGCTGTCATCGACCACATCGGCCACGAGCCCAGCAGCGTTGGCCCAGAGCGCATCTACAGGGGCACCGGTCAGGAGCATTCGCATTGCCTTGGCCTTTCCGACGGCATGGACCAGGCGCTGCGTGCCGCCGCCCCCGGGAATGACGCCGAGCTTAACTTCGGGGACGCCGAACCGTGCCGAGCGTCCTGCCACGGCAATGTCGCACGCCAGGACCAGCTCGCAACCGCCTCCAAGTGCCAGCCCCCGCACGGCTGCGATCGTGGGCTTGGCCAGCGAGCCCAAGGTCGCGAAGAGCCTATCGAATGGCAGGACGCCGGTGGGCATCGCCCCAATCATCTCCGGGACCTCGGTGATGTCAGCTCCGGCGCAGAACGCCTTGCCCGAGCCGGTGATGACCACTGCGCGGACGGCCTGATCTGCTCCGGCATCCGCCAATCGATCACCCAGCCGGGCCACGAGGTCCGCGCCGAGTGCATTGAGGGCTTCAGGCCGGTTGAGCGTGAGCAATGCGACGGCGCCACGCTGCTCCAGGGTCACCAGCTCAGGCATCGGAGGCTTCCTGGCTGTAACGTTCCGCGTAGTCGCTCCGGATGCTCTTTTTGTTGAGCTTTCCTACGCTGGTGCGTGGAATCTCCGAGACGATCTCCATGGCTCGGGGGAGCTGCCACTTGGCGAACGCGGAGGAGAGGTGGTCTTGGACATCCTCGAGCGTAACCGTTGCCCCGTCCGATGGGACGATGAGGACGAAGGGCCGTTCCTGCCACTTAGGGTGGGGAAGGCCGACGACGGCAGCCTCGCTGATCCGCGGATGACTCAACAGAAGGTTTTCCATGTCGATGGAGGAGATCCACTCGCCGCCGCTTTTGATGACGTCCTTGATACGGTCTGTGACTTTGAGGTAGCCGTCCGCGTCGATGGTTCCAACGTCGCCGCTGCGCCAGTAACCGTCAATGAAGCGGTCCTTCTCGTCGTCGTCCGGCATGTTGTGGTAACCGCGTGTGATCCAGGGGCCGCGGACGCAAACTTCGCCCTGCGTGGTTCCGTCCCAGGCGGCGTCGTTGCCAGAAGCGTCAATCAGACGGATATCGACGCCGGCCACCGGAAGTCCCTGCTTTCGTTTGAGGTCGTAGAGCTCGCTGGGGGAGAGCCTAGCCCGGACGCTGGGCTTGAACCGGTTCATCGCAACCAACGGGGTGGTCTCCGTGGCACCGTAGGCGTGGACGGTTTCGGCCCCCGTGAGGTCCTCCAATCCACGCATCATCGCCAGGGGCGGCTCAGTGGCACCGGACATCATGCGCAGGCGGCTCAGATCCGGTTTGGTCTCCAGAGACTCAATGTAGTGGAGCATGGGCATGAAGATGGCTGGCGCTCCGTTGGTAATGGTGACTCCTTCGGCAATCAGCGCGTCTGACAACGGCCCGGTGTCCTCGGCGTAGTAGCGGCCCGGCAGGACGATCTTGTTGGCCATGAGTGTTGCCGCCTGAGGCAGGCCCCACGCTTGCCCGTGGAACATGGGGGTGATCAGCATGGTGCAGTCATCCAGTGTCATTCCAATGTTCGCGGCGATGGCGTACGAGTGCAGGTAGATGGCGCGGTGGGAGTAGAAGACGCCTTTGGGCCGGCCTGTTGTTCCCGTGGTGTAGCAGGCGCTGTACGCGGACCGCTCGTCGACTTCGGGCCACTCGATCACCGGCTCGCTGGCGGCAACGAGGTCTTCGTAGTGTTGGGCATTAGGCAAAGTGGTATGGATTTGCGACATCGGTTTCTCGCTCATGATGACCCACGTGGTGACCCCTGGTATGAACGGTGCCACGGCTTCTGCCACGGGCAGGAGTGTTTCGTCGACGCAGATGACTGACGTGCCGCTGTCACCGATGACATAGCCCAGATCCTCCGGGGCTAGACGGAGGTTGAGCTGGACCATGACGGCGGCCAGTCCAGGGATGGCCCAGTAAAGCTCGAAGTGGCGACGGCTGTTCCAGTCCAGGACGCCTACGCGTGTACCCGGGCACACACCGAGTGAGCGCAGTGCGTTGGCCCCGCGTTGGACGCGCTCATAGGCCGCGGCATAGCTGTAACGGTCCCAGCCGCCGTCGACGGTCCGGTAAACAATTTCCTGATCGCCATGGGTGCGCGCAGCGTGGCGGATCAGTGTGGTGGTGTTGAGCTGGACGTCGTCTCCCATGGTGGAGGGATATCCGGAAACGATGGGCCGAGAATTCATTCTCATGTTGTGCTCCTGTTATTTCGCTGCCATGCGCAGTGCCCCGTCGCGGCGGACCACCTCGCCCTTGATCATTTGGTTTTCCACAATGTGCAGCGCCAGCGCCGCGTACTCCGAGGGTTCGCCCAGCCGGGAAGGGAAGGGCACTTGTCCACCGAGCGAGTCGCGAGCGGCCGCAGGAAGTGTGCCCATCATCGGGGTGAGGAACAAGCCAGGCGCGATCGTGACAAGACGGATTCCATCACGGGTCAGTTCCCGGGCAATGGGCAAGGTCATGGAGACTACACCGCCCTTGGAGGCAGCATGGGCGGCCTGGCCCATTCGGCCGTCAAAGGCTGCTGCGGAGGCGGTGTTGATGATGACCCCGCGCTCTCTGCTCGCGGCGGCGAGGTTGGTGTTGAGCACCCGCAGGAAGTCATCCGGCGGAGGAGGGCCATCTTTGCCAATGACCGTCTTGGCAATTCCGATTCCTGCACAGTTGACAACTCCCGCGAGTGGGCCGGGTTGTTGCGCGGCCACCTGGACTGCATGGGCCACCTGGTCAGGGTTGGTGACGTGGGCGCCGCGTTCATGCAGGGCCCCTACGGTAGTTTCACCCAGGCCGGATGCGCCCTCGGTGACAATGAAGGTTTGGTCATTGATGTCCATGACGGGTTTCTTTAGATTCTCTCGATGATGGTGGCATTGGCCATGCCGCCGCCTTCACAAATGGTGAGCAGCCCGTAGCGGGCACCGCGCCGCTCAAGTTCGTTCAGCAGCTGGGTCAACAGGCGCGCTCCGGTAGATCCAAGAGGGTGGCCTATTGCGATGGAACCGCCATTGACGTTAAGTTGATCTTGGGGGTACCCGAACTCGGCTGCCCAGAGCAGGGGAACGGGCGCGAACGCTTCGTTGACCTCCACAAGGTCTATATCACTGATGCTCAACCCGGCCTGGTCCAGAGCCTTCTGGGTTGCGGGAAGAACAGCCGTGAATTGCAGGACGGGATCATCAGCGGCAACGGCCATGGAAATAATCCGCGCTCTGGGCCGCAACCCGGCGGCCTCGGCCTTGGAACGCTCGGCGATGAGCAGGGCGCCTGCACCGTCGCTCATCTGGGAGGCGTTTCCCGCCGTGATGGCGCCCTCGGGTGAGAATACTGGAGCCAGGTCCGCCATTTTCTCCGGATCCACTACGGACCGGATGCCCTCATCCGTAGTCATTGCCGAAACCGTGCCGTCCTTGGCTGTCCCATCCACCGGAACAAGTTGCGAGGCGAAGTACCCGGCCTGCGTGGCCGCCGCTGCCCGCTGGTGGCTGCGGATGCTGAAATCGTCCAGCTGTTTGCGGGTGAAACCCCACTTGCTGATGATGAGTTCAGCTGAAGGCCCCTGCGCGGGGATATTGCCGCCAAAGCGGGCCAGCGCTCGCAGGCCGTACCACTGGCCACGGGGTCCGCCCGGAATGAACAGCGGGCCCAACTCAACGCGGGACATTGATTCGACCCCGGCGCCAATAGCGAAGTTATATTCGCCGGACTTGATGGCCTGGGCGGCAAAATGAACTGCCTGTTGTCCGGATCCACACTGACGGTCAAGGGTGGTACCGGGCAGCGTGAGGGGGAGCCCGGCGCCGAGGAGGCCGTTGCGGGCCACGTTGCCTGCCTGTTCCCCCTGCTGGATGGCGCAGCCGACGATCACATCCGAAAGCTGCTGGTGGTCCACTCCCGTACGCTCAACAAGAGTGGCCAGTGTCTGGGCAAGAAGGTCCACGGGATGCCATTCGCGAAGCTGGCCGCCGCGCTTGCCAACAGGTGTTCTGACCGCGTCAACGATCACTGCTTCTCGGTTCATGAGCTTTCTCCAAGGTGTGTTGCGAGAGTTTGAGGGAGGCGCGGCTTTGCGGGAGGTACGGGGCGGTGAGTGCGGATCTTAGCCACGAACTTGATCCCGCAGTTGGTGTTTGAGTATTTTTCCGGAGGGGTTGCGTGGAATCTCTGCGATGACGAGCTCGCGCGGCAGCTTGTAGGCGGAGATTTTATCGCTGGCATACTCGCGCAGTTCCTCGAGGGTGACTGTGTGATTTTCCCGCGGGTTGATCACGGCCACCACGGTCTCACCGTAGACATCGTGCAGCCGGCCCACGACGGCGACGTCGGCCACCGCCGGGTGGCCGGAAATTGCACTTTCAACTTCGGCTGAGTAGACGTTGTGCCCGCCTGTGATGATCATGTCCTTCATCCGGTCAACAATGGTGATGTAGCCGTCGGCGTCTATTTGTGCAAGATCTCCGGTGTGGACCCAACCGTCCCGGATGGTTGCCGCTGTTGCTTCAGGGTTGCGCCAGTACCCCTTCATCATGGTTTCCCCGCGCATGATCATCTCACCTACCGTTCCCGGTCCGGCGTCGTTCCCGTCTGCGTCAACAATGCGCACTTCGGTGTTGGCGATGGGGAAGCGGCCGCTGGCTGAAGGACGCTCCAACACCTCTTCATGCGTGAGCAGGATGCCACCGGGCCCGCCTTCGGTCTGTCCACAGGCTTGGACGATCCACGCATTGGGCAAGGCAGCAACAATTTGCTGGGCCAGTCCTGAGGGCATCGGTGCGGCCCCGTACATGCAGATGCGCAGGCTTGAGAGATCCCGCGTCGCCAGGCTGGGAGTCCGCATGAGGAACGCGTACATGGTGGGCACACCGAAGAAGAATCCTATCTGCTCCTTCTCGATGGTTTCCAGCACCTTTTCAGGCTCGAAGGAGGGCAGGATGACGTGTGTGGCACCGAGCATCATGCCCGGGATCAGCACCAGGTTAAGGTCCGCGGAATGGAAGAGCGGCGCCACATGCAGGAGTTTCTCGCCCACCCGCAAGCCGAAGCCGGCCATCGAGTTGATGCTGACCCAGATGATGCGGTGGTGATCGAACAGGGCTCCCTTGGGTTTTCCCGTGGTGCCGGAGGTGTAGATGATGAGCGCGTCGTCATCCTCGGCAACTTCGACGGCGGGTGGTTCGGTTGGCTGTTCGGCGGCGCAGGCCAGAACATCCTCATAGCCGGATGCGGTTCCGAGGGCCAGGACCGGCACATCCACCTGAAGAGCATCGGCTGATTGCCAGGCTGAAATTACTCCGGAAACCTCGGTCCCGAAGACCAGCAGCTTTGCCTGCGTATCGTTGAGGAAGTACTCAATCTCAGGAGGAGCGGACCGCGGGTTCACGGGCACCACAATGGCCCCGGCGCGGAGACCTGCATAGAGGGCAATCACGAATGCGTCGCTGTTCCCTGAAACAATCAGGAGCCGGTCTCCCTTGGCCAAGCCGCGGGACATGAATTCGTTGGCGAGTTGACTCACCCGCCGGTCCAGCTCGGCATACCTGTGCGTCACCGTGCCAAAGCTAAGTGCCGTTCGGTCTGGGCAGCCCCGGGCGGTGCGGGCAAGAATTCCTGCGAGATTGGGCATCATTACTCCATTGAGGCGGTGTTGGTGGTGCTGGCGGAATGTGGGTGGGCAAAGACTGCTTCGGCAACTGCTCCGTGTGGTTCGCGGACGGCCACGAGGGGGATGTCGTACTCGATTCCCAGGGCTGTCCAGTGAGAGGTGGTCTGTGCGGCGAATGCACGTGTCAGGTCCTCGCGGGTGGAGCCCACGTGCGCGGCGAGACGGGCAGCAAAATGTGGTTCGATCGCGGCGACGGCAACGTATCCGTCTGAGGATGCATAGAGACCGTATTGCGCTATTGCCCCGCCAAGGGGGGATCCGGGGGCGGTGAGTCCGTGCCGGACAGCGGCTGCGGCTGCGTGGGCCGCCTCGTCCAGAACGACTCTCTCGTGTACGTAACCAACGCCTTGGTCCCGCTGGCGCAGCGCCGCGAAGGTGGCCACTACTGCGCGTTCGGAGCCGAGTAGATCTGCAACTGGCACTAGGGGCATGGCCGGGGCCAGTATGGTTCCATGGACGGCTTGGTAGGTCAGATCGTGGCCAGCCTGCTCAGCCTCGGCGCCGTCGTGACCAACTATCTCCACGAGTGCTATTCCCCTGTCCCTGAGGGTTCCTTGAAGGTTGATTCTTGCCAGTGCTGAGGGCCGCATCGAAGTCAGTAGTACCTGTGCACCAGCGAGCAGGCTCTCGAACTGAGTCCGTCCGATTGCTTCCTTCAAGTCTAAGGAGATGACTTCCTGGCCTTGCGTTAGTTCGGCATACCAAGCTGGGGCCACTCTTTTGAGCGGGTCACCGTGGGGTGGCTCCACCTTGATGACACGCGCCCCCAGCTCCGCCAGTCGCGAGGCAGCGAGTGGTCCGGGGAGGTTGATGGCAAGGCTGACTATGGTCGTGCCAGCCAGTGGGTGGGACATAGGGATTCCTGACGACGGTGCCTCAAAGCTCTTTGTACAGTTGTACAGTATTCGATACGTTGGTTCAATAGCTTGTGGTCTAACATTGCACTGTGAACAAAGAAAGTGTGAACAAAGAGTTTGAAGCGAGGCCTGAAACTGCACCGAAGGCTTGGCATGCCGGGGACCTGACCGCAAAGGCGCGCATTCGCAATGCCACGCTCAGCCTGTTCGCTCAGCATGGTGAGGACGGGACATCCATGCGCGCCATCGCCGCAGCGGCGGATGTCACAGTGGGGCTCGTAGTCCATCATTACGGGACCAAGGACGGCTTGCGGGAGGCAGTGGACACGCTCATCGTTGAGCTATTCGCCACTACTCTGAGCTCCACACCCACTACCGGAGCTGCCCGGGAAATTGTGGGACTACGCGATGCCGCTGTGGAGCAGATGCTCCGTGACAACCCGGCCATTGTGGACTATTTGCGCCGGGCACTTCTAACGGGACCGGGCTACCCCGGGGATGTACTGAGCCGGCTTGCAGCTCTCACTGCGGATCAAGTCCGGGCCCTGCGCGGGACTGGATTGGCCTCCACGGATCGCAGCGTGACCGAACAAACCGTCACCACCCTGGTCCGCCAGTTTGGACGGTTGCTGCTGCAGCCACTTGTCAATCGAATTGTGGATGAGTTCGGGGAACCAGGTCAGTATGCTCCCGAGCTGGTTGTGGGCGTCAAGAGCCGGGAATGACCCGGCGCTGGACGGAATAAGGTCAACTGCAACTTAGCCTTGTCCGTTGGCTGCAGTCTGTTTTGACCACTTCTTGGGCGCCCGGGCGTCCCGGATGCGGAATTTTT
>NZ_JBCHVD010000027.1:0-38867 GCF_046736435.1 Arthrobacter sp. LAPM80
TCCGCTGTTGATATATCAACAGCGGATGACCGTTTCGGCATCCCCGCGGCTTTTCGCAGGCTGCTAGACAACCTTCAGGGTGATGATTGAGCCCTCCGGGGCCTGTCCGCCGTCGGGGGACTGGAAACGGACGGTGCCAAAGAAGCCGCCCAACAGGTTTTCAACCTTGACCTCGAAGCCAAGAGCCTTCAATTCCTCGGTCGCAACACCAACCTGCTTGCCCACCACGCTTGGCACCTCGATCATGCGCGGGCCCTTGGACAGCGTCAGCCTGACCGTGTCGCCTGCCTTGAGGTTGCCGGATTCGGGGGATTGGGAGACCACCGAGCCCGCTGGCACGCCCCGGCTGTTGACCCGCTCTGGCGCGAGCGCTGCCGTGAGGCCCGCGGCCTTGAGCGCCGACACGGCGTCGGCTTCGGTCTTGCCCGCCACGGCCGGAACCGGGATGGGCTTGGGCCCCTTGGACACCAAGAGGTTCACCTTGGTGTTGGCACGGAATTCCTTCGCCGCCGCCGGGTCCTGGCTGATGACGACGCCGGCCGGAACCTTCTCGTCGTACGCTTCCTCCACGGTTCCCACGGCAAGGCTGGCACCGTCGAGGGACGTCTTGGCGGCGTCAAGGAGCTGCCCCGACAGGTGGGGGACGGCGTGCAGGACAGGGCCCCGGGATACGTGCAGCATGATGTCGTTGAACTTGCGCACCTGGGAACCGGCCGCGGGGTCGGTGGCCACGATGAAACCAGCGGCAACCTTTTCATCAAACACGTTGGATGTGGGGAATTGCTCGAACCCCGCCGCGCGCAGCAGCGCCTCCGCCTGCGGAACAGACTTGTTGTGCAGCTCGGGGACGGTGGCGAGTGCCCCGGGCCCAAATCCGACAAACCAGCCGGCGCCGGCGGCGAGCATGCCAAGCATGACAAACAGCAGGAGCCACACCAGGGCGCGGCGCCGCGGGTTTTTAGGTCCCAGTGTCTTCAGCGGCGTTGCCGCTGCCTTCGCACGGGCCTTCGCCTGCAAGGCTTCCTGTCGCTTCGAGCGCGGCACGAGGGGCGCGATGACAGTGGTGCCCTGGTGTCGCTCGTCGTCAATCCCCGGGGAGGCAGGGAGCACCGACGTAGGGAAGTAGGGGGAGGCGATGGCCTCGGTTCTGTCATTCGGCTGGCCCTGCGTGGCTATGACCTCGGTGGGCCGCGCGGTCGCACCCGCGGGGGATGTGCCCGGCGCTGTGCCGAAGTCAAGCTCCGCGGGCGTCAGGGTCTGGCGGATGTGGCGCAGGTCCTCCAGCAGCACGGCACCATTGGCCGGGCGGTGGTCGGGGTCCTTTTCGGTCATGTAGCGCACAAGTTCGTCCATGACGGCAGGCAGGCCCGGAACCGCTGTCGACGGTGCCGGCACCTCGTCCTGGATATGAGACATCACCACGGCGACCGGCATGGTGCCCGTGAAGGGTTGGACACCTGTCAGAAGCTCGTAGAGCATGATGCCGGCGGAGTAGATGTCGCTGCGGGCATCCCCGCCCTGGCCCTGGGCAAGCTCAGGGGCGATGTAGGCCACGGTGCCCAACAGGGCGCCGGTGTTGGCCGAGGTGGTGACGGCGCGTGAGAGCCCGAAGTCGCCGATCTTGACCCAGCCGTTGCGGGCGATCAGGACGTTTTCGGGCTTGACGTCGCGGTGCACGAGACCTGCATTGTGGGCGGCTGCCAGGCCTTCCACCACGGGGTCCAGCAGGTCAAGGGCCTGCCGGGGGGTCAGCGCGCCGTTCTCATTGATGACGTCGCGCAGGGTGTAGCCGTCGATGTATTCAAAAACGAGATAGGCGTGCTCAGGACCGACGCCGTGGTCGTGGATCTGCACCACGTGCGGGTGCGAAAGGCTTGCCGCGCTTTGGGCCTCGCGCCCGAGCCGCTCGATGAAGGCCGCGTCGGTAGCCAGGTGCGGGCGCAGGATCTTCAGGGCAATGTTCCGCCCGAGCCGCAGGTCCTTGGCCAGGTAGACAGTTGACATGCCGCCGAGCGCCACCTTGGAGCGGACCAGGTAGCGGCCGTCGATCGTGGACCCGATCAGCGGGTCAGGGGAGGCTTCTTGCACCCTTCAAGTTTAGGAGTTCAAACCAACAGGGGCCGCCAGCAACACCGCGCCGGGGCCCCTTTTCGTTGAGAGCGTACTTTGTGCCGATGCCGGTCAAGGGCACCAGATGGCGGTATTTAGCGGAACAGCTCGCGGTTCGCCTTGATGCCTGCCACGTAGATTTCTGTGTCAGGGAACAAACCGTGCACGCTGACGGAGTACTGGCCCTGGTAGTAACCGGCGATGGCAATGTCTTCGCTGGATGCGCCTCGGTGCAGTGCACGGATGATGGCGATGCCGGCCGTGACGTTATCCTGCGGGTCAAGCAGGTTCAGCTTGCGCCCGACAAGGCCGGAGGCCCAGTCTCCCGCGTCGGGAATGACCTGCATGGTGCCGATGGCGTTGGCAGGTGAGACCGACTGGTGGTTGAAGCCTGATTCCTGCTGCGCGAATGCCAGCGCCAGGGCCGGGTCGATGCCCATCTGGCTTGCCGTACGGGACACGATGTCCTTCATCTGAGCCCTTGAGGGTGCGGGGGCGCCAAGCAACAGTGCCTTGTTCTTGTTGGCGTCGTTGACCACCGCTTGGGGGTAGGTGTAATGCAGGAAGGTGCTGGGGACCTGCTGGTCCGGCGCCAGCTCCGGCACGCCGGCGGTGATGGGTGTGACGCTGCCAGCGGCGGCCTTGACCCCGGGAATCGTGAGGGTCTTGCCCGGGTAGATGGGCGCGTTGACGTTCAGGCCGTTCGCCGACACCAGGGCCGAGAGGCTGACGCCGTTCTGGGAGGCAATGGCGGAGAGCGTGTCCCCGGCCCTGATGATGTAGTTGCCGCCGCCGCTTGCGGGCTTGGGTGCCTGCGCGGTGGAGGGCGACGCCGGAGCTGCGGCGGCCTGTCCGCCCACCTTGATCTTCTGGCCGGGGTAGATGGTGGAACCGCCATTGAGGCCATTCAGTGAAAAGACCGTGGCCAGGCTGATCTTGTGCTTTGCCGCGATTCCACTCAGGGTGTCTCCGGCGGTGACAGTGTACGTGGCTGACGCCGTGGGGGTGGCGGCCGCGGGGGCTACAGCGGGCGTGGATTCTGTGATGGACAGGACCTTGCCGGGGTGGATGATAGTTGTTGGCGTGAGCTGGTTCCGCTTCAGCACTGAATCGGTGGACACCCCGTACTTGGCGGCTATGCCTGAGACTGTGTCGCCGGCAACCACTGTGTGTGAGACATTGCCCGGCTGCGCCTTGACGACGGTCTGCACGGCCTTCGCGACGGCGGGGGCACCCATGGCGGTGACGGCACGCGGCACCGAGCTGGCAACAACTGCGGCGGAAATGTTGTTTGAGGCGGTCCGTGCCTGCACCGCTGCAAGCACCTTTTGCGCATCGAGGGCGCCGTGATTGCCGTGGGGCATCAGTTCCGCCGCGGCGGGGGCTGCCCCAGCCGGGGTGGCAAGGGCCAGGGATGACAACATGACCACGGGAATGGCTGCCGTGGCGACTGCCGCCAGCTGCCTTCCGCCGTTTGCCTGCTTGCTGCCTGGGGACGAGGGGCGTGGGGGAGTCATGGGTGAGACCTCAATTTTCCGTTACAGATGATGCCAGTGGGGGTGATGTTACTAGAGTGACTAAAGGAAAATTTACACCAAAGCACTGTTAAGTAAGACACCAACGGTCATTGGCGCACAAAGTTGACGCAGCCGGGCACAAAATGTGGGAACCTTTGTGTGTGAGTAATGTTGAAACAGTAGTCAGTGAATGGTTGCCCCTGCCCGACGTCGCCGAGATGCTCGATGTCTCGGTCACCAAAGTCCATGCCCTTGTCAAGGATGGTTCCTTGCTTGCAGCACGTGTGGGTGAGCGCTCGATCAGGGCCGTGCCCGCCGAGTTCATTGCCGGGGACCACATCCTGGAAAGCCTGCGTGGAACCATTTCCGTGCTCCACGACGCCGGCTTTGATGATGAGGAAGCCATCCAATGGCTTTACACCGTTGACGAGTCGTTGCCCGGGCGTCCCATCGACGCCCTGATCGGCGGGCGCAAGACCGAAATCCGCCGCCGCGCAGCAGCCCTGGGCTGGTAGCACGCAGCACCGATTAAGGACAAAATTCCGGGGATCCTTGCCCCATCCGCCCTGCCCGGGTGGGATGGGGCAACGATCCCCGGAACTTTTTAACGCCTGACTGAGGCGCGGGTGGTTACGACGTTCGGGAAACCGCGGCCCGGCCCAGGGCTGACAGCGCCGTCCTGACGTGATCTTCAAGGGGAAGACCTGCCAGGGCGGCAAACGCCGTTTCGCTCAGCTGCGCAATCATGTCCTCCGTGCGGGCCAGCGCCCCGGAACCAACCATAACGGAGCACATGCGTTCCACTTCGGCGTCGTTGAGGTCCTGGCGGCCAAGGTTCGTATCGACGAACTCCCTGTCCTCCGCGTTGGCGGCATCAATGGTCAGGCCCACAAGCACCGTTCGCTTGCCCTCGCGCAGGTCATCACCGGCAGGCTTTCCCGTTTGGGCAGGATCGCCAAACACGCCAAGAACGTCGTCGCGAAGTTGGAATGCCTCGCCCAGGGGCAGCGCGAAGGCGCCGTATCCGGCCAGCAGCCCTTCCCCGGCACCGGCCAGGGCGCCGCCAAGCACCAAGGGATGTTCGGAGGAATACTTTGCGCTCTTGTAACGAATGATCGCCGACGCGCGGGCCACGGCCGTAGCGTGGGGTTTGGACGGCCCTGAAACCTCCTCCAGGATGTCGAGGTACTGGCCCGCCATGACCTCGGTGCGCATGATGTTGAACACCGCACGGGCCCGCGCCGCAGCGTCGTCGCTGGCGGCGCCGGAACCGATGCGGGAGAACATTTCCTCGCTGAGCGACAGGCAGAGGTCCCCGGTCAGGATGGCCGCAGCGTGCCCGAACCGCTCGTCGTCAAGGGCCCAACTGCTCTGCGTGTGCAAGGTGCTGAACCGCCGGTGCACGCTCGGGCCGCCTCGGCGGGTGTCCGATCGGTCAATGATGTCGTCGTGGATCAACGCGGCAGCCTGGAACAGTTCAAGGGCGGCACCTGCCTGGACCACGGCCTGCGCATCGGCGGCCCCGCCGGCCCCCCGCCATCCCCAGTAGCACAGCAGCGCACGCATGCGCTTGCCGCCGGTGACAAGGGTCTTGATGGAATCAACCAGCACAAGGGTCGCCGGCGAGATCTGTGCCAGCAGCTGGTGCTTTTCAGCCAGGAAGCTGTTCAGCTGTGCCGTAACGGCTGCAATGAAGGCGTCGTGCTCGGCCACGGGGGTTGCGCCGGTTGGGACGGGCGTTGCGTTCATGCTTTCAAGATTCCTTGCTGTTGGATCAAATTCCATGGGTTAAAAGTTCTCGGGCGCCGGGGTGGATTACTTAAAAGACGCGGGCAGCAGCGTTGCGCCCAGGGTGAAGGTGGCAGTTGCCGCAGTCTGGACGATCGACACAGTGAGGATTTCCTGTCCCTCGGCGCGCACGAAGGTTTTCACGGGAACGCCGTCAACCGAGTCGCCCGGCTGCGCCTTGAAGCCCTGGTCGGTGAAGACCTTCGTGTAGTAGGCCAGCACATCCGCCGAGCTCGCCGTCACTGACGCCGTCAGCGATGCCTGTGAAACGGGCACAGCATGAGCGATGCTTGAGCTTTGGATCTCCGCGCCCTTCATCAACGGCAGGACTGTGGACGGGAATCCGGCCACCAGCTTCTTCACCGCGGACTCCTGGGACGGTGCAGCGGTGGTCGTCGCCGGGGCCGTCGCGACAGTGGTTGCTGGTGCGGTTGCCGTGGGGGATGCGCTGGGTGCCGGGCTTGAGCAGGCAGCCATCAGCACGACGGCGGAACCCGCCGCCGCTGCCAGCAGGCTCTTGCGGATCAACGGCAGGATGTGCGCGGTGCGGGGTGTGTGTCGTGTCATGGAATTTTCCTTAGCTGCCGGTGCCTGTGCGGTCGCATTCAGTTCAGTTTACCCATGATGGCCGCCAAGGCACCCGCCCATGGTGTCCAGTTCACTGGGAACCGGTGGCTGCCGGTATTGCCTGTCACTAGACTTGAGGGGTGGAAGATGAACGGGGGCACGCGCCCGAGCAACAGGGCTGCACCGTCATGCACGTCGACATGGACGCGTTTTTTGTCTCCGTCGAGTTGCGTGACCGCCCCGACTTAGTGGGAAAGATGGTGATCGTCGGCCACCCGGAGGGGCGCTCGGTGGTGCTCTCGGCCTCCTACGAGGCACGGGCCGTCGGGGTCCGTTCGGCCATGCCCATGGTGACTGCACTGCGGATGTGCCCGACCGCCGTCGTGATCATGCCGCGGCACCGGCTCTACCAGGAAGTGTCGGCCGATGTCATGGCCGTGTTCCACTCCATCACCGACACCGTCGAGCAACTCAGCGTGGATGAGGCCTTCCTTGACATCAGCGGTTCGCTGCGCCGCCTCGGCACACCCCTGCAGATCGGGGCGCTGATCCGCAGGCGCATATCCGCCGAGGTGGGGATCACCGCGTCGGTGGGCATTGCCGCCAGCAAGTTCGTGGCAAAGGTCGCCTCAACCCGCTGCAAGCCGGACGGCATGTTGTTGATCGAAAAGGATCGGACGGTGGAATACCTCCACACGTTGCCCGTCGAGGCCCTGTGGGGTGTGGGTGCGAAGACACGCGAGGTCCTGGCCCGCCTGGGCATCTTCACTGTGGCGGATGTGGCCGCCACTCCGCTGCCGGCGCTGCAAAAGGCATTGGGCGCCATGGGTGTGTCGCTGCATGCCCTGTCCTGGGGCATTGATCCGCGGCGCGTGACCCCCGAACACCAGGAAAAGAGCCTCGGCGCCGAGGAGACCTTTGCCCAGGACACCTTCGACGACGAAATTCTCACCAGGGAGCTGTTGCGGCTTTCACACCGGGTGGCCGGGCGCCTGCGTGAATCCGGGCTGAGCGGACGCACCCTTGCCATCAAGATCAAGTACGCGGACTTTTCCACCATCAGCAGGTCCAAGGCGCTCAGCGCAAGCACTGACAGTGCCACGCAAATCTATGCGGGCGCCGTCGCCCTGTTGCGGGCATTGGGCAGCAGGCCCCAAAGCGTGCGCCTGATAGGGGTCCGCATGGAGAAGTTGGAGTCGGTTGACAGTGCGCCCCTGCAGTTCACCCTGGACCCCAGGGACGACAATTCCCGCAATGCCGAGGTGGTCGGCGATGCCATTGCGGCACGGTTTGGAACCGCCAAAATCGTCCCTGCGCGCCTCCTTCCGCCCCGCCGAAAGTAGTAAGGGGCAATCGGGTTTCAGTTCGGCACAATCAAGCCTATTGTTAGTAATAGGAGTTACCTCATTGATGGCTTCGCAACTGATTGGTGCTCGAGTGCACGCCGTGAAAGCTGCATGTGACGGCTGCAGCGGGAACCAAATCAGCTGGAAAGCCGTTGTATGGGAAAAGACACCCACGGCTCTTGACCTGAAGGAGGTCGTCATGCCCCTCTCTGAGCACGAACAGAGACTGTTGGACCAGCTCGAAGAGCAGCTCAATGCAGAAGATCCCAAGTTTGCCAACGCCCTGTCCTCAAGCCCGAAGCGTTCTATGTCGACCCGCAACGTCGTCATTGGTGTGCTGGTGGTGATCGTTGGGCTGTTGATTCTCTTGGGAGGCGTCGGATCGCAGCTGATAGTGGTGGGGATCCTCGGGTTCCTTGTCATGGGAGGCGGCGTTTACATCGCACTTTCCAAGCCCAAGTACGTAATGTCCGCCAAGGGCGCTCCGCGGGCCGGGACGAAGTCGGGCGCGAAGTCCAAGAGCGGCTTCATGAACGGCCTTGAAGAGAAGTGGGAAGAGCGCCGCCGCGAACACTAGCCTGTGAGTTGGGCAGGTTTTCTGCCGCGCGCACTTTTTCATCCGGTGCCTCCCGCGGCATGCGAGACAAGACCCCCTTCCGGGGGTCTTTTTGCGCTTAAAACGAACGGCGCCAGAGGTGATCTTGGCCCCTCCACCGTGACGTGTCGGCCGGCCGCAGTGATGAGGAAAATCCCTCCACTTTGCGCCACGGGCGACCTAAAAAAGGCCAAATACGCCCCCAAGGGGGCTTTTTTGTACCCCGCCGGACCCCAATGACGCACCGGCCGCCCTTTTCCCTCCACCGTGTGCCACCGCCCGTGTGCCCCGTAACAACAAGGATTTCTGCTTCGACACGCTGCCAACACACACCCAAGGGAAGTTGACGGTGGAGGATTGTGGAGTAATGTGGAGCACGTAAGAGGGGAATGGGGTCGGGTTGACCGTCAAATCTCAACAATGAAGGCGGTGGGGAGTGTTTCTCGGAACTCATTCACCGCGTCTTGATGAGAAGGGCAGGATCATCCTTCCCGCAAAGTTCCGGGAGGAACTTTCCAGTGGACTTGTCCTGACCAAGGGCCAGGAAAACTGCATTTACGTCTTCAGCGCAAGGGAATTCGAAAAGGTTCTGGCCCAAATGCAGGATGCTCCACTGTCCAACATGGCGGCCCGGGACTACATTCGAATCTTTCTTTCGGGAGCTTCCGACGAAGTTCCCGACAAGCAGGGCAGGGTGACCATTCCGGCCACCTTGCGATCCTATGCAGGTCTCGAGAAGGAGCTGGTCGTCATTGGCGCCGGCAGCCGGGCAGAGATCTGGGATGCCACCGCTTGGCATGAATACCTGGCAGCGAAGGAGACGGCGTTCTCGGCAACTGACGAACTCGCCATCCCCGGAATTATCTGAGGATCCCCAACCACCGGCACCAACGAGCACCATCAGCTTTTGTGATCTTGAATGAGATCTCCAGCCGCCCCGCAGGGCCAGTCCTGACTCACCTTCCCCGGAGTCAGGCGTGGCATGGCGTGGCGCGGAGGGGGATCTGGCTTAAGAACACACCTCGCAAGGGATCGACTGCGTGGACGGGCCAGCACAGCACCACAATTGATTACTGCCATATTTGCATTGCCTCAGGGGAACGAATTTCCCCTTCCGGTTTTGACCGAACAGAAACGGAGTCGTGATGACGTCGGAAAACCCCACGCCACCTACGTCCGAACGCCACACTCCAGTTCTAAAAGACCGCTGCATCAATCTCCTGGCGCCTGCCTTTGAGCTAGCCCGTGCAGCGGGGCGCACGCCCATTGTCATCGACGCCACCCTCGGCATGGGCGGACACAGTGAAGCCATGCTGCAGCGTTTCCCCGAGCTGCACCTGATCGGCATTGACAGGGACACCGAAGCCTTGGGCCTGGCAGGGGAGCGCCTTGCACCGTTCAAGGACCGCACGGACCTGGTGCACGCCGTCTACGACGAGATCACCGACGTCCTGGCGGACCTCGGTGTTCCCGGCATCGACGGGATCCTCATGGACCTGGGCGTGTCCTCGTTGCAGCTCGATGAGCGCGACCGCGGCTTTGCCTACTCCTTCGATGCACCCCTAGACATGCGCATGGACACAAGCCGCGGCCAAACCGCTGCCGATGTGCTCAACACGTACACCGAGGAAGACCTCGTGCGGATCATCCGCAAGTGGGGCGAGGAAAAGTTTGCCGGACGGATCGCCAACCACATTGTGGCTGCACGCGACACGGCGCCGCTGACCCGCACCGGCGAGCTCGTGGACATCATCCGCAACGTTGTCCCATCGGGTGCGTCCAAGACCGGCGGGCACCCCGCAAAGCGGACCTTCCAGGCCCTGCGCATCGAGGTCAACGAAGAGCTGAGCGTCCTGGAGAAAGCCGTTCCTGCGGCAGTCGACGCGCTCGTCCTGCACGGCCGGGCTGTGGTCATGTCATACCACTCACTTGAAGACAAAATCGTCAAGGCAGTGTTTGCTGCCGGGTCAAGCTCATCCGCCCCCGCAGGGTTCCCTGTGGAGCTGGAGGAGCACAAGGCAACGTTGAAGCGCCTCACCAAGGGCACGGAAATACCCACAGACGAGGAAATCGCAGAAAACCCCAGGGCCGCATCCGCGCGTCTGCGGGCAGTGGAAAAGATCAGGATCAGGAGTGCCGCATGAGCCAGCAAGCAACACGCACTATCCAGGTGACCGTGGGCAACAATGCACGGGCGCTGAACGTGCCGCTGGCGAATCCGGGCCCGCTCACACCGGCACCTCAGACGGGCGCAACCCGGAAGGCACGCACGCCGCTGTCCCTTGTGGTCTCCACCCCCAGGCGCAGCAGCCGCGCCCTGGTCACCGGCCTGTTCCTCGTGGTTCTCGCCGCGCTGACTGTCGTGCTCGTCATGAGCATCTCGGTGTCCAAGGGCCAGTACGAACTTGTCGGACTGAAGAACCAGCAATCGGTGCTGCACAAGTCAAACCAGTCGTTGGAGCAGGAGATCGCCGCAAAGTCCTCTCCGCAGGAACTCGTGGCCAGGGCAGCAGCCATGGGCATGGTCCCCGCCGCCACGACCGGCCAGATCGACGTGCGCACCAAGAAGGTCAGCGGGTCCCCGATGCCTGCCGCAGCGGACACCAAGGGCCTAGTCGTCATTCCTCCGGCACTGATCGACAAACCCCAACCGGTGGTCGCAGCCCAAGAACCGCCCGCCATGCCGAGCAGCCCCGCCGCGAATGCCCAAAAGGATGCTGCGGCAAAGCAGGCTAAAACTCCGGTGGCACCTAGTGCGGTAGCACCGGCACTCAACGGCGGCACCATTCCGGCTCCGGTCGAAAAGGACAACTAGGGTCCCCACCACCTTCCCCGGCGGGACAGGCACACCCGAAAACAGGCAGCACCTGCTGCCTCAAAGCTAACAGCGCAAGGAATGGCATCACGTGGCACAGAAATCCACCCAGTCGGATCGTGGTGCAAGTGCACAGCGAATCAATAAAGTTGGCCGCACCCGGATGCGTGTCGGCTTTGTCCTGATGATGGCCTTCCTGCTCGTCATTGCGGGACGGCTCGTCATGGTGCAGGGCCTTGACGTTGGCAACATGGCCCAGGCGGCCGAAAACCAGCGCACCGTGGTGCAAACGCTGCCCGCCATCCGTGGCAAGATCATTGATTCCAAGGGCAAGGTGCTGGCCGAAAGCATCATCCGCTATGACATCACCGTTTCCCAGGTGAACATGGCCGGCTACCAGGATTTCAAGCGCTGGAACCCGGACACCGGGAAGAATGTCAGCTTCACCAAGGACGAGGGCCTGCAACAGCTCGCCCACGTGCTGGGCATGGGCTTCGTGGATGTGAAGACGAAGGCCACGGGAACTGCCAACTTCAACTACATCGCCCGGGACGTCAGCCCCCAGGTTGAGGAAAAGGTGGCCGCGCTGGGCCTTCCCGGCATCTACTCCCAGGCAGTCACCAAGCGGGTCTACCCCATGGGTGCAGTGGGCGGGCCCATCGTCGGCTTCGTCGATGCCGACGGAAAGGCGCTGGCAGGCATCGAGCAAACCATGAATGACAAGCTCACCGGCACAGACGGGAAGCGCACGTTCCAGGCCGGCAAGAACGGCATCATCATCCCCACGGCCCCCGTCCGCACGGAGCCTGCCGTTGACGGCCAAACAGTGAAGCTGACCATCGACCAGGACATCCAGTACTACGCCCAGCAGGCCGCGCAGCAGCAAAAGCAGCAGTACAACGCCCAGTGGGCCAGCATTACGGTGACCCAGGTCAAGACGGGCAAGATCATCGCCCTGGCTGACAGCGACTCCTACGACCCCAACAATGTCGGGGCATCGGTTGCCAAGAACATCGGCTCGCGCACCGTCAGTTCGGTGGTGGAGCCGGGTTCGACGGATAAGATCATCACCGCTTCGGCAGTCATGCAGGAGGGACTGGCCACGCCCATGAGCGAGTTCCTCGTGCCGCCCACCTTGAACATTGACGGCCAGAACTTCTCCGACGCCTTTGTGCACGGCACCGAACAGCGCACGCTGGCGGGCATCATTGCCGATTCAATGAACACCGGTACCGTCATGGCCGGCTCCAGGCTTAGCCTCCAGCAGCGCTATGACTACCTGCGCAAGTTCGGCGTGGGTGCAAAGACAGGCATTGAGCTGCCGGGTGAAAGCCCCGGCATCCTTGCCGACTGGAAAAACTGGGACGGCCGCCAACAATTTACCGTCCTGTTTGGCCAGGGCGTGGCCCAGACGCCACTGCAGACCACCATGGTGTTCCAGACAGTTGCCAACAACGGCGTCAGGCTGAAACCTACGTTGATTCAGTCCTTTACGGCAGCCGACGGCACGGTGGCGACACCGCCGCAGGCCCCCGGCGTGAAGGTCATCAGCCCCAAAACCGCCCAGGACGCCAGGGACCTACTCGAGGGCGTGGTGACCATGACCGACTACAAGGTGGTGGGCATTCCCGGTTACCGGACAGGCGGCAAGACGGGCACATCCGAGGCGCCGGCCGATAACGGTGTGGGTTTCGATGGCTACACGGCGTCCTTCATCGGCATGGCCCCCATGGATGATCCCGAGTATGTGGTCGGTATTACTGTCCAACGCCCCCAGGGAGACATCTACGGCGTCACCCAGGGGTATACGTTTAATCAGGTGATGGGACAGGTGCTGCGCAGCTACGACGTGCCGCCCTCCACCACCCCGCCCGTCAAGCTGCCCAAGTTCTACAAGTAAGCCTGGGCAGAGGAGAGACCCGTTGTGAAAGAAAAGGATTCTGTTCAAGTGCCTGTGAACAACCCAGCCACCCTGCTGCGACCGCACCACCACAGTGGCGCGGACCTGTCGGAGCTGGCCGACCTTGCCCGGGCTGCCATGAGCGCCCCACAGGGTGCCACGCAGCCCGTCCGCGTCATTGGTGTCAGCCTGGACTCCAGGTCCATCTGTCCCGGTGACCTCTACGTTGCCCTCCCGGGAGCAAAGGCCCATGGCGCGCAGTTTGCCCGCCAGGCCGTTGCCGCAGGCGCCGTGGCGATCCTGACCGACGACGCCGGCACCCGGCTTTTGGCCGACGACGCAGCCGTGCCTGTGCTCACCGTGGCCGACGCCCGCGCCGCCACAGGTGCGGTTGCCGCCCGGGTCTATGGCACGTCCACCGGCACCCTGGAGCTTTTCGGCGTGACGGGAACCAACGGCAAGACAACCACCACGTACTTTTTGAACTCGCTGTTGCAGGCACTGGGGAAGACAACGGGACTCATCGGCACCATCGAGATCCTTGCCGGCAGCGAAGCCATCCCGAGCAAGCTGACAACACCCGAGTCCACAGACGTCCACGCATTGCTTGCCGTCATGGCCGAAAGGGGGCTGGCCGCAGCCTCCATGGAGGTCTCCTCGCACGCCCTGGCCTTCGGCCGTGTCGATGCTGTCCGCTTCAATGTCGCGGGTTTCACCAACCTCACCCAGGATCACCTGGACCTTCATGGCGGCATGGAGGGCTACTTCGAAACGAAGGCCGCCCTCTTCACCCCCGCCCACGCGCGATCGGCAGTTGTCACTGTCGATGACGGCTGGGGCCGGCGCATGGCAGAAGCCTGCAGCGTACCCCGTGTGACGCTGTCCACTTTAAGTGCTGAAAGCGCCGCCGACTGGCAGGTCCGCGACATCCGCCGCGACGGTGTTGGGTCCCGCTTCAGCTTGTGCGGCCCCAACGGTGCCGTCCTGCAGGTTCATACGGGCCTCCCTGGCGACTTCAACGTCTCCAACGCCGCTCTGGCGCTGCTCATGGTCACCACCGAGCTGTTGGCCCTCCCTGCTAAGGACGGCTCCGGCGTCGAACGTGAACAGGACGTGCTGGCCAGGCTGCAGGAAGCCCTTGACGCCCATGACCCGTTCACCGTCGAGGTGCCCGGACGCATGCAGCTCGTCGGCACGGCACCGGTTGCCGTTGTCGACTTCGCGCACAACCCCGACGCCCTTGAACGGGCCCTTGACGCCATCCGGCCGGCCACCCCCGGCGCCCGTGTGATCGCCGTCTTCGGTGCCACGGGGGAGCGCGACGCCACGAAACGTCCCATCATGGGCGCGGTGGTGGCCCGCGGCGCCGACGTGGTCATCATCACCGACGATGACCCGCACGATGAGGACCCTGCCGCGATCCGCGCCGACGTTCTGGCCGGTGCCCGTCAAGCCAATGAGCAGGAAGGTTTGGGGCGCGTCGTGGAGGAATTCGACCAGCGCGCCGATGCGATCGGGCGCGCCGTCGAACTGGCCACAGAGGCGGATGTGATCCTGGTGGCCGGGCGCGGCCACGAAGTTTACCAAGAAGTGAAGGGTATCAATATTTCCCTTGACGACAGGGTTGAATTACGGGCTGCACTTGCCTCCCGCGGATTCCCCTTGACACAGGCAAGCAAGATAGAGTCCCCTACTGATGATTGAATTTTCTGCGGCCGAGATTGCCGAACTGACCTCCGGCACGCTGTCGGCCGGCACCGAGCCCACCCTGACCATTGATGTGGCCACCATTGCCACCGACTCCCGCGACGCTGTCCCCGGGGGCATGTACGTGGCCAAGGCCGGCGAACAGGCCGACGGCCACGACTACGTTGCCGCCGCGTTTGCCGCGGGCTCCGTGCTGGCCCTTGCCGAGCGTGAGGTGGCCGCGAACGACGCCGGAACCCCCTTCCCGGCTGTCATCGTCGCCGACGCCGTGCGCGCCATGGGGACGCTGGCTGCCGAGGTCGTGCGCCGGATCCGGGCACACTCGCCCCTGACGGTCATCGGCATCACAGGTTCCGCCGGCAAGACCACCACCAAGGACCTGCTGTTCGGCATCCTGTCCCAGCACGGTGCAACGGTTGCGCCCATCGGCTCCTACAACGGGGAAGTCGGCGTTCCGCTGACAGTTTTCTCCGCCGATGAGGACACCCGCTTCCTGATCATTGAAATGGGTGCCACGAAGGTGGGCCAGATCAAGTACCTCAGCGATATGGTGCATCCGGACCTTGGCGTGGTCCTGTGCGTCGGAAGCGCCCACGCCGGCGAATTCGGTTCCATCGAAAACATTGCCGCCGCCAAGGGCGAACTAGCCGAGGCACTGCCGCCCCGGGGCCGGGCACTGCTGAACTACGACGACGGCCGGGTCCGTGCCATGGCGGCGCGCTCAGCCGCGCCCGTGACGTTCTTCAGCAGCGCCGATGCCCCAGAAACCGGCCTGCCCGACACTGCCGGCGGCCCCCGGTTCCTGCAGGCCCGCAACGTGCGTACCAACGCGGACGGGCAGCCCGAATTCGACCTCGCCTTCCCCGGCCGCGAGGACACCTTGCCGGTGGGCAGCAAGCTGCTTGGCCTGCACCACGTGACGAACCTGTTGGCGGCGGCATCGGCCGCCCACGAGGTGGGGATTGCCCCCGAGGACATTGTTGCCTCCCTCAACCAACAGCGCCCCGCCAGCCGCCACAGGATGGAACGCACCGACCGCAGCGACGGCGTGACAGTCATCAACGACGCCTACAACGCGAACCCGGAATCCATGCGGGCAGCCCTGCGGACCCTCGCCGAACTCGGCGGAAGCGGCGCACGCAGGACCTGGGCCGTGCTGGGGGAAATGCTCGAACTTGGCGAGGACTCGGTACTCGAACACGACGCGGTGGGCCGTGTGGCCGTGCGCTTGAACATCTCCCGTCTGCTCGTAATTGGTGACGGGGCCAGGGCCATGCACGTCGGCGCCGTCATGGAGGGATCCTGGGGGGAGGAATCAATGTTCCTGCCCGACGCCGACGCCGCTTACCAGCTGCTCACCGCCGAACTGGCCCCAGGGGACATCGTCTTATTCAAGTCCTCAAACGGCTCAGGGCTGCGGTTCCTGGGCGATCGGATAGCATTACCCACGGGGATCGGCCCCGCCGCAACCAGCGACACTACCTTCGGTGAAAGGACTGCCCAGCCATGATCGCATTGCTCATTGGTTCAGGCTTGGCCCTGGCCTTTGCCATGATAGGCACCCCGTTGTTCATCCGTTTCCTTGTCAAGCAGGGCTACGGACAGATCATCCGCGAGGACGGTCCAACCACCCACCAGATCAAGCGCGGAACCCCCACCATGGGCGGCACCGTTGTTGTCGGGGCAGTGGTCGGCGCATACTTCATCACGCACCTGATTGTGTGGCTCATCAATCCGGACCTGCCCGGCCCCTCGGCGTCCGGGCTGCTCATGATCTACCTCATGGTTGGCATGGGACTTGTCGGGTTCCTCGACGATTTCCTGAAGATCACCAAGCAGCACAACACAGGACTGAATCCCAAGGGCAAGCTCATCGGCCAGGCCGTGGTGGGCATTTCCTTCGCCATCATGGCGCTGGGGTTCCCGAACAGGTCCGGGCTCACCCCTGCCAGCACCTTCATATCCTTCGCCCGGGACATCCCGCACCTGAACCTGGCCTTTGCCGGGGCCGGGCTGGGTGTGGTGCTGTTCGTGCTCTGGTCAAACCTGATCATCACCGCTGCCACCAATGGCGTCAACCTCACCGACGGACTCGACGGACTGGCAACCGGTGCCTCGATCCTTGTTTTCGGCGCCTACACGCTCATTGGCCTGTGGCAAAGCAGCCAGGCCTGCGGCTCCCGCAAATTCCCCGCGGATTCCGTGTGCTACGACGTCCGGGATCCGCTGGATCTCTCCCTGCTGGCAGCCATCATGTTTGCCGCCCTGATCGGCTTCCTGTGGTGGAACACCTCGCCCGCGAAGATCTTCATGGGCGACACCGGCTCGCTTGCCATCGGTGGCGCAATGGCAGGATTTGCCATCCTTTCGCGCACCGAGATCCTGCTCGCCATCATTGGCGGACTCTTCGTCGTCATCTCCTGCTCCGTCATCATCCAGGTCGGTTTCTTCAAGCTGTCCAAGGGCAAGCGCGTCTTCCTCATGGCGCCGTTGCAGCACCACTTCGAGCTCAAGGGCTGGAAGGAAGTGACTGTCGTTGTACGGTTCTGGATCCTGGCAGGACTCATGGTCGCCGTGGGACTCGGCGCCTTCTACGCTGAATGGATCGTTCGACTGTGAGTGATTCGACTGTGAGTGAACCAGAAACCCGCATCGCCGCACTGACGAGCTGGGACGCCGACTGGGCCGGGCTGCGCGTTGTTGTCACAGGCATCAGCAAGACAGGATTTTCCGTTGCCGACACCCTCGCGGAGCTGGGCGCGCATGTGGTTGTGGTTGCGGCCTCCAACGACGCCGAGGCGCTGGCTAATGCCGACACGTTGAAGATCGTCGGCGTCAGGGACGTCATCCTCGGTGCCGAAACATCCACGGTCCTGCCCTTGGTCGACGGGGAGCGGGCCGACCTCGTTGTCACGAGCCCGGGCTTCAAACCAAGCCACCCGCTGCTGGCGGCCGCAGCAGGGGAGGGGATCCCCATCTGGGGAGACGTGGAACTTGCCTGGCGTGTGCGGGTGAAGGAAGGCCGCAAGACGGCCGAATGGATCACCATCACGGGCACCAACGGCAAGACCACCACCACCACCATGGTCGAGTCCATGCTCCAGGGCGCCGGGCTGCGGGCCATCGCCGCCGGCAACATCGGCACGCCGATCCTCGACGCCGTGCGCGACCCCGAAGGCTATGACGTATTGGCAGTGGAACTCTCAACGTTCCAACTGCACTGGAGCGAGTCCCTTGAACCTGTTTCAAGCGTCTGCCTGAACCTGGCGGTCGACCACGTCGACTGGCACGGCAGTTTCGAGGCGTACGCCGCCGACAAGGCCAGGATCTACGCCAACACCAAGATTGCCTGCGTATACAACGCGGAGCAGATTGAAACCGAGCGCATGGTCCAGGAAGCCGACGTCAAGGAAGGCTGCCGGGCAGTCGGCTTCACCACCGGCATCCCCGCCATCAGCATGGTCGGCGTCGTCGAGGGCCTGCTCGTGGACCGCGCCTTCATCGCCGAACGCAAGGATTCAGCATCCGAGCTCGCAGCGCTCAGCGACATTGGAGACCTCGTGCCCCGGCACCTGGTGGCCAACGCGGCAGCAGCCGCGGCCCTCGTGCTCGCCTACGGCCTCACCCCCGCCGACGTCCGCAAGGGCCTGGTTGACTACCACAACGGCGACCACAGGATCCAGCCAGTTGCCAGTGCCGGAGGTGTGCTGTGGGTCAACGATTCAAAGGCCACGAACCCGCACGCCGCATCGGCCTCGCTGTCATCGTTCAACCCCGTCATTTGGATTGCAGGGGGACTGCCCAAGGGTGTTGTCTTTGACGACCTCGTGCGCGAACACGCGCAGCGCCTCAAAGCAGTGGTGCTGATCGGTGCCGACAGCTCGGCACTGGCCGGGTCCCTCGAGCGCATCGCGCCCCAGGTTCCTGTTCACGTGACCCGGTCCGAGGGCGGCAGGCACGCCGATGCAGGCACGCTGCGCGGGGACGCGGTCATGGCCGAGGCCGTCGCCATCGCGGCATCGCTGGCGGCCAACGGGGACACCGTGCTGATGGCCCCGGCGTCGGCGTCCATGGACCAGTTCACTTCCTACGCCCACCGCGGCCAGGCGTTCATTGACGCGGTCCGGGAGCTGCAGGAATCACAGGCAAGCGCCGACAAGGAGTCATAGTGGCCAAGACACCCACACAGCCAGGCTCATCCGCCGCACGCGAAGCGCGGGCCAACTCTGGTGTGGATGAGGCTGCCACAACCGCAAAACCCGCTGCAAAAGCCACGGCCCCTGCCAAGGCTGGCGCACCCGATGCCCCCGCCGGCCGCCTCAAACGGCTGCGCGGGCGGCTCAACGCGATGTCGGGGCGGCCCAGCGCGTCCTACTACTGGATCATTGCCACCACTTTGGCGTTGACGTGCATCGGCCTGATGACAGTGCTGTCGGCGTCGGCCGCCGAATCAATCTCGGCCGGCGTCGACCCTTACTCGCTGTTCCTGAAGGCAGCCATGTTCGCCGTGATTGGCCTGGTGCTGATGATGGTGCTGTCCTTTGTGACCCCGGCTGTCCTGAAAAAGCTCGCCTGGCCCGTCCTGGGCCTGTCCTTCCTGCTCCTCGTGGCCGTCCTGACCCCGCTGGGTGAGGAGGTGGGTGGAAACCGGAACTGGATCAAGCTGACAGAGACCCTGAGCTTCCAGCCATCCGAAGCCGCCAAGCTGGCACTGGCCCTGTGGATGGGCATGATCCTTTCCCTCAAGGGCAGGCTCGTGGGGGAATGGAAACACACCCTGTTGCCTGTTGTCCCCGTCAGCGCCATCATGGTGGGCCTTGTCCTGATGGGTCACGACCTCGGCACGGCAGTCATTGTCATGGGCATTGTCGGCGCCGGCCTGTTCTTTGGCGGCGGCAGCAAGCGCGTGCTCCTTGGCGCCGTGGGGATCGGGCTCGCCGCAGCCCTTGTCCTTGCCGTGTTCAGCGGTAACAGGACAGCACGACTCTCGGGCTGGATGGGCAATTGCAACGACGGACTTGGACTATGCGACCAAGCCCAAAACGGTCTGTACGCCCTCGCTTCCGGCGGCTGGTTCGGCGTGGGACTCGGGCAGAGCAGGCAAAAGTGGAGCTGGATTCCCGAAGCCCACAACGACTTCATCTTCGCCATCCTCGGCGAAGAGCTGGGCCTGCTGGGCACCCTGGTCATCATCGCCTTGTACGGCGTGCTTGCCTTCGCCGTGTTCCGTGTCATCATGAAGCGCAATGACACCTTTGCCCGCGTTGTGTGCGGCTCCATCCTGACCTGGATCATCGGCCAGGCCTTCGTGAACATCGCCATGGTGGCAGGCCTCCTGCCCGTCATCGGTGTTCCCCTACCCTTGATCTCCTACGGTGGCAGCTCGCTGGTGATGGTGCTGGCGGCCATTGGCATCGTCCTGTCCTTTGCCCGCACCGACCCTGCCGCCGACGCCGAACAAGAAAGTGCCACGATTTCTTCATGACGAACACAATCCACAACACCTCCGATGACGGATCAGCCCTTTCGGTGGTCCTGGCCGGGGGAGGCTCGGCCGGGCACGTCAGCCCGCTGCTGGCCATTGCCGGCGCCATCAGGGAGATCGTTCCCGGCTCCGCCATTGTCGCCGTCGGCACCAAGGACGGACTGGAAACCACCCTGGTTCCCGCCGCCGGTTACGAGCTGGCCCTGATCGAGCGCATTCCGCTTCCCCGCAAGCCCTCGCCTGAGCTGTTCAAGCTGCCCGGTCGCATGCGCCGGGCCATTATGGCCGCCAAGACCATCCTGACCGACGCGAAGGCCGACGTCCTGGTGGGTGTCGGCGGTTACGTATGCACACCCATGTACCTTGCCGCGAAGTCACTGGGCGTGCCCATCGTCATCCACGAGGCCAACACGAAGGCAGGGCTCGCCAACAAGGTCGGCGCCCGGTACACCACGTACGTGGGTACCGCGTTCGCGGCCACCAAAATCCGCCACGCGCACCTGGTGGGCATGCCCATGCGCAAGGCCGTCGCGTCCCTTGACAGGGAAGCCGCACGGGACGAGGCCCGCGGCCGGCTCGGCCTCGACGCGGGGCTGCCCACCCTGATCGTGACCGGCGGATCATTGGGGGCCATGCGGCTGAACCAGGCAGTCAGCGGAACACTCGAGGCGCTGGCCGCGGCCGGGATCCAAACACTGCACATCACCGGCAAGGGCAAGGCGGTCCTGGCTGCCGACGGGTCCCCGGTCACCGCGCCCCTGTACAAGCAGGTCGAATACGTTGCCGGCATGGAGGATGTCTATGCGGCCGCCGACCTCCTGTTGTGCAGGTCGGGAGCCGGCACCGTTTCAGAGGTTGCGGCCGTGGGTGTACCGGCTGTTTTTGTTCCGCTGCCCATCGGCAACGGCGAACAGGCACGCAACGCAGCAGGCCTCGTTGACGCCGGTGCGGCGCTGCTGGTGGCTGACGGGACCCTGGATGCCGCATGGATCAAGGCCAACGTGGTTCCGCTGTGCCTTGATGCGCCAACACTTGGGCGCATGGGCGCCGCAGCCTCGACGCTGGGCATCCGCGATGCCGCCGAGCGCATGGCCGACATGGTTTTGGCCGCGGGCGGGAAGTAAGGATCATGACGAAGGAAGAAGCTGTAGTGGCCTATCACCCACCAACACTGGCCGAACTGGGCCGCGTCCACTTCATCGGCATGGGCGGTGCTGGCATGTCGGCCATCGCAAGGATCATGCTCGGCCAAGGTGTGCCCGTCAGTGGATCTGACGCGAAGGAATCGGCAGGACTGGCACAACTGGGCATGTTGGGTGCCCTGGTGCACATTGGCCAGGCCGCGGAGCACGTGTCAGGGGTCGATACCGTTGTGGTGTCGACGGCCATTCGTGAAAGCAACCCCGAACTCACGGCAGCCCGTGCGGCCGGACTCCGGGTGCTGCACCGTTCCCAGGCGCTGGCAGCAGCCATGGCGGAGGACACCGTCGTGGCGGTTGCCGGCACCCACGGCAAGACGACCACGACATCGATGATCACAGTGATGCTCAAGGGTGCAGGGGTGGACGCCTCCTTTGCCGTCGGCGGAACAGTGCAGGGGCTGGGCGTCAACGCCGGCCACGGCGCGGCGGGCGTCTTTGTCGCCGAGGCCGACGAATCCGACGCCTCCTTCCTGAACTACCGTCCGGACATCGCCGTGGTCACCAATCTCGAGGCCGACCACCTCGACCACTACGGAACCGCGGAGGCCGTGTTTGCTGCCTTTGGGAAGTTTGTGGAACTCCTGCCTGCCGACGGCACCCTTGTTGCCTGCGCGGACGACGCCGGATCGGCTGCCCTGGCCGCTGCGGCGGGCGCTTCGGGGAAGAGATGCCTGAGCTACGGCTTCGCGGAGGGCGCCGACATCAGGCTGCTGCCGGGAGACGCTGACGGCCTGCACAGCACCGCAACGCTCAAGCTGCGCGCGGGAGTGCTCCCCGATGGTACGGAGGAATCCTTCACCCTGCGCCTGCAGGTGCCGGGAAACCACAACCTCAACAATGCGGCCGCGGCACTTGGTGTCGCCGTTGCGCTGGGTGTCGACGTGGAGGCCGCCCTTGCGGCGCTGGCAACCTTCAGTGGTGCGGCAAGGCGCTTTGAGGCCAAGGGGGAGGGGCGCGGCGTCAGCGTCTACGACGACTACGCCCACCACCCCACCGAGGTGACGGCAGCGCTGAAGGCGGCCCGGAGTGTTGCCGGGGACCACAAGGTCCACGTCCTGTTCCAGCCGCATCTTTTCTCCCGCACCGCCGAGTTCGCCGGCGCCTTCGCGCAGGCCCTCGACCTGGCTGACACCGTGGCAGTGCTCGACATCTACCCGGCACGCGAAGATCCCATTGCGGGGGTCACCAGCGAACTGATCACGAACGAACTGAACAGTCCCTTTGGCTACGCCCCCGACAGCGACGCCGCCGTCCAGCGCCTTGTTGATGGAGCCGCGGCAGGGGACATCATCCTGACGATTGGAGCAGGGGATGTCACGGAATTCGGCCCTGCACTGGTGGCCGCCCTGAACAAGCCTGCTGGCGGGACCGAGGGGCATCATGGCTGAACCGCGCAAGCCGCGGGTCATCAGGACCCGCCCCGGCACGGTGCCGCCGGCCGCCGCACCCGACGACGCCCAGGAAACTGTTCCGGCCGCCGTGCGCAGCACGAGCACCAAGGTGTCTGTCCAGCCCGTGCCGGCCGCAGCCAAACCGCCCGCTGAGGCAAAGCGGCCGGGCATGAAGATTCCGGGTTGGCTGTCCCCAAAGTCATCCGTTCCGGACGCCGTGCCCGCAAGGCCTGCGCCCGCCAAGCCGGCCCCCGGGCCGAAGGCGGAGGCCGGGCAGGAGCGCAACGCCCAGGTTTTGGCGTTCCCGCTGCCCGAATTCAAGCGCCGGCGCCGTGCCATCCTGTACGCCGTTGTGGCCGTTGGGGCCGTTCTTACCTTGGTCATGGTCCTCGCACTGTTTTCACCGGCACTGGCCGTGAAAACAGTGGTCTTTCAGGGGCAGAAGCTTGTGAGTGAGGAAACACTGCACAAGGCGTTGGCCCCGATCTTGGACAAGCCGCTTCCGCAGGTCACCGATGAGGAGGTCAAGAAGCTGCTCGCTCCTATCATCCAGGTGAAAAGCTCGCGCATTGAGGCAAAGCCGCCGTCCACGCTCTTGATCCACCTGGTGGAGCGGGTGCCCGTGGCCCTGCTGAAGAACGGGGAGGACTACCTGCTGGTCGACCAGGACGGGGTCCAGCTCGGGTCCACAAAGGACCCGGGCAGCGTGGCCCTGCCGTTGATCGACGGAGGAACGGCCGCCATCGGCAAGGACACTTTCCGTGCCATGACTGCGGTGCTCTCCAACCTGCCGCAGACGATCCTTGGGCAGCTTGCCAACGCAACGGCAAATTCGCCCGACGCGGTGGAGCTCAAGCTGTCCGACGGACGCAGCGTCATTTGGGGTAATGCCAGCGACATGGAGCTCAAGGCGCAGGTGCTCGAAGCCCTGCTCAATGCCCCGCCGCCCACTGTCGCGGCGGGCAAGCCGGCACCCGTGCCCGCCAATGTCTTTGACGTCAGTGCCCCGCGTCACCCGGTGACACGATGATGTCCGGCCACAGTAGAATTGACAAACGGCCACGGCGCAGCGGGCGGTGATTGAAGCGTTTTTGTACCGGATTATCGCGACACGCGGCGGTGGTCATTGCATGCGGCACGGATGCACCATAGCGTCACAGACAAGAGTTAGTTGACATAAGTATAACCTTCAACTTGAGGGTTAAGCTAGCAAGGTTTCAACCATGGCTTCAAGGTTGCCCAGGCAACCGGCGCCGGCGCCTTGGAAACATGGCGAATGCTTTGGCAGCACAGCACGAAAAATTGATCTTCGAAGCAACATACGAGCAAGGGAACCCAACGTGGCAGCACCCCAGAATTACTTGGCAGTCATCAAAGTCGTCGGTATCGGCGGTGGCGGCGTAAATGCAGTGAACCGCATGATTGACGTGGGTCTGCGCGGCGTTGAATTCATCGCCATCAACACCGATGCCCAGGCGTTGCTGATGAGCGACGCCGACGTCAAGCTTGACGTCGGTCGCGAACTGACGCGTGGCCTCGGTGCCGGCGCCAACCCGGATGTCGGACGCCAGGCGGCCGAGGACCACCAGGAAGAAATCGAAGAGGTCCTGCGCGGGGCCGACATGGTCTTCGTGACGGCCGGCGAAGGCGGCGGCACCGGAACCGGTGGCGCACCCGTGGTTGCACGCATCGCCCGTTCACTCGGCGCACTGACCATCGGCGTTGTCACCCGGCCCTTCACCTTCGAGGGCCGCCGCCGCGCGTCGAGTGCGGACAGCGGCATCGAGGCGCTGCGCGACGAGGTAGACACGCTTATTGTCATCCCCAATGACCGCCTGCTGTCCATCAGCGACCGCAACGTCTCCGTCATGGATGCCTTCCGTTCCGCCGACCAGGTGCTGCTGTCGGGCGTCCAGGGCATCACCGACCTGATCACCACCCCCGGCTTGATCAACCTCGACTTTGCCGACGTCAAGTCCGTCATGCAGGGTGCAGGCTCGGCCCTGATGGGCATCGGCTCTGCCCGTGGCGAGGACCGTGCCGTGAAGGCCGCCGAGCTCGCCATCGCGTCACCGCTGCTTGAAGCCTCCATCGACGGCGCCCACGGTGTGCTGCTGTCCGTCCAGGGTGGTTCTGACCTGGGCCTGTTCGAGATCAACGAGGCCGCCCGCCTCGTTCAGGAAGTTGCCCACCCCGAGGCAAACATCATCTTCGGTGCCGTCATTGACGATGCCCTGGGCGATGAAGTCCGTGTCACTGTCATTGCCGCAGGCTTCGACGCGCCCGACGCTGCTGTGGAGGTGGCGGAGCCGGCTGCCGCCGTGGCGCCCCCGATCCCCGCCACCGTGCCCGCCAGCGCATCCATCACGAACCTGAACCAGTGGGGCCAGCACTCGGGCTCCCAGGTTCCGGCCGACGGCGGCTTCGACGTTGAGCTGCCCGCCATCGTGGAGCCCGACCTCACGGGGCACCGCGCCGACGACCTGGATGTTCCGGACTTCCTGAAGTAGGAACGTCCTTTCACAAGCGTTAGTTGTATTCCGCCGGTGGCCACCCCGCCGGCACCAATGAATGGTCAGGTTCTCTGCATGTGGTTATCAGAACAGGTCCGCCCCGGAATTTGGGTAGGCTTCACCGACGCCGATGCAGGCAACCTGGCCTTTCATGTAGGGGATGACCCCACGGTCGTCGCCAACCACCGCAAAAGCGTCGAGACGTTGCTGGCCGGGGCCGCCGGGGTCCGCGCGGTGAAACTTGCGTACATGAACCAGGTGCATGGGGCCGAGGTGGCAAGCATTTCCGCCGGGATCTCCGACGCCGGAACTTCTGACGCCGGAACTTCCGACACCGGAACTTCCGGCGGCGGGGCGCCAACTGCCGACGCCATGGTCACCACCGCGCAACGCCTAATTGACGACGGACCCGTCACGGGGCTTGCCGTCATGGTCGCGGACTGCGTGCCGGTTGTCCTTGTCGGGCAGACACGAGCCGGCGAGGCCGTTCTGGCCGTTGCCCATGCCGGCCGGCCCGGTGTTCAGAAAAACGTCATTGCCGCCGTCATGGCACAAATGCGGCTGGCAGGCGCTGAAAGCATCGAGGCCTGGCTCGGCCCCAGCGTGTGCGGCAAATGCTACGAGGTGCCACAGGACCTGCGCGCGGCAGTGGCAGGCGTCGCCCCACAGGCCCATGCCACCACTTCCTGGGGCACGCCCTCCCTTGACCTGCCCGCAGCGGTCCTTGCGCAATTGGCCGGCGCCGGCGCCACGGCTCACCCGTCGGGCATCTGCACCCTTGAAGATCCCCGGTACTTCTCCCACCGCCGTGCCCAGCGTGACGGCGGGGCCGAAGGCCGCTTCATAGGCTTTGTTGCGGCAGTACCGATCGCCCCTGACGATGAAAGCACCCCCGCACCATGACTTTGCAGGACCCCCGAACCAGCGAACTGGCAGACCGTCTGGCCGCCGTGCATCGACGCATCGATTCGGCGGCTGCCACAGCTGCCGGGGCCAAGCCAACACTCATTGTGGTGACCAAGTTCCACCCCGCCGCCGACGTTCTGCGGCTGCGCAGCCTCGGGGTTGCGGACGTAGGGGAGAACCGCGACCAGGAGGCTGCGGCGAAGGCCCTTGAGGTGTCCGATGCGGAGCTGCGCTGGCACTTCATCGGCCAGCTGCAGACCAACAAAGCAAAGTCGGTGGCCGCCTACGCGCACTCGGTCCACTCGATCGACAGGGCTTCACTCGTCACGTCTTTGGGGCGGGCAATGAACGCCCGGCAGCAGGAAAACGGTCGCGCCAACCTCGAATGCTTCATCCAGGTCGACCTGTCGGGGGCCTACCCGGAACTGTCCGCCGTGGAGCCCACAGGCCGCGGCGGCAGGGGAGGGGTTGCGCCGTCGAACATTGAGGAATTGGCGGACCTCATTGCCGGCACCGGGGGACTTGAGCTGGCCGGTCTCATGGCCGTGGCGCCGTTGGGAGTGGCCCCGGAACCTGCCTTCGACCTGCTTGCCCGGGCATCGGCTGCACTGCTCGCCCAACACCCGCAGGCCACCGGATTTTCCGCCGGCATGAGCCAGGACCTTGAAGCGGCGATTGCCGTGGGGGCGACACACCTGCGTGTCGGTTCCGATATACTCGGACCCCGTCCGCCCGTACTGTAGCGTTTTCAGTGTTGGCAACAACGCAGATTGACGCACAACGCACCGCACACGGTGTTTTGTGCTTTGCAGACTAATGAGGAGCAACCATGGCTGGCGCTATGCGCAAGACAATGATCTTTCTTGGCCTCGCCGACGGTGATGAGCACTATGACGCGGAGCACGCTCCGTCATTCCCGAAGGACGAAGACTACGCCGAGACTTTCGAGCGTGAGCCGGCGCCAGCGCCTGCTCCGGTGGTTGAAGTTGCCGCACCCAAGGCTGGCGACGAGGAATACAGGGCTCCGGTGACCCCCATCAAGCGTGCCGCATCGAATCGGGAAGAGGCTGAAAGTTTGCGCCAGATCACCACCGTCCACCCCCGTTCATACAATGACGCAAAGATCATTGGTGAAAGCTTCCGCGACGGCATCCCGGTCATCATGAACGTCACCGACATGGGCGAAGCCGATGCCAAGCGACTCGTGGACTTCTCCGCCGGCCTCGTCTTCGGCCTCCGTGGCTCGATCGAGCGCGTGACTAACAAGGTGTTCCTTCTCTCGCCCTCATACATCGAGGTGCTCGGTGACGATAAGAAGATCTCCGACACACAGGCGACCTTCTTCAACCAGAGCTAGGCCCGCCCGGCCCTTCCGCTGAGCGATGATTTTTCAGTGCCCGGACACCGTGTGTCCTGGCACTGGTCTATTCTGGAAGCAGCGTTTCCGTCAGAGTTTCTCCACCTAGGGATTGTGTGCACCGGCGTGACAATTGTCTTTGTTTTTCTCTACTTGTTGTTGTTGCTGTACTTCCTGACCCTCCTGCTGCGCATGGTGTTTGACTGGATACAGGTGTTCGCCCGTGAATGGCGTCCAAAGGGCGTTGCGCTGGTCGGAGCTTCCCTCGTGTACAGGCTGACTGACCCGCCGCTGCGCAAGCTCCGCGCCATGATCCCGCCCCTGCGAATCGGTTCGGTTGCCCTTGACATTGGCTTCCTGCTGCTGCTGGTTGTTGTTGGCATTGCGATGAGCGTCACAAAAAATTTGGTTCATTAGCGCCGCGTCGTTAGTTTTCAACGGCGAAAAGCTATATTGTAAAAAGCGATAGACCCCTTTACAGATCAAGCGATTTGTATTCGGTACCGTAGTCGGGACGGCTTCGGTCAGTTTCAGACTCACTAAGACCAATGAGGTGACTAAATGGCGCTTACGCCAGAAGACGTTGTCAACAAGCGGTTCCAGCCAACGAAGTTCCGTGAAGGCTATGACCAGGACGAAGTTGATGATTTTCTTGACGAAATCGTCGTAGAGCTTCGCCGACTGCATCAGGAAAACGACGACCTGCGCAAGCAGCTCGCCGGAACAGCTTCGAACACAGGAACAGTTCCCGCCCAGGCAGCCCCGCTGCTTGCCAAGGAGGCTGCTGCTGTTGAGGAGCCCGCAAAGCCCGAGCCCGTCGTCAAGCCCAAGCCGGCTGTTGAGGCCGAGCCCGTTGTTGTTAAGGAAGCGCCCGTTGCTGCGCCGGCACCCGCAGCAGTGGCAACACCCGCCGCTTCCTCGGCCGAGGCGGCTTCCGGCGTCATCGCCCTGGCCCAGCGCCTCCATGACGAATACGTCAATGCAGGTGTTGAGCAGCGCGACAAGATCATTGCCGAGGCACAGATCGAGGCCAGCACGCTGGTCAACGATGCCCAGGAGAAGAGCCGCAAGACGCTCGGTGCCCTGGAGCAGCAGCGTTCGGTGCTCGAGCGCAAGGTCGAGCAGCTGCGCGGCTTCGAGCGTGACTACCGTTCACGCCTGAAGTCTTACATCGAAGGCCAGTTGCGTGACCTAGATGCTCGCGGTTCGGTGGCATCACCGGATTTCTCCGAGAGCAACTCGGACTCCTAAGCAAGAACTAAAAGCCGGTGGTGCAAGGAAACTTGTTCCACCGGCTTTTTTTGATTGACCAATTCTTCTATGCCCAAGAACAAATGAAAGCATCATGAGCGAGAACTCTTTGCAGGGCCCGGCGGGAACCCCGAAGCTCCGCCGCCGGACGTTATGGTGGCTCGGGTTGGGGCTGGCCGCCTTCGCGTACGTCTGCGACCAGCTGACCAAGTGGTGGGTCACCTCCACCATGGTTGAGGGACAGAGAACGCCGGTGATCACCGGGATTCTGCAGTGGTATTACATCCGCAATTCCGGCGCAGCGTTCTCCATCGGCGAGAGCTTCACCTGGTTCTTCGCACTTGTCATGGCGGCAGTGGCCGTTGCCATTATCATCATCGGCCGGCGTGTCGGATCCGCATGGTGGGCCGTGGGCCTTGGGCTGGTCCTTGGCGGCGCCCTGGGCAACCTGACTGACCGCCTGTTCCGCCCGCCGTCGTTCGGCATGGGGCACGTGGTTGACTTCATTTCCTTCCCCAACTTCGCCATTTTCAACATGGCCGACATGGCCGTGGTGGGCGGCGTCATCACCATTTGCCTGTTGACCCTGATCGGCGTGCCGATGGGCGGGGCCAGGAAGGCGCCGGCGCATCAATCACCCGCCGTTCAAAAGCCGGAAGGCGACACCAATGACTGAAACATTTTCCATCCCCGAGGACGTTGCAGGGCTGCGAGCCGACGCCGGTCTGGCAACCCTGTTGGGCATCTCACGTTCCGCCGCGGCACTGTTGTGCACGGAGGGCAACGTGCTCCAGAACGGGGCGGTGCTGGGCAAGAGCGAGAAGTTTAAGGCCGGCGCACGCGTTCAGGTCACCATTCCCGAACGGCGCGACCCGCTGCAAGTGGTGGTTGAACCCGTTGAGGGGCTGAACATTCTCCTCGACGACGACGACTTTGTTGTCGTCGACAAGCCTGTCGGCGTTGCCGCGCACCCGTCTCCGGGCTGGGTTGGCCCCACAGTTGTGGGAGGACTGGCCGCGGCCGGTTACAGGATTTCAACCTCGGGCGCCCAGGAGCGCGTTGGTATTGTCCACCGCCTGGACGTCGGTACGTCCGGTGCCATGGTCGTGGCCAAGACCGAGCATGCCTACACGGTGTTGAAGCAGGCCTTCCGGGAGCGCAGCGTCGAGAAGATCTACCACGCAGTGGTCCAGGGCCTGCCCGATCCGCTTGCGGGCACCATTGACGCACCGATCGGCCGCCATCCCGGCCATGACTGGCGTTTTGCCGTGATCGAGGACGGCCGCCCGTCGATCACCCACTACGAGGTGCTTGAGGCTTTCGGCAAGGCCTCACTCGTTGAGGTGCACCTTGAGACCGGCCGCACCCATCAGATCCGCGTCCACTTCTCCGCACTGCGCCACCCCTGTGCCGGAGATCTCACCTATGGTGCCGACCCCGCATTGGCCGCCGAGCTGGGCCTAACGCGGCAGTGGCTGCACGCTCACAAGCTCGGTTTCACGCATCCCTCCACGGGTGAACCGGTGATGGTGACGAGCCCCTACCCACAGGACCTGGTGTACGCCCTTGACCACCTGCGCGGGGAACACTGACACACCCCAAGCACGACGGCGGGAGCTTGGGTATCCCGCCGTCGTGCTTTAAGCGTTGGGCCCAGGCACCGTAGAATGGTGTGGTGGCTAGCTCATCGACTGACAGTTTTGTCCATCTTCATACGCACACCGAATACTCCATGTTGGACGGCGCCGCGCGCCTGACCGAACTGTTTGACGAGGCCAAACGGCTTGAAATGCCGGCCCTGGCCACGACCGACCACGGTTACCTTTTTGGTGCCTACGACTTCTGGCGCAAGGCCACGGATGCGGGCATCAAGCCCATCATCGGCGTCGAGGCGTATGTCACCCCCGGCACTGCCCGCACCGACAAGTCAAGGGTGAAGTGGCGCACCGAGGAGTCGCAGAAGAAGGACGACGTCTCGGGCGGTGGTTTCTACACCCACATGACGCTGCTCAGCTACAACAACCAGGGCATGCGCAACCTTTTCCGGGCCTCATCCATCGGCTCCCTCGACTCGCCCATGGGCAAGTACCCGCGCCTGGACCGCGAGCTGCTCAACGAATACCATCCCGGGCTGATCGCCACGACAGGCTGCCCCTCGGGCGAAGTCCAGACGCGGCTCCGGCTCGGCCAGTACAACGAGGCCAAGGCGGCAGCAGCGGAGTTCCAGGACATCTTCGGTGCGGAGAACTACTTCTGCGAGCTCATGGACCACGGGCTCGACATCGAGCGCCGCGTCACCAAGGACCTGCTGCGCCTTGCCAAGGAACTGGCGATCCCGCTGGTCGCCACCAATGACCTCCACTACACGCACGAGCACGATGCCAAGGCGCACGAGGCGCTGCTGGCCCTGCAGTCCGCGTCCACGCTGACAGAACCCACCTATGACCAGGGCGGCAAGCGCTTCGCGTTCAGCGGCAGCGGCTACTACCTGAAGTCGGCCGCCGAAATGCGGTCCCTGTTCTCCGAGCTGCCGCAGGCGTGCGATAACACCTTGTTGATCGCCGAGCGCTGCGACGTCTCCTTCAACACCGACGCGAACTACATGCCCAAGTTCCCCTGCCCGCCGGGTGAGGACGAGACCTCCTGGCTGGTCAAGGAGGTCGACGAGGGCCTGAAGTACAGGTACCCTGGCGGCATCCCCGACGACGTCCGAAAGCAAGCCGACTACGAGCTCGACGTCATCATCCGCATGGGCTTCCCCGGCTACTTCCTCGTGGTTGCCGACTTCATCAACTGGTCAAAGAACCAGGGCATCCGTGTGGGCCCGGGCCGCGGTTCAGGTGCCGGTTCCATGGTGGCCTATGCCATGCGCATCACCGACCTTGACCCGCTGCGCCACGGTTTGATCTTCGAGCGCTTCCTGAACCCGGAACGGGTCTCCATGCCTGACTTCGACGTGGACTTCGATGATAGGCGCCGGCATGAGGTCATCAAGTACGTGACCGAAAAGTACGGCGACGAGCGCGTTGCCATGATCGTCACGTACGGCTCCATCAAGACCAAGCAGGCACTGAAGGACTCCTCGCGCGTGCTTGGCCACCCCTTCAGCATGGGTGAAATGCTGACAAAGGCGCTCCCGCCTGCAGTCATGGCCAAGGACATTGCGCTCAATGACATTGAGAACCCCGATGCCAAGCGCTACGGCGAGGCCGGGGACTTCCGCAACCTGATCAACACCGACCCCGAAGCCGCGAAGGTCTTTGAGCTGTCCAAGGGCCTTGAAGGGCTCAAGCGCCAGTGGGGCGTGCACGCGGCAGGGGTGATCATGAGCTCGGATCCCATCATCGACGTCATCCCGATCATGCGCCGTATCCAGGACGGCCAGGTCATCACGCAGTTCGATTACCCGACTGCAGAAGGCCTGGGCCTGATCAAGATGGACTTTTTGGGGTTGCGCAACCTCACGATTATCACCGACGCCCTGGAGAACATCAAGGCCAACAAGGGCTTCGACCTTGACCTTGAAGGCTTGGAGCTCGATGACGCACCCTCCTACGAGCTCATGGCGCGCGGGGACACGCTGGGCGTCTTCCAGCTCGACGGCGGCCCCATGCGCGGGCTCCTCAAGCTCATGCGCCCCGACAACTTCGAGGATATTTCAGCCGTCCTGGCCCTGTACCGGCCGGGGCCCATGGGTGCCGACTCGCACACCAATTACGCCCTGCGCAAGAACGGCTTGCAGCCGATCACCCCGATCCACCCCGAGCTGGAGGAGCCTCTCGCCGACATCCTGGGCGGCACCTACGGGTTGATCGTGTACCAGGAGCAGGTCATGTCCATCGCGCAGAAGCTTGCAGGCTACTCGCTGGGACGTGCCGATATTCTGCGTCGGGCCATGGGCAAGAAGAAGAAGTCGGAGCTGGACAAGCAGTACGCGGGCTTCCACCAGGGCATGTTGGACAACGGCTACTCCGATGCCGCCGTCCAAACCCTCTGGGCGATCCTGCTGCCCTTCTCCGACTACGCCTTCAACAAGGCCCACTCGGCCGCCTACGGCGTCATCAGCTACTGGACCGCGTACCTCAAGGCGCACCACCCTGCCGAATACATGGCCGCGCTGTTGACAAGCGTCGGCGATGACAAGGACAAGCTGGCCCTGTACCTGAACGAATGCCGCCACATGGGCATCACAGTGCTTGCGCCCGACGTCAACGAATCGGCATTGAACTTCACCCCCGTGGGCAACGACATCCGCTTCGGCATGGGCGCCATCCGCAACGTGGGCGCCAACGTGGTCAACGGCCTGGTCGAATCGCGGATCGAACGCGGCAACTTTGAGAATTTCTCCGACTTCCTCATGAAGGTCCCTGCCGTGGTGTGCAACAAGCGCACCATTGAATCGCTCATCAAGGCCGGTGCGTTCGACTCCCTGGGGCATGCGCGCCGGGCCCTGGCTATGATCCATGAAGAGGCCGTTGACTCTGTCATCGTGATCAAGCGCAACGAGGCCGTGGGGCAGTTCGACCTGTTCGCCGGACTGGGGGGAGAGGTTGAGCCTGAATCAGCCCTCGTGACGGACATCCCGGATCTGCCCGAATGGGAGAAGAAGGACAAGCTGGCGTTTGAGCGCGACATGCTGGGCTTGTACGTCTCCGACCATCCGCTGCGCGGACTTGAAGGCATCCTGAGCCAGAACGCCGACATCTCCATCACGCAGGTGCTGGCCGACGACGGTCCCCAGGACGGGCACATCATCACCATTTCAGGCATGATCACCAACCTCCAGCGGCGCATTGCCAAGAGCAGCGGCAACCCCTACGCCCGTTGTGAAGTGGAGGACCTGGGCGGTTCGGTCGAGGTCATGTTCTTCGGGCAGGTCTATGGCCCCATCGCCAACGTCCTGGCCGAGGATTTGATCGTTGTCATCAAGGGCCGTCTGCAAAAGCGTGACGACGGCGCCATCACCCTCAATGCCATGGAACTCACGGTGCCCGACCTGACAGAGGGAATGTCAGGGCCGCTGGTCATATCGATGCCCGAGCACAAGGCCAACGAGGCGGTGCTGCTGGCCCTGAAGGACGTCCTTGGCGACCACCGCGGCAACACCGAGGTGAAGATGCATTTGGCAGGCAGCCGTTCGGTGAAGGTCATGAAACTGCCGCTGCACCACAGGGTCAATCCGAGCCCGTCACTCTTCGGGGATTTGAAGGTCCTGCTGGGACCTACCTGCCTGGAAGGCTAAGGGGAGCCGGTCCGCGGGTTACGGTTAACCCATGAGTGAGCAATCGCAGCCAATGTTAGAGGGCCCTGACGACGCAACCGTACAAGACGATGTCCCCGCGGCTCCCGTTCTCGCGGCTCCCGTTCCCGCGGCCAGCGTCGCCGACGGCCCCGGAGCAATCAAGGTCATACGGCGCCGGGCCGGCTCCCGGCGCGGGGACGCCCTCGTTTGGCGGCGCACGCTCTCCTTCTCCGTCTTTGTCGGTATTGTTGCCGGCATCCTGTGGTGGTTGCTCGCGCCAAGCGGCGCCTTCTACGGCGAGGGCACGGATGCCACCACCTGGTTCCCGCGCGACGCCACGCTGGCCGCCCTGCTCGTGATCGCCGGGGTGCTCACCGCGGCCCTTGCGATGCGCAGGCTTCAGCAGCCGGCGCGGAGGTCCGAACCAAAATCGTCGGCATCCACAGGCGCCTTTGTGTTTGCTTTGGCCGTCGGCGGCCTCCTCGGTTCGGTCATTGCCTGGCGCATGGGCCTCTTTGCCGGCGACCTCTTCCGCACACCGCCTGCGAACATGCCCAATCCAAGCATCGTGTTTTCCCTGCGCTCGGGCCCTGTCCTTCTCCTGTGGCCCCTGGCAGGCATGCTGTTTGTGTTCGTGCAGAGCTTCATCTCCACCATGTTCGGCACCGACACCCGTGGGACCGTCCCGCATGAGATGGTGGACACGGTAACCGGGGCCAACGGGTAAACTTGATTGTTGTGAACAACCTCGAAACTTCAGAGTCCGCCGCCCCGTCCAGCAGTGATGCCTCCCTGACGTTGCACCGCACCGACCTGCGCGGGCGCACCCTGAGCCTTGCCGAACTGAAAAGTGCTGTTCCGCGCACTGCCCACTCGACAGTGACGACGGCCGAGGGCATTGTGCAGGGCATCATCGCCGATGTTCGAGGTCGCGGCCATGCCGCGCTTGCCGATCTCGCCCTCAAGTTCGACGGCGTCAGCCAGGAACACCCCCGGGTTCCCCTGACGGCCATTTCCCAGGCGCTGGAAAACCTGGACCCCACGGTCAGGGCGGCGCTGGAGGAATCCATCGCCCGCGCCACGGCGTTTGCCACGGCGCAAAAGCCCGCCAATATGGATTACCCCATCGCCGACGGCGCCGTGGTCTCCCAACACTGGTTGCCTGTCTCGCGGGTGGGCATGTATGTCCCGGGGGGTCTGGCACCGCTGGCCTCCTCGGTGATCATGAACGCTGTCCCCGCCATTGCGGCCGGCGTGGGGTCAGTGGCCCTGGCCTCCCCGCCGCAAAAGGAAAACGGCGGCCTGCCGGATCAGACTATCCTCGCCGCCGCGGCACTGCTGGGCCTCGAAGAGGTGTATGCCATGGGTGGTGCCCAGGCCATCGCGGCCTTCGCCTACGGTGTTCCGGCCGGTACCGGTGCCAACGCCGGAGGCGAAGCCATTGAGCCGGTTGACGTTGTGACCGGCCCCGGAAACATCTTTGTTGCAACGGCCAAGCGCCTGGTCAAGGGTGTCGTGGGCATCGACTCCGAGGCAGGGGCCACAGAAATTGCCGTCCTGGCCGACGTGACCGCCAACCCGATTTTCGTCGCGGCAGATCTCATCAGCCAGGCCGAACACGACCCCAACGCGTCCTCGGTGTTGGTGACGGATTCGCTCGAGCTGGCTGACGCCGTCGAACGTGAATTGGTGCGGCAGGTGGCGCTGACACGGCACCGCGAACGCGTGGAAACCGCGCTGGCCGGGCCGCAGTCGGGCATTGTCCTGGTTGACGGCATCGATCAGGGTATTGCAGTGTGCAACGCCTATGCCGCCGAGCACCTCGAGGTTGTCACCGCGAATGCCGAAGCCGTGGCCGCCAGGATCACCAATGCCGGTGCAATTTTTGTGGGGGACTACAGCCCGGTCAGCCTCGGCGACTACTGTGCCGGATCAAACCACGTGCTGCCCACCAGCGGGACGGCCGCGTTTTCCTCGGGCCTGAACGTCACCACTTTTCTGCGTGCCGTGCAGGTCATCAACTACAACAAGGACGCCCTGGCCAAGGTGGCCGGGCACGTCATCACCCTGTCAAAGGCCGAGGGCCTGCCCGCCCACGGCGATGCCGTCGCGGTGCGATTCCCGTAAATTACCGCCAAGCCTTGTCCCGGCGCGGCATGGTGTGGTAATTACACAATTGTTATTTGCGATTTTCTCACTCTAGACTGGGAAACACCACGACCCGAAGGGATCAGCATGTACTGCCCATTTTGCCGTAATCCCGACTCACGGGTGGTTGATTCGCGTCTGTCCGACGACGGCTCATCCATCCGCCGCCGCCGGCAGTGCACAGAGTGCGGCCGACGATTCAGCACTGTTGAAACGGCCAGTCTTTCGGTGAGCAAGCGGTCAGGGGTGGCCGAACCCTTTAGCCGCAGCAAGGTCATCAGCGGTGTCCGCAAAGCCTGCCAGGGGCGTCCCGTCACAGACGATGACCTCGCCAAGCTGGCGCAGGAGGTAGAGGAGTCCATCAGGGCCAGCGGGGCAGCTGAAATTGAGGCCAACGACGTCGGCCTTGCCATCCTTGCGCCGCTGCGCAGGCTTGACCTGGTCGCATACCTGCGCTTTGCCAGTGTGTACCAGGCGTTTGAGTCCCTGGAAGACTTTGAATCCTCAATTGCGCAGCTGCGGCGTGAAAACGCGGAAGCCGGCGTGCGGGTAGCCAGCGACGGAAGCTAACCTGCCGTTTTACCTGCCGCCAGCCACGGGCAGTACGGCACCTGTTACATAGGATGCATCGTTGCTGAGCAGCCACAGCACCGCTGCGGCCACTTCCTCCCGCGGCCGCGTGCAGGCCCGGCTTGGTGCACCCAGATGCCCGGTGTGGCGGCCAACACGGCCCTTGCGGCGCCGATGCCCCTGCTTGCGCCGGTGACAACGGCGACGTTTCGGTCGTCGTCGCCCATGGCGTTACTTGGTGATCTTGAAGTGGACAGCGGCCTGCAACGCACCGCCAACGATTCCGGCGTTGTTTTTCAGCTCGGCCGTGATGATCTTGGTGCGCAGCTTCAGCTGGGGCAGGTAATCCTCGCTGCGCTTGGAGATTCCGCCGCCAATGATGAAGAGCTCGGGGGAGAAAAGGAACTCAACGTGGGAGAAGTAGCGCTGCAGGCGAACGGCGTACTCGTCCCAGGAGATGTCATCGCGTGCCCGCGCGCTTGCGGAAGCCTTCGTCTCGGCATCGACTCCGTCAATCTCCAGATGGCCCAGTTCAACGTTTGGTACAAGCTTGCCGTTGAAAATGAACGCAGACCCAATGCCGGTGCCCAGGGTGATAACCAGGACGGTTCCCTTGATGTCCTTGCCGGCGCCGTAGCGGGCTTCGGCCAAACCGGCGGCGTCGGCGTCGTTCATGACCTGCACGTCGCGGCCCAGTTCCTCGGAGAAGATCTTGTCGACGTCTGCATCGATCCAGGACTGGTCAACGTTGGCAGCCGAGCGGGCGATACCGTGGGAGATGATGGCCGGGAACGTGATGCCCACAGGTGCTTTTTTACTCGGAGCGTGCTCGCGGGTCATGAGTTCTTCCACGATGTCCTTGACCACCTTGGCCACCGCCTGGGGAGTGGATGGGGTAGGTGTGGGGATCCTGTAGCGCTCACCCAGGATGTCGCCGGTCTCGATGTCGACGATGCCGCCCTTGATGCCGGTGCCGCCAATGTCGATGCCAATGACAGTGCTGCTGTGTGAGTGCTTCTTAGACATGGATGCTCCAAGCGTAGGGAAGGGACGTTCGATGTGTGAGAGTATGCCCGGACTGGGCCGGAATTACGGCAGGGTCAATACTTCGGCTCCGGTGGCCGTGACCACCAAGGTGTGTTCAAACTGGGCTGTGCGCTTGCGGTCACGGGTGACGACTGTCCAGTCGTCGGCCCACATATCCCATTCGATGGTGCCCAGTGTAAGCATGGGTTCGATGGTAAACACCATTCCCTCCGCAAGCACAGTATTGTACGCGGGAGCCGCGTCATAATGCGGAATGATGAGTCCGGTGTGGAAGGCCTCGCCGACGCCGTGTCCGGTGAAGTCCCGGACCACGCCGTAGCCAAAGCGCTTCGCGTAGGAGGCGATCGTGCGTCCGATGACGTTGATCTCCCGGCCGGGAGCCACTGCACGAATGGCCCGGTTCAGTGATTCCTGGGTGCGTTCAACCAGCAGACGGGACTCTTCGTCCACGTCTCCGACCGTAAAGGTCCAGTTGGTGTCGCCGTGGACGCCGTTCTTGAACGCGGTGATGTCAATGTTGATAATGTCGCCCTCTTCAACAACCGTTGTGTCCGGGATGCCGTGGCAGATGACCTCGTTGATGGAGGAGCACAGGGACTTCGGGAAGCCACGGTAGCCCAGTGTGGAGGGGTACGCCTTGTGATCCAGCAGGAATTCGTGGCCAATGCGGTCCAGGGCTTCGGTGGTGACGCCGGGGGCGATGTGCTTGCCGACCTCCACAATGGCCTGCGCGGCAATTTTGGCGGAGATGCGGATCTTTTCCAGCGTCTCAGCGTCCTTCACTTCCGAACCCGTGAAGGGTGCCGGGCCCGCCTTGCCTACGTATTCTGGGCGGGGGATCGAGAGTGGAACGGGCAATGGCTGGCTGATAACGCCGGGAACAAGCTTGCCGACGGGGGCAGTAAGTGCTGTGGAAGACATGCATACATACTATAAGTTTTGAGCGCGGGCTGCGCTGCGGGCGGCGTGCTTGCGGCCTAAGATGACAGTTGAGAGCCGCAACGAGCCGACGGAAGAGTGGAGAGCGCCATGGCACAGTACTGGTACAACGTGCAGACCAAGCAAGTTGAGAAGGACGCCCAGTCCGGGTGGAAGTCACTGATTGGCCCGTACGAAACACGCGAAGAGGCCGCGCAGGCTCCCGCCAAGGTGCGCGAACGCAACGAAGCTGCCGACGCCCTCGAGGAAGAAGACGAAGACTGAGTAGGCAACAAGGGCCGCCGCCGCACCCCTTTGGGGAAGTGCGACGGCGGCCCTTCGCTTGCGCTGCCGGAGAGCCCTGCGGTCGCTCCGGCTCTGCTTCTAGGGTTCGGGGTGGTTGGTGAGGAAGTCTGCGATGGCTTGTTCGGTCAGGATGGTGTTGTCTTCGGCGTTGGGGATGGCCCAGGCGGGTTCTTGGGGGAGGTTCTCC
>NZ_JBCHVD010000028.1:0-31266 GCF_046736435.1 Arthrobacter sp. LAPM80
CTGGCGGTGCTCAATGACAGCTCTTGGGCACGTAAAACGCCCCGTGCCGGGGGAAGGAAATCCGCCGACGCAGGGCGTTCGGGAAAAGGTTGGAGAGACCGGTGACTAGAAGGTGTGTTCCGGGCCGGGGAAGACGCCTTGGCGGACTTCGTCGCCGAACTCCTTGGCGGCGTCGGCCAGCACTGTGCGCATCTGAGCGTACTGCTTGACAAACTTGGCCATCTTGCCAGTCCTCAGCCCGGCCATGTCCTGCCACACCAGCACCTGGCCTGTGGTGCCATTGCCGGCGCCGATACCGATCGTCGGCACGGAAACTGCGGCATCCACGGCCACTGCCGTTTCGGCGGGGACCATTTCCATCAGCACACAGAACGCTCCGGCGTCGGCCAGCGCCACGGCGTCGTCCACCATCATCTGGGCCATTTCGCCGCGGCCCTGCACCCTGTAACCGCCGAGCATGTGCTCGCTTTGGGGGGTGAAGCCGATGTGGGCCATGACGGGGATGCCGGCCTGGGTCAGCGCGCGCACGGTGGAGGCATAGTAGGCGCCGCCCTCCATCTTGACGGCATGGACCAGGCCCTCCTTCAACAGCCGCACCGACGACGCAATGGCCTGCTCGGGGGACTGCTCGTAGCTGCCGAAAGGAAGGTCGGCTACAACAAGGGCGCGCTTGGAGCCAGCCGTCACCGCGCGGCAGAAAATGATCATTTCATCGAGCGTGATCGGCAGGGAGGTCTCGTTGCCCAGGACGTTGTTGGACGCGGAATCGCCCACCAGCAAGACCTCGATGCCTGCCTCGTCGAAGATCTGCGCCGTGTACTGGTCGTAGGCGGTGAGCATGGCGAATTTCTCGCCGGCCCGCTTGGCCGCCTGCAAATGGTGCGTACGAACCTTGTGCAAAGTGGCTGGGATGCCCCTCAGGGACGACTCGGCGGCAACGGTGGCCCGTGCTGTTGCAGCGGCGCCTTGGCCGTAGGGGGATGCCTGCTCTGCGGAATCGGACACAGGGGACTCTGGGGTGCTAGTGGGTGCCATGCCACCAGCTTATTACGAGTCGGCGGCTGAATTGGGCAAACGGTGACCCAGTACTTAGTAGAGTAATTACTGCAGGGAACACACCTGCCCACAAACCCGTCTGAAGCCTGCACAGTGGGCGTCAGGATAGGGGCGTCACAAGGAAGAGGCACGTACATGAACCGTCAGCAGGAATTTGTGTTGCGCACCATTGAAGAGCGCGACGTGCGGTTTGTGCGCCTGTGGTTCACCGACGTTGTGGGCAGCCTGAAATCCGTGGCGCTTGCCCCGGCCGAGGTTGAGGGCTCCTTTGAAGAGGGTCTCGGCTTCGACGGTTCGGCCATTGAGGGCCTGGCCAGGGTTTTCGAATCCGACATGCTGGCCCAGCCGGATCCCTCCACCTTCCAGATCCTGCCGTGGCGCGGCAATGGCAAGTCCGAACAGACCTCCCGCATGTTCTGTGATGTATTGACGCCCGACGGCGAACCTTCCGCAGCCGATCCGCGCAACGTCCTGAAGCGGACCCTGGCGAAGGCCGCCGACATGGGCTTCACCTGCTACACGCACCCCGAGATTGAGTTCTACCTGCTGAAGTCCGATAGGCCGGGCCCGGATGGCATCCCCGTCCCTGTGGACCAGGCCGGATACTTTGACCACGTACCCGGGGGCGTGGCGCAGGACTTCAGGCGCACTGCTGTCACCATGCTTGAAGATGTTGGAATCTCAGTCGAATTCAGCCACCATGAGGGCGGGCCCGGCCAGAATGAGATTGACCTGCGGTACGCCGATGCGCTCCAAACCGCAGACAACATCATGACGTTTCGTACGGTGATTCGCGAGGTCGCCATCCAGCAGGGCACCTACGCCACATTCATGCCAAAGCCGTTTTCGGACCACCCGGGTTCGGGCATGCATACGCACTTCTCACTGTTCGAAGGCGACAGCAACGCCTTCCACGAGCCGGGTGCCGAATACCAGCTGTCCAAGACGGCCCGCCAGTTCATGGCAGGAATCCTCAGGCACGCGCCGGAGTTCACGGCCGTCACGAACCAGTTCGTGAATTCCTACAAGCGCCTGTGGGGCGGGGGAGAGGCCCCCAGCTACGTGTCGTGGGGCCACAACAACCGCTCGGCCTTGATGCGCGTGCCGCTGTACAAGCCGGGCAAGGGCCAAGCCGCACGCCTGGAGTACCGCGGCATTGACTCGGCGGCGAACCCGTACCTGGCGTACGCCGTGCTGCTCGGTGCCGGCCTGAAGGGCATCGAGGAGGGCTACGAACTCGGGCCCGCAGCCGTCGAGGACATCAGCGCCCTGACCAACTCCGAACGCCGCCTGATGGGGCACGATCCCCTTCCGGCGAGCCTGCACGACGCGGTGCGCCAGATGGAGGAATCCGAGCTCATGCCCGAGATCCTTGGCGAGCAGGTGTTTGAGAACTTCCTGCGCAACAAGCGCGAGGAATGGCAGGAATACAGGCTTCAGGTCACCCCCTACGAGATCAATCGCTACCTGGGAGTGCTCTAAAAACTCCCATGAGCTCGCTAACCCGCACCCTTATCTCCCGTGGCTTCTCAGACCTGGAAACAAGCGAGAGGTTTCTGGGTTTTTCCGAGTTGGCCGCCCTCGACCAGACCCGACTGCTGGATGCCCTCTCTGTTGCAGACAACCCGGACATGGCCCTGCAGTCACTGGTCAGGCTGCTCAGTGCCGTCCCTGAAACTTATGACAAACTGACGGTCAGCGATCGCGAAACCGGCCGGCAGGTTGCAAATGAAACTCTGTTCAGGCTCCTGGGCGCGTCGGAGGCGCTGGCGGATTTCCTCAGGCGCCACCCGGAGCACCTGGACGTGGTCGATGCCATTGCCTCTCCCGAGCCGATGCCCGCCGACGGTGCGGCCCTGCGCACGTCGCTGCTGCGCTCGGTTGGTGCGGACCCGGCGTCGGAGATGCCGACGGCGGCACTGGTGGGAACCGAGGCGAGGCTGGCACTGCGGACCATGTACCGCAGGCACCTGTGCGAGCTGGCGGTGCGGGACCTCGGTGCCGCCTCGCCGCAGGCCGTCCTGCCGATGGTCGGCGCCGAACTTGCCGATCTTGCCGCGGCCGCCCTCGAGGGGGCACTTGCCGTTGCCCGGGCCGAAGTTGGGGCATCAATGGGAGCCGACAAGGTTGCCTCCGTGCGCCTGGCCGTGATCGGCATGGGCAAGTGCGGGGCGCGGGAGCTGAACTACATCTCCGACGTGGACGTCATGTACGTCGCGGAACCTGTGGATGGTGCAAGCGACCTTGACGAGAGTGAGGTGGTGCAGATCGGCAATGCCCTGGCCGCGGCGCTCTCACGCACCATTTATGCCACGGAACGAGAGCCCGGCCTGTGGGAGGTTGACCCCAACCTGCGCCCCGAGGGCAAGGACGGATCGCTAGTGCGCACCATGGAGTCCTACCTGGTGTATTACAACCGCTGGGCCCAAAGTTGGGAGTTTCAGGCGTTGCTGAAGGCGCGGGCGATCGCCGGCGACAGGGCGCTGGGTGTGGCGTTTGAGCAGGCGGTTGAACCGCTGATTTGGGCGTCGTCCGAGCGGGACGGCTTTGTCGAGTCGGTGCAGGCCATGCGTCGGCGGGTCATGGCAAACATTCCCGATGCGGACTCGGACCGGCAGATCAAGCTGGGCAAGGGCGGGCTGCGCGATGTTGAATTCACCGTCCAGCTGCTGCAGCTTGTCCACGGCAAAACCGACCCGAGCATACGCATTCGCGCCACGACTGCCGCCATCGATGCGCTGACCAAAGCCGGCTACATTGGCCGCACCGACGCGTCCCTGCTCCTTAACCACTACACGTACCTGCGCGTGCTGGAGCACAGGATCCAGTTGGTGCAGATGCGCCGGACCCACACCATGCCCACGGCGCCGGAGCAGTTGAGGGCCTTGGCATGCTCGCTGGAGGGGCCGCTGAGCATGAAGCGGCCCAGCGCCGATTCCCTGTTGGCCGACTGGGCCAAGGTCAAGCGTTCGGTGAGCTCCCTGCACGAGCGGATCTTCTACCGTCCCATCCTGGCCACTGCCGCCCATCTCAGTGCCGCCGACGCCGCACTGACAACCGATGCCGCGCGGGCCCGGCTGGCCGCCCTGGGCTATCGGGACACGGCCGGAGCCACGCGCCACATCGAGGCGTTGATTGCGGGGGTCAGCCGCCGGGCCGCCCTCCAGCGCCAGCTGCTGCCTGTGCTGCTTGGCTGGTTGGCCGACGGCGTTGATCCCGACGCCGGATTGCTCGCCTTTCGCCGTGTGAGTGACGCGCTGGGGACCTCTCACTGGTACCTAGGCATGCTGCGCGACCACCAGGCTGCAGCCGAGCGGTTGTGCCGCCTCCTGTCAAGCTCGCGCCTCGTCAGCGACCAGTTGGAGGTCTCCCCGGAGGCAACTGCGTGGCTGGGCAATGCCAAGGAGCTGGTGCCGCAAAGCTTTGAAACACAGTGGTCCGAGATCAAGGCGACGCTTTCACGCCACGCTGTCTCCACGGAAGCCATCCGGCTCATCCGCCTGATCCGCCAGCGGGAAATCCTGCGCATCGGCATTGCCGACAGCTCCGGGCTGCTGGGGCAGGACGAGGTCGCCAAGGCGCTGAGCGACACCGACCGAGCGGCGGTCCTTGGCGCACTCATGGTTGCGGAAACTGAAATCTATGCCGGCGCCGAGCCGTTGACGCGGGTGCTTGTGGTGGCGATGGGCCGCCAGGGCGGCCAGGAAATTGGCTACGGCTCAGACGCCGACGTCCTGTTCGTGCACAGGCCGGTTGACGGGCTGGCCGAGGGGCGCAACGACGAGGCAACACAGCAGGCCAAGGCGATCGTGCAGAAACTCACGGCCCTCCTCACGGCCCCCGTGAAGCCCGCCATCCAGGCCGAACGGGTGCTCGTTGTCGACGCCGGGCTCCGCCCCGAGGGGCGCAACGGGCCGTTGGTCCGGTCCTTGGATGCTTATAGGGAATACTACGCGCGATGGTCGTCGGCGTGGGAGGCCCAGGCCCTGCTCCGGGCCATGCCCATGGCAGGTTCCGACGCCTTGGCAAGGGACTTTGTGGACATGGTGGATCCCATCCGGTATCCAAAGGCTCTGTCGGAGGGAGACTTCCGGGAAATCAAGCGCATCAAGGCGCGGATGGAAGCCGAACGGCTCCCGCGCGGCGCTGATCCTGCCCGGCATGTGAAGCTGGGGCGCGGCGGGCTCAGCGATGTTGAGTGGCTTGTCCAGATGTGGCAGCTTCAACGGGCCCACGACACACCCGCGCTCCGCACCACCCGCACGATCCCTGCCCTGCATGCTGCAAATGCCCTTGGTCTGGTTGACGACGACGATGCCGAGACCCTGGAATCGGCATGGCGCCTTGCGGGAAAGATCCGCAACGCCAACGTCATGTGGACGGGAAAGAACTCAGACCTGCTCCCTTCGGCGCGGCGTGACCTTGAAGCCGTGGCTAGGCTCTGTGGCTACGAACAGGGCAAAGCCGCTGCTCTTGAAGAGGACTATTTGTCTCTTACTCGGCGTGCCCGGGCGGTCTTCGAGCGGTTGTTCTACGGCTAAGACCTGATCAGGGCCCTGGCATGGGAGAGCATGGTGACAACCGGCACCCCGGTGACCAATGCGCCGTCGTGCACGAAGCCCTCCTCGCGGCCGGTGAGGTCCGCGATCAGCCGGCCCTTCCACAAGGCCAGCAAGTCGGCGTGTTCGGGCAGGGGGGCCAGGTTGTGCATCTCCTCCGGGTCGGCATCGAGATCGAAGAGTTCCTCGGTTCCCCACCCCGAAGCCCACAAGTATTTGATGTGGCCGTTCGTGACCCATTGCAGCGACTGCTCAAAGTAGACGTGTTCTCCGTGGAGCCATTCCCGCCAGGGCTCCAGTTCCCCGGACCCAGACTCGGGCAGCTGGCGCACAAACCTGGCCAGTGACCGCCCGTCGCAGGAATCCGGAACGGGGACGCCCGCCAAGTCCAGCAGTGTCGGCATGATATCGCGTAGCTCCACCACTTCATCCACCACCGTGCCGCGCCGCGCGAGTTTGTCGCTGGGTGCCGGGGTGACAATGAATGGAACCCGGGCGGAGCCTTCGTAGCCGACAGCCTTGCGATAGAAGTCATGATCGCCGAGCATTTCCCCATGGTCGGCGGTGAAGGCGATGATGGTGTCATCGGCCAGGCCGAATTCATTCAATGCCTCAAACACCCGCATGAGCTGCATGTCGATCTGGGTCATGAGCCCGTAGTAGCCGGCGCGGGCCCGATGCGTCACCGCTTCGGGGAGGGTGCCAAAGGACAACTGGTGGAGGCCGTTGGTGCGCACTGATTCGTAGTGATGCTCCCAATCCCCAAGCCTGCGCTTGAAGGCCGGCAGGTCAAGGTACATCTCCATTGCCCAAGCCGGGGGATCGTACGGCGGGTGCGGGCGATGGAAGGAAAGGTAGAGGAAAAATGGGCTTGTGGGGTCGCGCCGATACAGCCACTCCACGGCTTGGGAGCCGGTCCAGGAAGTGGGGTGCAGCCTTTCCGCTTTGTCCCAGGGCCGTGCCACGGTGGAATTGCAGCCCGCACCGTGGTCAAAGTATTCCTCGTCGGCCGTGACGCCTGGCTGACGGCGCAGCCACGGAACGTAGTCATCGAAGAACTTGAAATCCCGGCGGTGTTCCTTGCGGGCGAAGTGCAGGAAGCCGTCGTGCAAAATAACCTCGTCAAAGCCCACCCGGCTTCGCTCAGGATAAACATGCAATTTGCCAATGGCCTGCGTCTGGTAGCCGGCTCTGCGAAACTCACCCTGGAGCGTGACGGGATGAACGTCGTCGAACGCCACACCTTCCTCATACCCAACCCGGCCATGGCGCTCCTGGGACTGGCCGGTAAACAAGGCCACCCGGGCGGGAACGCAGGTGGGAGTTGCCGAATATGCGTGGCGGAAGCGGGCACCCTTGCCGGCAAGCTCATCCAGATGCGGTGTCAGGACATGGGGGTGCCCCTCGGCGCCGAGGGTGTCGCCTCGCCATTCGTCGACGCAAATGAGGATCACATTGGGCTTGTTCATGCGCTGCTTTCGGGCGGGGGCCGGGGCGGTGGGGTAACCGGGGACACATCTACAGTACTAGAGACCTGCGTCTCATTTTATGGGCAACGGTGGCGCCAACAGTGGCCATGGTGATAGGCAAAATGACTTTCGTCTCGCATGTAGGGGGCAAAGCCTGTACCGTCGTAGGGTACTTCATTCGGCCCAGGAGGGACGAAGCTTCCGTTGTAAGGGAAATTTTATGCTGAGGGTTCCGCCCATTCGGCGGCGTAGAGGTGGCAGATTTGCCGCCCTCGCCGCCTTCTTTACTGTTGCCATCATGTTCTTTGGGATTGGCGGGGCGTCAGCACTGACGGCCCCGACGTCCGTATCGACTGTTGCCCAGAGTGACGTCAAGGGCAAGACGTTCGCGATCGCCACCGACACCACCTTTGCCCCGTTTGAGTTCCGTGACGGCAATGGCAACCTGGTCGGCATCGACATGGACCTGCTCCATGCGATTGCCAAGGACCAGGGATTCGAGGTCGACATCAAGTCGCTGGGCTTTGACGCCGCCTTGCAGGCGCTGCAGTCAAACCAGGTTTCGGGCGTCATTGCCGGCATGTCCATCACCGATGAGCGCAAGAAGATCTTTGACTTCTCCGACCCGTACTTTGACTCCGGCGTGCAGATGGCCGTTGCCAAGAACAACGAGGACATCAAGACTTACGCGGACTTGGAGGGCAAGACCGTCACGGCCAAGCGCGGCAGTGAGGGTGAAACGTTCGCCAACTCCATCAAGGACCAGTACGGCTTCAAGGTCAAGGCGCTGGCGGATTCCGCCACCATGTACGACGACGTCAAGGCCGGCAACTCCGTGGCCGTGTTCGATGACTACCCCGTCCTTGCCTACGGCGTCGGCCAGAACAACGGGCTGAAGATTGTCACCGACAAGGAGCAAGGCAGTTCCTACGGCTTCGCCGTCAACAAGGGGCAGAATCAGGACCTGCTAAAGGCCTTCGACACCGGCCTGGCCAACCTGAAGGCCAACGGCGAGTACAACAAGATTCTCGACACGTACCTGGCCAAGGCCGAGGCGACCCAGCAGGGCGGTTTCTTCCAGCTCGTCAAGGACAGCTTCCCGGCCCTCATGAAGGGCCTGTGGCTGACAATGGTCGCCACCGTCCTCTCCCTGGCTGTCGCACTCGTTTTGGGTATTCTCTTCGGCTTCTTCAAGGTCTCCGAAAGCAGGATCCTGCGCGGGGTCGCCACCACCTACGTCGCCATCTTCCGCGGCACGCCGCTGCTGGTCCAGGCGTTTTTCTTCTACTTCGGCCTGCCCCAGATGACGGGCCAGCCCATCGATGTCCTGACGGCCGGCGTGCTCACTTTGAGCCTGAACGCAGGAGCCTACATGACGGAGATCGTCCGAGGCGGCATCCAGTCCGTCGATCCCGGCCAGCTCGAAGCAAGCCGCAGCCTTGGCCTTGGCTACGTCACCTCCATGCGCCGTGTAGTGGTGCCGCAAGCTGTGAAGATCATGACGCCGTCGTTCATCAACCAGTTCGTCATTACGTTGAAGGACACCTCCTTGCTGGCCGTCATTGGCTTCGCGGAACTGACCTACCAGGGACAGCAGATTTACGCAGCCAACTTCCGCACGGGTGAAACCTTGCTGATCGTCGCCGCGCTGTACTTCATTGTGATCACGCTCTTGACCCAGCTTTCCAACGTCCTGGACAGGAAGTTCAACAAATGACGAACGCGAAAATCAGTGTCCGGGGGCTGAAAAAGTCCTTCGGCTCAAACGAGGTGCTCAAGGGCATCGACGTTGACATTGCCGAGGGCGAAGTTGTCTGTGTCATCGGGCCCTCGGGCTCGGGCAAGTCGACGTTCCTGCGCTGCCTGAACAAGCTTGAGAACATCACCGGTGGCACCGTAACAGTCAACGGTTTTGACTTGACGGATCCCAAGGTCGACCTGAACGTGGTGCGCCAGAACATTGGCATGGTCTTCCAGCACTTCAACCTCTTCCCGCACATGTCCGTCATTCAGAACATCATGATGGCGCCCGTGGAGCTGAAGATGCTAGACAAGGCTGCGGCCAGGGACAAGGCCATGGGCCTGCTCAAGCGCGTGGGCCTGGCCGAGAAGGCCGACGCGCGTCCGGCGTCGCTCTCGGGCGGCCAGAAGCAGCGCGTGGCGATTGCCCGTGCGCTGGCCATGAACCCCGGCATCATGCTCTTCGACGAGGCCACCAGCGCCCTTGACCCCGAAATGGTGGGCGAGGTGCTCCAGGTCATCCGCGACCTGGCCGCCGAGGGCATGACCATGGTGGTTGTCACCCACGAGATGGGCTTCGCCCGCGAGGTCGCCGACCGTGTCATCTTCATGGATGCCGGTGTGATCTGTGAGGAAGGCAAGCCCGACGCCATCTTCACCAGCGCACAGCAGCCGCGCCTGCAGGAGTTCCTGGCGAAGGTTCTCTAGCGTTTCTGCGGTAATTTGGGGTGGCCGGCCTTTTGTCGGCCGCCCCATTTTTGGTGGCGGGTAAAACATACGACGGCGGCACAACAGCGGGGAGCGCACGTGGAGGACATGCAGGGGATCCTTGAGGGGATTGTGGAGCGTGTTGCGCCGCTGTGCCGCAACGGCGAGGTCGCCTCGTACATTCCGAGCCTGGGCGGGGTATCGCCTGAGAATTTCGGCATGTGTGTTGCCATGGCCGACGGCACTATCCATGGTGCGGGGGACTGGCGCATACCCTTCTCCATCCAGAGCATCTCAAAGGTGTTCTCGCTGTCACTTGTGATGTCATACGACTACGACTCGATTTGGAAGCGCGTTTTCCGTGAACCGTCCGGAACTCCGTTCAACTCCATGGTCCAGCTCGAGGCCGACCACGGAATTCCCCGCAACCCCTTCATTAATGCCGGAGCCCTGGTGGTGACCGACAGGCTGCTGACGCTGACGGGTGACGCGGCCCGATCGGTCCGTGGCCTGCTGCGCCTGGAGTCGGGAAACCCCACCATTGACATGGACGCCGTGGTAGCCGCCTCGGAGGCCGACCACGGCCACCGCAACGCCTCCATGGCGCACCTGCTCGCCAGCTACGGCAATCTGGAAAACCCGGTGGAGGATGTCCTTGCGAACTACTTCAACCAGTGCGCGCTGGAAATGAGCTGCGAAGACCTGGCCAAAGCATCGCTGTTCCTGGCCCGGCAGGGGGTCGCGGCGGCGGGTACCCCGTTCCTGACGCCGAACCAGAGCAAACGGGTCAACGCCGTCATGCTCACGTGCGGGACGTACGATGCCGCTGGGGAGTTCGCGTACCGCGTGGGCCTGCCCGGAAAGAGCGGCGTGGGCGGGGGCATCGTGGCGATCGTTCCCGGCCGCTGCTCCATCACCGTCTGGGGTCCCGCGTTGGGTCCCAACGGCAACTCCGTGGCCGGTATCGCGGCGCTCGACGAATTCACCGCACGGACGGGCTGGTCAATCTTCTAAGGTCTTCCTATTTCTCCGTGGTCAACTTACGTTGGCCTGATCATGGAGTCAACTAATGTTGACGTTGGAGGTATTTGATAATGAAACCACTGTTGGACGGCTCCGCCGGCCTGTCCTGGGAAGCCATCGCCTTGTGCCTTGGCGTCACCAAGCAGGCAGTGCACAAGAAATACGGGAAACGCTAAAAGGGTGGTCTGCGCCCTCATACGATCGTGGTTCGATCACGGACGAGGATCACACGGTGTCCTAGTGGTTTGGGGGTTCCCGGTTTGATATTCGCCTTACCGGTCAGTAGGGTTGTGGGGTGCATCGCGGTTTGATGCTGGAACTAATACCTTCATCCGAATGGAGAAAAGACATGGGTTTCATTGGTTGGATCATTTTGGGCCTGATTGCCGGTGCTATTGCGAAAGCAATTAAGCCCGGGGAGCAGGGTGGCGGCTGGCTCGCTACGTTGCTGCTTGGTGTTGTCGGTGCGATCCTGGGAGGCTGGATTGGAAGTGCCATTTTCGGTGTTGGTATCAACTCGTTCTGGTCACTTTCCACCTGGTTGCTCGCGATTGTTGGTTCGTTGATCGTCCTGGTTCTTTGGGGACTGTTGACGCGCAAGAAGGTCTAAAAGCTGCACATGGGGGAGGTTCCGAGACGCGAACGGGTCGGGACCTCCCCTTTCATGTGCCCTGGGGCAGGGGCTGTATGCATGGTCCGAAGCAGTGGAGTCTGCCAATACCATCGCGGGCGAAATGAATTTATCCGAGCCGGCGAACAGGCTCGGGCATGAATCGATCCTCACGACGACAATGACCTACGGGCATCTCGTGCCGGGCGCGCACTTCCGCGCCGCTGCGGCACGCGTCCGCCAATACTACTCGGGACACCGATAGTGACAAGTTGGGCTCATGAGCACCAGAGGAAATATAAAAGATGGGCCGGAACGCAATGTTCCGGCCCATCTTTGTGCCTCAAGGTTTTTCTCTTGCGGACTAAACCCCGTTTAGCCGCATGTTCTCGCTAGCAGCCGTAGTAGAGCTCGAACTCGTAGGGGTTCGGGCGCAGTGAGAGCGGCTTGATCTCGTATTCGCGCTTGTAGTCGATCCAGGTGTCGATCAGGTCCTGGGTGAAGACGCCGCCGGCCTGCAGGAACTCGTTGTCGTTCTCGAGGGCAATCAGGGCTGCCTCGAGGGACTCGGGTGCCTTGGGGATGTCCTTGGCTTCCTCCGGGGGCAGCTCGTACAGGTCCTTGTCGATGGGAGCCGGGGGTTCGATCCGGTTCTTGATGCCGTCAAGGCCGGCCATCAGCTGGGCCGAGAAGGCCAGGTACGGGTTGGAAGAGGGGTCCGGTGCGCGGAACTCGAGGCGCTTGGCCTTCGGGTTGGAACCCGTGATCGGGATGCGGATGCCGGCCGAGCGGTTGCCCTGCGAGTACACCATGTTAACCGGGGCTTCGAAGCCCTTGACCAGGCGGCGGTAGGAGTTCACCGTGGGGTTGGTGAAGGCCAGTACGGCGTCGGCGTGCTTGAGCAGGCCGCCAATGTACCAGCGGGCCATGTCGGACAGGCCGGCGTAGCCCTTCTCGTCATAGAACAAGGGCTCGCCGTTGCTCCACAGCGACTGGTGGCAGTGCATGCCTGAACCGTTGTCACCGAAGACGGGCTTGGGCATGAATGTTACAGACTTGCCCCAGGCCCAGGCGGTGTTCTTGATGACGTACTTGAACTTCTGCAGATCATCAGCGGAGTGAACCAGGGTGTTGAACTTGTAGTTGATTTCGGCCTGGCCAGCCGCGCCAACCTCGTGGTGTGAGCGCTCAACCTCGAGGCCCGCAGCGTCCAGCTCGATGCACATGGCGTCGCGCAGGTCGGCCTGGTGGTCGATCGGGGCTACGGGGAAGTAGCCGCCCTTGATGGGGGTCTTGTAACCGAGGTTGCCGCCCTCTTCCTTGCGGCCGGTGTTCCAGTAAGCCTCTTCGGAGTCTATCTTGTAGAACGATCCCTGCGGTGAAGACTCGTACTGAATGTTATCGAAGACGAAGAATTCTGCTTCAGCGCCAAAGAAGGCGGTGTCGGCAATGCCGGTGGAAGCCAGGTAGGCCTCGGCCTTTTCGGCAACGCCACGCGGGTCGCGGTGGTACGGGTCGCCGGTGCGCGGGTTCACAATCGAGAAGTTCAGTGCAAGGGTCTTTTCCTTGCGGAACGTGTCGACAAAAGCGGTCTTGGGATCCGGGATCAGCTGCATGTCCGATTCGGCAATGCCCTGGAAGCCGCGGATGGATGAACCATCGAACAGCTGGCCGTTGACAAAGAAGTCAAGGTCAACGGTCTTGGCGGGCACGTTGAAGTGCTGCTGGACCCCTGGCAGGTCCGTGAATCGGATATCGACGAACTTTACATCTTCGTCCTTGATGAACTGGAGGACTTCTTCCGCGTTCTTGAACATCTACGCTCCTTGTGGCGCTGGGGAATGTTGGCCGGCTTGGTGCGGCCTTCGTGCCTGTGCTTCTGAATCAAGCCTAGAACATGGCCATTACTCCACCGTGTCCGAAATGTTTCCGGCACATTACAAAGCCTCCTGGTTGCTGCGGTGCCCGGCTATTGGCCCGCAACGGTAGGCTTGAGGGGTGGTAGATCGTAAAGACATAGGTTCGTGGCTCAGTGGGCCGGACACTTCAAATATATCCAAATTTCCCGGCGAGCGGTTGGGCCTGCCCGATTCCGGCCGCGGCTCCATGGCACGTGCGGGACGGAGAATCCTGGCGATCTGCATCGACTGGGGCCTGTCCTACCTAATTGCGATTGCATTCTTCGACGCCAATCCCAACGCGATCCTTGCCATCTTCGCGGCCGAACAGATGGTTCTCGTCGGAACCCTTGGCTACAGCGTCGGGCACAGGGTCATGGGCATCCAGGTGACAACGCTCGACGGCGGCCGTCCAGGGTTGTTGGCAGGCGTGGTTCGCGCCGTGCTTTTGTGCCTGGTGATCCCCGTGATCATCATGGACCCCGACCATCGCGGCCTGCACGACAAGGCGATGAAGACCATCCTGGTCCGCCGCTAACCCGTACCCCCCTTTTGAAACAGCAGCTAATGCGGGTGGAATCGGGATCAAGACGTGGAAAGGCCCGGCAGGATAATTCCTGCCGGGCCTTTCCACTGTCAATGTGGTGCCCGCCGACTTAGCGTCCGCGTGACGCCTTGCGGTCGGGACGTGCCTTATAGGGGTCGATGCCCTTCGGAATGGGCAACTTGTTTCCCATGGAGGAGATGCGCTTGTTGACGGCGCTGACCTCGACCTTGGTGAGCTCGCCCTTGAGCTTGCCCATCTTCTTGGTGAGCTTGGCGATGGGCACCTGGCCCTCGGCCTTGCCGGTCTCGATGACCGTGACCGTGACGTTGGGCAGAATCCTGTTCAAACGGCGTCGTTCTGCATCAACCAGACCCTTGACCCGGTTTGAGGGACCCTCTGTCACCAGGACGATGCCCGGCTTGCCGATGGCCCGGAAGACGACGTCCTGCGTGCGCGGGTTCACCGATGCAGGCTGCTCATCAAAGATCCAGCCCTTCCTCAGCGAGCTCAAGGCTGCGCCTGCGGCACCGGCCTTGCCCTCAATCTGGGAATAGGCTGCACGCTCCGCGCGGCGGGACATGATCAACAGCGCTGCAAGCAGACCCAGCGGGATGCCCAGAAGCAAGCCGGTGATCCAGTTTCCCGGGGACACCAGAAGTGTCACCACCATGGCAACCAGGATCAGCCCAAGGAACGCACCCAGCATCAACCATGTGACCATGGGGTCGTGGCGGCGGGTCATCTTGAAGATGTCCACCATTTGCTTGAGGCGGCCGGGCTTCTTGGACTTCACAGCCTTGGGCTTGCGGGAAAAGAGGGAACGCTTGGTTTCGTCAGCGTTGCTGTTTGCGGAGTCAGTGGATTTGGCCATAGTAAGTCAATTCTAGCGGGTATTGGTGAAAAGTTATTGTGCGGCGATCAGGGACGCGGCTTCCTGCCGTGTGTGGCCGGAATCCTCGATGCCCTCGGCGATGTGCGCGAGGTGTTCGGGGATGTCAAGACCCTTCTTGCGCATGGCGGTGGCCCACAGGCGTCCGGCACGATAGGAGGACCGGACCAGCGGGCCGCTCATGACGCCGAGGAAGCCAATGTCCTCCGCTTCCTGGGACAGTTCAACGAATTCCTGCGGCTTGACCCAGCGGTCCACCGGCAGGTGGCGTTCGGAGGGGCGCAGGTACTGGGTGATCGTGATCAGGTCGGTCCCGGCGTCGTGCAGGTCAACCAGCGCCTGGGAGATCTCCTCGCGGGTCTCGCCCATGCCAAGGATCAGGTTCGACTTGGTGACCATGCCCGCATCGCGGCCCTGCGAAATGACGTCAAGGGAACGGTCGTAGCGGAAGGCGGGGCGGATGCGCTTGAAGATGCGCGGGACGGTCTCGACGTTGTGGGCGAAAACCTCGGGCTTGGATTCGCAGATTGCCGCAATGTTCTCGGGCTTGCCGGAGAAGTCGGGGATGAGAAGTTCGACGCCGGTGTTCGGGTTCAGCTCGTGGATCTTGCGCACCGTCTCGGCATAGAGCCAGACGCCCTCATCGGCGAGGTCATCGCGGGCGACGCCGGTGACGGTTGCGTAGCGCAGGTTCATCTTCACGACCGATTGGGCAACCTTGGTCGGCTCAAACATGTCGATGGGCGAGGGCTTGCCGGTGTCAATCTGGCAGAAGTCACAGCGGCGGGTGCACTCCGAACCACCGATCAGGAACGTGGCCTCGCGGTCTTCCCAGCACTCGAAAATGTTCGGGCAGCCTGCTTCTTCGCAGACCGTGTGCAGGCCCTGTCCCTTGACCAGGTTCTTCATGGCGATGTACTCGGTGCCCATGGAGACCTTGGCCTTCATCCAGTCGGGCTTGCGCTCAACCGGGACCGCGGCATTTCGCTGTTCAATGCGCAGCAGCTTGCGTCCTTCGGGTGCCAACGTCACAGCAGTGCTCCTTCTGACCGGGGCGCTTCCGCGATGCCGGCGGTTGATGCCTGAACAGGCAGAATCTCGGTGATCAGTGGTGCAAGGATCCGGCCAGTGGCGTCTTTGACCAGCGGGGCCAGATCCCGGGGTGATATGGCAAGGCCGGTTTCGGCCTCAAGGGTGGTGGTGCCTGCGTCCTGGATGCCGCAGGCAATGATCTGCGCATAGGGGGCCAGGTCGTTGTTGGCATTGATGGCGATGCCGTGCATGGTCACGCCGTCGTGGACCCTGATGCCGATGGCGGCGATCTTCCGGTCCCCGCCCTTGTCATCGGCCAGGAGCCAGATTCCGGCACGCCCGTCCACGCGGACGCCGTCGACCCCGTAGTGGGCGAGGACGTCAATGATGATGTCCTCAAGGGCGTGCACGTAGGCGCGGATGCCGTGGGCGTCGGAGAGGCGCACGATCGGGTACATGACCAATTGACCGGGCCCGTGCCACGTGAGTTTTCCGCCGCGGTCAACATTGACCACCGGCGTTCCGTCGAAGGGGCGTTCGTGGTCCTCCGTGCGCTTGCCGGCCGTGTAGACGGCCGCGTGTTCAAGAAGCAGGGCGGTGTTGGGGGTGTCGCCGGCCACGACGGAGGCGTGGATGGACCGTTGCAGATCCCAGGCGCCCATGTAGTCGGTAAAGTTCGGGGCAAACCCGAGTTCGGTGAACTGAAGACTCATAGGGCCACTTTAGAGGACGTTGCATGTTCGCCTAAATCAGAAATGCGTGGACAGCGCCTGCCTGTGGATAACTTCAAGCGGAAAAGAACGAACGGGACTATTACTTGTTCTATGAATACTTTCAGTCCCGACAGTCCGGAGAACCCGCCGCCATCAATTCCGGGCCACGATCCTGTTCGCAGTCTGGGCAGTGGCGCCCAGGGGAGGGTGTGGCTCATGGCGCCACGGGACGGTTCGGCCCCCGTTGCGGCCAAAGTTCTTGCGCACCCTGCCGGTGTCGTTGGCGGTGAATCTGTCGATGGCACTTTTCGTAACAATGAAAGCCACGTCACACGGGAATGGCAGATCCTGACCCAGTTCCGGCACGAGCACCTGATCCCGGTGCATTCCATCGTGGTGGACGACGTCGGCTCCCGGGTGCTGCTCATGGACCATGCCGCGGGAGGATCCCTGGCCCAAATAGTCCGTGCAAAGGGTCCGCTGACAGTGGGGGAGGCGGTCACAGTGCTGACGCCCATGGGGCAGGTCCTGTCCTTCCTTCATGGCAGGGGTGCCGTCCACGGCGACGTGTCACCGGGAAACGTCCTGCTCAGTGCGGCAGGGAAACCCCTGTTGTCGGATTTTGGCCTTGGGCGCCTGTTGGGCCAGCCAGCCGAACCACTGGCCGGCACCCCCGGCTTCTACTGCGCGGCTGACAGTGTGCGGGATGAGGCTGCCGACGTATACGCCCTTGCGGCCGTTGGCTGGTTTGCGCTGACGGGGCAGGCCGCCCCGGCCACCCGGGACCGCCTGCCGTTGGGCACCTTTGTGCAGGATGTGCCGCCCGAACTTGTCGCGGCTCTTGAGGCCGGGCTCAATGAGGTCGCAGCCCGGCGGCCCACCGCAGCTGCTTTTGCGCAGGCAATTTTTCGCAGCGCCAGGGCCGAACCCGTCGCCCTGGGAAACGCAGTGCACCCAAGCGTGCTGCCTGAGCTGTTGACCCGCAAGGACGCGAAGGCGCGGCGCGGCGGTCGTCGGGCGGGGAAGCTGGGATTGTTGTGGGGGAGCGCGCCCGCGAAATCATGGCAGCTGTGGAACCGGCGGAGCGCGACGGCTGTCGCATCAGCCTTGGCGGCTTTAGCCGTGGTGCTTGCCTGTTGGGGTTTCCTGCTCGTCAAGGCAGGGTGGAGCGACTCCAGCGCGGTGGGCATTGCTCCCGCAACGACGGCGGAGGTGTCCTTGCCGTGGGCCGCGGCACTGCCGGCGGGGATACAAAAGGACCTGGCCGACCACGACCCCGTTGTCGCACTGCCTGCCCTGGCGTGGGTCCGTTCGTACGCGTTGTCCAACGCCGACGCCGGGCTGCTGGCAAAGGTCAACGCACCGGGTTCGGCAGCCTTCAAGGCAGACCAACAAGTGGTGCAGGAACTCAAAGATCGCGGACACACCCTGACCGGTCTTGACACCGGTATTTCACACGCGGGAACCGACTACGTGGGGGCGACGGAAACCGGTGATCCAGGTCCTTCAGTCCGACCGCTGGCAACCGTGCGAGCCACCGTCACCACAAGCCCCTTTGCCGAGCAGGACGCGGCGGGAGCGAATGTCCACACGCAAACCCAGGAACAGAGCCAGGAGCTGACCATTGTCATGGTGCGTGAGGATTCCAGGTGGCAGATCCAGCAAATTCTGGCGGTGGATGCGCAATAGGTGGCAGCCGCCGAAGCGGCTGCCACCTATTGTCAGTGTTCTTGGGCCCGCGTCCGTCCCTGGGGGAGGATTTGGGGACTATGCCTCCAGCGTTGCCTCGAGGGTGATCTCGATGCCTGCCAGGGCTGCTGATACGGGGCAGCCGGCCTTGGCTGCGTTGGCAATGGTGTCGAAGTCTTCCTGGCTGATGCCGGGAATCTTGGTTGCCAAGGTCAGGTGGCTGGTGGTGATGCCGGTGCCGGGCACGAACGTCACTGCGGCGCTGGTGTTTACGTACTCGGCTGCGTGGCCGGCAGTGCTGAGTTCATTGGAGAACGCCATAGCGAAGCAGGAAGCGTGGGCGGCCGCAATGAGTTCCTCGGGGCTGGTCTTGCCCTCGGCAGCTTCGGCGCGTGCCTTCCAGGTGATGTCATAGGTGCCCAGTTCGGAGCTGTCCAAGGTGACCTGCCCGGCTCCGGTGGGAAGGTCGCCGACCCAGCCTGCATGGGCGTTGCGAGTTGTTGCCATGTTAACTCCTTAGAAAAAATGAGAGGTGTGTGTGCCATGGCATTCCATGGCACACACACCAACCATATGCGTTTGAGCGGCAGGGTGTGAATGGAATTCAAATTCCATCTGACAAAAACTAGCCTAACGTGTCACAAAGCGGTGTGCATTAAGCCAAAAACGCACCTTCCCCGCTTGTTCGTGGATGTAGAACCACGAACAAGCGGGGAAGATGCGATGATGCGCGAAAACCGCGTCCCTAGACCCAGAAAACAGCCACGGCAATGTTGATGAACGCCATACCGCCCACGGCGTGGGCCAGACCCTTGGAGACATTCTGGTTGTTCTTGACCTTGCGGCGGCCTATGAAGGCTGCCACGGCAACCACCAGGGCGATCAGCAGCTTCACGCCGATCTTGAAGTGGTTCAGGCCCCCGCCGTCCATCTCAATCAGGCCCACCAGCAACAAGCCGGTGATGAGCTGGACAAGGGCTCCGATCCACTGCCACTGGGTGACGGTGGGGCTCTTGAAGGCGGCAAGCCAGCCGCCCACAATCGCGGCGGCACCAAGGATATGCAAAAATACAAGCACTAAGCGTAAAAAGTCCATACACTCAGCGTAGTCAATTTGGTGACAGAGTGTCTATTAAGGCGTGCCTTATGTGCCGGACATAACGACGGCGGCCGGTGACTGGGAAATCCCACGTCACCCACCGCCGTCGTGCTTCAGCCTAAAGAACTACTTACAGGCCGAGGTCAGACTCAAACGCGCCAGCTTCCAGGCGGGCCTTCAAGGTTTGCAGGAAGCGACCGGCGTCCGCGCCGTCCACCAGGCGGTGGTCGTACGTCAGGCACAGGTACATCATGTGGCGGATGGCGATGGTGTCGTCACCGTCAGCATCGGTTACAACCACTGCGCGCTTGACGATCGCGCCGGTGCCGAGGATGGCAACGTTGGGCTGGTTGATGATGGGGGTGTCGAACAGTGCGCCAACCGAACCGATGTTCGTGATCGAGAACGTGCCGCCGGAGAGCTCATCCGGACCGATCTTGCCGCTGCGGGTGCGTGAGGCAACATCGGCGATCTTGCCGGCCAGGCCTGCGAGGTTCAGATCGCCCGCGTTGGCGATGACGGGAACCAGCAGGCCCTTGTCGGTGTCAACCGCAATCGCCAGGTGCTCGGCGTTGTGGTAGGTGATCATCTGGGTTTCTTCGTTGTACTCGCCATTGACCGAGGGGTGCTGCTTGAGCGCCTCGGTGACGGCCTTTGCAATGAAGGGCAGGTAGGTCAGCTTGGTGCCGTTGGTGGCCGCGAAGCCGTCCTTTGCCTTGGTGCGCAGCTTGACGATGCGCGTCATGTCGATCTCGTGCACCTGGGTGAGCTGCGTGGAGGCTTCGAGGGACTCGCGCATGCGGCGGGCGATGACCTGGCGGATGCGGGGGGCCTTGACAGTGGTGCCGCGCAATGCCGAAGGCACGACGGCGGGGGCCGACTTTGTTGCGGGCGCTGCCGGTGCGGCAACAACCTTGGCGGCCTCGGCTGCTGCGACGACGTCTTCCTTGCGGATGCGTCCACCAACACCTGAACCGGTGACGGTGGCGATGTCAACGTTGTGTGCCTTGGCCAGCTTGCGGACCAGGGGGGTCACGTAGTTGGACTCGGCTGCTGCAACAGGAGCTGCAACCGGTGCCGGAGCTGCAACGGGAGCAGGAGCTGCCACCGGTGCGGCAACGGGAGCCGGTGCGGCTACGGGTTCAGCAACGGGTGCCGGAGCAGCAACAGGTTCAGCGACGGCAGCCGGAGCAGCAGCGGGAGCCGGGGCTGCAGCGGCGGAACCGATCAGTGCCAGGACGCCACCCACTTCAGCGGTCTCGTCTTCCGGCACACGGATTTCCAGCAGGACTCCGGCCACGGGGGAGGGGATCTCGGTGTCGACCTTGTCGGTGGAGACCTCCAGGAGCGGCTCATCGATTTCGACGGTGTCGCCAACGGCCTTCAACCAGCGGGTCACGGTGCCCTCGGTGACCGATTCGCCCAGTGCGGGCAGAACCAGCTCGTGAGAGTCGCCTGCCGGAGCGGCAGCCGGTGCGGCAGCCGGAGCTGCTGCCGGTGCGGCAGGGGCGTCAACCGGGGCGGGCGCTTCAGCTGCGGGGGCCGGTGCTGAGGCGGATGCGGCTGCTCCGGTTCCGATGCGGGCAAGGGTGGCGCCCACTTCGGCGGTCTCGTCCTCGGGTACGAGGATTTCTTCCAGGATGCCGGCGAAGGGTGACGGGATCTCGGTGTCAACCTTGTCGGTTGAAACTTCCAGCAGGGGCTCGTCCACTTCGACGCGGTCCCCAACCTGCTTCAGCCATCGAGTTACGGTGCCTTCGGTGACGCTTTCACCCAAGGCGGGCAAGTTCACGGATTCAGACATGGTGTCCCCGTTCTCCTTCTTGTGCAGTGCATTTCGCTCATGGTGCACAAGGTGCATCTGCGACGAAATTTCTTAGAATAAGTTTGGTTTGTAGCTTAGTGCACCCGGCACGTGGGCCGGGTGCACTAAATAAAGGTGCTGCTAGCCGTGGAGCGGGCGACCGGCCAGGGCCATCGCTGCTTCTCCAAGGGCTTCGTTCTGTGTGGGGTGTGCGTGGATGAGGCCTGCAATGTCCTCGGGGTACGCTTCCCAGTTCACGATGAGCTGTGCTTCACCGATCTGCTCGCCAATGTGGCTGCCGATCATGTGAACGCCTACAACGGGGCCGTCCTTTTCGCGAACGAACTTGATGATGCCGCCGGTGCCCAGGATGGCGCTCTTGCCGTTGCCGGCCAGGTTGTACTCGGTGGTTTCAACGTTGGCATCACCAAATTTTTCCTTGGCCTGCTTCTCATTCAAGCCCACCGAGGCAATTTCCGGGTCACAGTATGTGACCTTGGGAATGTTGATGTCTTCAACAATCACCGGGTTCATGCCGGCGATTTCCTCGGCAACGAAGATGCCCTGCTGGAAGCCGCGGTGTGCCAGCTGAATGCCAGGGACAATGTCGCCCACGGCGTAGATGTTACCGACGCCGGTGTGCAGGCGGTCGTTGGTGATGACGAAGCCGCGGTCAACGGTGACGCCGGCGTCTTCAAAGCCCATGCCTGCGGTGGACGGGCCTCGGCCAACAGCCACAAGCATCAGCTCAGCTTCAAACGTCTTGCCATCGACCAAGGTGGCCTTAACGCCGTCGTTAGTCTGCTCAACCCCTTGGAAGAAGGTGCCGGTGTTGAACTTGATCCCGCGCTTGCGGAAGGTGCGCTCGAGCACCTTGATGATGGCGGCATCTTCGTTGGGAACCAAGGAGGCCATACCTTCAATGATGGTGACGTCTACCCCGAAGGACTTCCAGACGGAAGCAAATTCGACGCCGATGACGCCGCCACCGAGCACGATTGCGCTCTTGGGCAGGGTTTCCATGCCCAAGGCTTCGTCGGAGGTGATGACCTTGCCGCCGATTTCCAAACCGGGCAGGCTGCGGGAGTATGAACCGGTGGCCAGAACAATGTTCTTGCCTGTGTAGTTCACGCCGTTCACCGTGATGGTGTTGGCTGCTGTGAGCTTGCCCTCGCCGTCGATGACGGTGATGCCCTTGCCCTTGATGAGGCCCTGCAAACCCTTGTACTTGCCGGCAATGATGCCGTCCTTGTACTTGTTGACAGCCACCAGGTCAATGCCGTTGAGCTGGCTGTTGACGCCAATGGAGGCGCCTTCGCGAGCGTGGTCGGCTACCTCGGCTGCATGCAGCAGAGCCTTGGTGGGGATGCAGCCGTTGTGCAGGCAGGTGCCGCCCAACTTGCCCTTCTCCACAAGACCAACGGTCATGCCCAGTTGGACTGCGCGCAGTGCAGTTGCGTATCCGCCGCTGCCACCGCCCAGAACCAAAATGTCGAATTCTTGCCCAGCTGCCTGTTCGGCCACGTAGACGCTCCCTCGCGTTCGGGTGACGCGCTCATTGTCGGCGCGTCATCTCATCAATTATTGAGAGAAGCCTGTGCATCCCCTGAGGAATGCCTGACTTCCGTCGGTCAAAGACAAATACTTTCAGCATTCACCATACGTCAGTTGTTCCACGCTGCGCCGTCACAGGTGTCACACTAAAGGCGAATGTGGTCATACTCACTTTGTGGTGACGGCGGTCAAAACTGCGGCGCGATCCTTTCCCGGCCGAGCGGGAGTGGATTGCGCCGCAGTATTAATTCCTCGGTGGACTAGGCGCTGCGGGCCACAACGTCCTCAACGTAGGCAACCAGCGTGCGCACGGCCATGCCCGTGCCCTGCTTGGGCGTGTAGCCGTAGGGGGCACTCTCGTTGAAGGCGGGGCCGGCGATGTCAAGGTGGGCCCAGGGGATGGTTTCTCCATCCTTGCCCTTGCCAATGAATTCCTGCAGGAACACTGCGGCGGTCATCATGCCACCCATGCGTTCGCCGATGTTTGCCATGTCCGCTACGGGGGAGTCCAGCGACGGGCGCAGTTCCTCGGGCAGCGGCATGGGCCAGACAAGCTCACCGGCCCTGTCGGCTGCTGCCTTCAAGGCAGCGCTGACGCCCTCATCTCCCATGACGCCTGCGGTGCGGTGGCCAAGTGCCACCACCTGTGCCCCCGTCAAGGTGGCGACGTCGATGATGACGTCCGGGAATTCCTGGGACGCGGCCACGAGGCCGTCGGCCATGACCAGTCGGCCCTCGGCGTCGGTGTTCAGGACCTCCACTGTCTTGCCGCCAAAGATTGTCAGGACATCCGAAGGGCGGATGGCCGTGCCCGAGGGCATGTTCTCGGCAATGCAGAGCCAGCCGGTGACGTTGACGGGCAGACCAAGGTCGGCCACGGCCAAAACCGTGTTCAGGACTGCAGCGGCACCTGCCATGTCGCACTTCATGGTGACCATGCCGGCGCCGGGCTTGATGGAAATGCCACCGCTGTCAAAGGTGATGCCCTTGCCGACAAGGGCGAGGTCTGCCACTGCCTTTTCCGACTTGTATTCGACCTTGACCATGCGCGGCGGTCGCGACGAGCCCTGGCCGACGCCCATGATGCCCCCATAACCGTCCTTGAGGAGCTTCTTTTCATCGAAGACCGTCACCTTCACGGGCAGGCCCTTGGCCAGGTCCTTGGCGGCATCGGCAAAGGTGGAGGGATACAAGACGCTGGGCGGCTCGTTCACAAGGGTGCGGGTCGCGTTGACAGCCTTGGCCACCACCGAAGCGCGCTCCAGGGCCGCTGCCAGTTCGGGATCCTTCGCCAACGTCGAGTGGATGGTGACCTTGGACACAGGGTCCTTGCGGCCCTTGGTGCTTGAGTGCAGGCTGGCGTACTGGTACGCGCCCAGGGCGGCACCTTCGGCAAGCGCGGCAACCTGCGCCACCGACGTCGTCGGAATGGCAAACAGGACGTGCGCCAGACCGGCGAGCTGGCGGACTGCCGCCCCCGCGGTGCGGCGCAGGGCCTCATCGCTGACGGCCTGGTCCTTGACGGCGCCGACGCCGGCCAGGACCAGGATCTTCGCGCCTGTTTCTGGCAGGCCGGGCAGACGGAGGATCTGATCGGCAGCGCCGGTGACACCCAGGGCGGCAAGGGAGGCATTGAGGGAGGCAAGCGCCCCGGCGGAGAGGGGCGCCTCAAGGAGTGCCGGGCCGTCTGCTCCCTTGCTGACGGCGATGACAAGGGCGTCGGCTGAAACCTTTGCCAAGCCGGTGCTGATGACGCGGACGCTGATGTTTTCTTTCGCACTCACTGAAATACGGTCCTTACTGTGGGGTATTGATAAACGTAGGTAGCTGCCTTCGATCGTAACCCCAACCCCTCTCAAATGCCTGCCGCGTGGAGCGCCGAAAAGCCCGCCTGCGGTACCGTATGAGCCATGAACGAAAATACCGAAGTACTCCTGCAAGGACCCCTGCACCAGTGGCACGTTGACCACGGCGCAAAGATGGCCGAGTTTGGCGGCTGGCTGATGCCGCTGCAGTACGACGGCGGAGGGGTGGTTGCCGAGCACACGGCAGTTCGCACCTCGGTTGGCCTTTTTGACGTCTCGCACCTGGGGAAGGCTGCGATCCGCGGTGCCGGTGCGGTTGACTTCGCCAACCGCTGCCTCTCGAACGATTTGACCAAGATCACCCCCGGCAGTGCCCAGTACACCCTGGCCCTGACCGAATCGGGCACCGTCACCGATGACCTCATCGCCTACCTGCGGGCCGACGATGAGCTGTTCCTGATCCCCAACGCCGCCAACACCACGGCAGTGGTTGCCGCGCTGGAAACTGCCCGTGCGGCCGAGGGTGCCGAGCTGGACATCCTGAACCTGCACCGCGACTTTGGTGTGTTTGCCGTCCAGGGGCCTGCGGCCAACGCCGTCATGGAGGCCGTCGGACTGCCGCAGCCCGCCGTCTACATGTCCTTCGTGGACGCCACGGTTGTCATCGCCGGCACCGAGGTTACCTTGACGGTCTGCCGCACCGGATACACCGGTGAGCTCGGCTACGAAGTAGTGCCGCAGTGGAAGGATGCCGCCCTTGTTTGGGGCACACTTGCCGCGGCTGTTGCGGACGTTGGCGGCCGGGCCGCCGGACTGGGTGCACGCGACACGTTGCGCACCGAGATGGGCTACGCTCTGCACGGTCATGAACTCTCCACCGACATCACCGCGCTCGAGGCAGGCGTGGGCTGGGCCGTGGGCTGGAAGAAGGAAGCCTTCTGGGGCAGGGATGCACTCATCGCGCAAAAATCCGACGGCGCCCCGCGCAAGTCCGTTGGGCTGCTGGCCACCGACCGTGGGGTGCCCAGGGCGGACGTTGCCGTCCTCGACGCCAATGGAAACCATGTGGGGAACACCACCTCCGGAACATTCTCGCCCACCCTGGGCAACGGCGTCGCACTTGCCCTGGTTGACCCGGCAGTCCAGCTGGGGGACCAGCTGGCACTTGACATCCGCGGCCGGCGCCTGGGCGTCACAGTCGTCAAGCCGCCGTTCGTGCAGGTCAACGTCAAGGCGTAGGGGATCCGCCGAACACGCCACAGGAGCACCGCAGGCAGTTCCGCCGCACCCCATCACCATCGGGTGCGGAATGATCGGGGCGCCTGCGGTGTTGTGGTGTTCAGAGAAGCACGTTGCTGAGGAAACCATGAATATCACCGAGTACACACCCTTTCACGCCCCCGAGACCCTCTATGCCCTCAATGAAGAGCTGATCGCCGCCGAGGATTTGCGGGGGTCCAATATGCTGATGGCCTTCACCGGGTTCTCCGATGCAGGCCACGTTGTCACGCAGATTTCCGGCGAACTCAAGGAACAGCTGGCAGGGGAGCCGGTTGCGGTTTTCGACATCGACCAGCTCATTGACTACCGCTCACGCCGTCCCCGCATCACGTTCACCGAGGACCACCTCAGCGACTACAGAGCGCCGTCGCTGGTGCTCTACCGCATGGTCGATGCCCTCGGGACCCCCTTCCTGTACCTGTGCGGCAGCGAACCGGACCTCCAGTGGGAACGGTTCAGCCTCGCAGTGCTTGGCCTCGTTGAGCTCTTCGACATCAATCTGGTGGCCTGGGTTCATTCGGTGCCCATGCCCGTCCCACACACCCGTCCCATTGGGGCGACAGTGCACGGGAACCGCCCGGATTTGATCGAGGGCATCTCGGCGTGGAAGGCCACCATGGAGATCCCGGCGGCTGTGGGTCATGTGCTTGAATACAAGCTCGCCGCGGCAGGGCGCAACGTGGTGGGTTATGCCATCCACGTGCCCCATTACCTGTCCGACGCCGAGTACCCGCCTGCCGCCGTCGCCGGCCTGGAATACCTCGGTGCCGCTGCCTCCTTGATGCTGCCCAGCGAACGGCTTCGCGAAGCCGGCCGGGCCGTGGAACGCCAAATCACCGAACAGGTTGAAGGGTCCAGCGAAGTGGCAACAGTGGTGGCAAGCCTCGAGAAGCAGTACGACGAACACACCGAAGGCAGCGCGCGCCGCTCGCTGCTGGCCGGGGACAACGACGAACTGCCCGGCGCCGACGAGTTGGGTGCAGCCGTCGAGGCGTACCTGGCCAGCCGCGACTCCGGACCCCAAGGAGAAGACGGCACTGACATAGGCTAGTACGGTGGATAGCAGACGAGCGTGGTTGGTGTGGGGTATTGGGGTATTTGCCTATCTGGTGGCCATCACCCATAGAACGTCCTTTGGCGTCGCCGGGTTAGTGGCGACCGAGCGGTTTGGTGCCACGGCGTCGGCGCTGTCGGCCTTCACCGTCATCCAGTTGATGGTGTACGCCGGGCTTCAGATCCCTGTTGGCGTTCTCGTGGACAGGTTTGGACCGCGGGTCATGATTGCCACCGGCGCCGCACTGATGGCCGTGGGCCAGCTACAGCTGGCGGCGGCAACGACCGTCCCGGGCGGGGTGGTGGGGAGGGTTTTTGTCGGCGCTGGCGACGCCATGACCTTTATCGCTGTCATCCGCCTGATCCCGCTGTGGTTCCCTTCGCGGCGGGTGCCCGTCCTGACACAGCTGACAGGGCAGCTTGGCCAGTTTGGCCAGCTCATCAGCCTCGTTCCTTTCGCCTTTGTGCTGCACGCCGCCGGCTGGAGCCCAGCCTTTGCCGGGCTTGCCGCGCTGGGCGTGCTGTCCTGCGTGTTGTCGGCGGCACTGCTTCGCAACGCACCGGCAGACGCGCCACCACTACCGGCCAGGAGCGGCATCAAGGACACGGGATCTGACCTGGCAACGGCCTGGCGCCAGCCCGGCACCCGGCTGGGTATGTGGACCCACTTCGCCACCCAATTCAGCGGCACTGTCTTCGTCCTCACCTGGGGTTACCCCTTCCTCGTTTCGGGCCAAGGCCTGGACCCGGCCACGGCCAGTGTGCTGCTGAGCCTGTTTGTCGTGGTCGGGATTGTTTGCGGACCGTTTCTTGGCAGCTGGGTGGGCCGCCACCCGCTGCGCCGCTCAACCATGGTGCTTGCCGTGACCTTTGCAACGGTGGCTGCCTGGGCGGCGGTGCTCCTGCATTCGGGGCCCTCGCCGGTATGGCTGCTGGTGGTCCTGATCCTTGTCCTTGCCATTGGCGGGCCCGCCTCGATGATCGCCTTCGACTTCGCCAGGACCTTCAACCCGTCCCACAGGATCGGAACAGCCACCGGAATTGTGAATGTCGGCGGGTTCTTTGCAGCCCTGGTCACGATGTACTTGATCGGCGTGATCCTTGACCTGCTGCACACCTTCGGCTTTTCCCCCGACGGGCTGTATTCACTTGATTCGTTCCGGGTGGCCTTCTCCTTCCAGTTCCTGGTGCTCGGCATCGGCATCGGCGCCGTCATCGCCTCGCGTCGCAAGGTGAGGGCCATCATGGCAGAACGCGGGGAGATCGTTCCGCCATTGCGCGATGTCATAGCCGATAACAGGCGCAGGCGCCGCCAATTCAAGGAGGAGTTGAAGGACCAGAGGGAGGCGCGCAAGGGCTAAACGGGCTGTGGAGCGGGCCCCACATACTGTCCCGAATAGGGTCAAAATTCACCCCTTGATGCACGAGCCGGAGGCGGTGCCTGGCAGGATGCGGCGCCAAAGCCGGAGAGATGGCGCGCCGCCAAATAGCCGCAAGGCAGCGATACTCTCCAGGTCAAGAACCTACGCGAGTTCCGGAACCGGTTGCTGGTCCGCGACTTTCGGCGAACGAGCCGGGTTCTGACATCCACATCCGAAGAATGACCCGTCCCTGAAGAGTTCCCGCTACGGAACAATCACCAACTGACGTGTTGCGGACGCTGCGCCGTACGGCACCGTTGAGGGAATGCGCGGCTTTCATGCGGCACAATGAGCCCGTTATCCACAGATTTCGCGTTTTCGCCAAAGTGGTCTTTTTTCGTGAACCCCCACGCGACACCCTTGGGGCATGAGAAAACAAATAGACAAGATACGAGTCAGTGCCGGTGAGGATCTCCTGGCATTCATTCCCCACATGGTGGGGTACTGGCCTGAGGACAGCGTCGTGTGCATCGGCATGGGCGGCAAGCGCCTGCGGGCCACCATGCGGTTGGACCTGCCGCCGGAAGACGCCGTCGAAACCGGACATTTTGCTGCCATTGCGGCCAGCCAGCTCGCCAGCGACGGCGGAGCCGACGGTTGCCTGATTGCGATCTTTGGCAGGCGTGACTGGCACGGTCCCGGCGACTGCCCGCATGCGGATCTCTACGACGCATTGCGGGACGCCTTTGAGGGGTGTGGGCTGCACGTCAGAGACTCATGGTACGTGGGCCCGGAGCATTGGCGCAGCCTTGAATGCAATGACGCCGGTTGTTGTCCATGGCCCGGCAAGGACAACGCATCCATCAAGGAGAGCTTCATCAATGCTGAGTTCATCTTCCGTGGAAGCAGGGTTGGGGACAGCCCGAAGGAGCAGATCAAGGACTTAATCGAGGTCAGGGACGACGGATTGACTGCCAGGGTGGCCGCTGCCGGCAACGACCTGGGCCAGCTGTTTGCCGGGGGAGGTGTCAGCGCCCGGCAGCTTGCCGCCATCCTCGGAGCCTGGGAATTCAGCCTGGGCTGCTGGCCCAACCCGCCGGATCCCGCCATGGCCGCCTTCCTGCTGGCAAGCCTTGCCGACGGAACCGCCCGCGACGCCGTCATCGTGGCGCTGGCCATTGATCCAGGACGCGCGTTGGGCGGCGCGATCGGGATGCGGCTCCTTGTCCCTGACACCGGCCAGGTCCAGGTGCCGCGCAACTGGTATGGCGGAAATCAGGCTGCAGGCTGTGTGGTCAGCATCGAGGACAACAGCGAGACGGCCTTCCTGCGGGCGGGGAGGGACTTCAGCAGCATCCTTATCGGCGAGGTAGGCACGGGCGTGGACAGCCGGAAGGTGGTTGGTCCTGACTGGGCAAGACTGGACCGTGCCGAGCCGCTGCTGCAATGGCTGGCCCGTGCCACCGACGGTAGAGACAAGGCGCCCGTGCTGTGCCTTCTGGGCTGGATCCAGTGGTGCAAGGGGAGGGGAACATGGGCGGGAAACTATTTCATCGCGTGCCAGCAATTCCAGCCCGGATACCGCCTGGCCGGCATGCTGGAGGAACTGTTGAACGTTGGCTACATCGCAGAATGCGCCAAGGATCCCCAGACCGCCTGGCGCGGATATCAGGGCGATCGCTCCGACGGGCAGGCTGCATAGCCGCCGGTGGGTGGCCGTTGAGCCCCGGCGGGGGAAGTGGGTCCGTGTGAATTGACGCACAAACTTCCCCGACAGGCCCTTGTCCGGGCAAGGTGCACGCGGTAAACCGTGAGACACTAGAAGCCGAGACCCGGTTGGGTCCGTGTTGATGCATTGACTGAGCTTGGACAAAGGGACCTGAAGGCAATTGCTTTCGGTGTGGCGGGAACATTTCCGCAACGCAGGGAGTTATACCCTCTGACCCTCCAAGCAGACGTGGTGCGCCAAGCAACATGGACTTGACAGGGTCATAGTGGTGTTGCCCGACGGTAACTCCACAGACCGCCGTAAGAAAGGTTTTCTGTGTCTGCTACTGCCAAGAGCAAAGTCTCCCCTACGAAGGAGATCGAAGATCCCGCCGCTGCGCCGCTGACTCCAGCACAGAAGCGGGCAGCCACCGTGGCCGCCAAGAAGGCAGCCGCCGCCGCATCTGGTGAAGGTGCCCCGGCCGCTGCAGTGAAAAAAGCTGCCCCCGCACGACGCGGCAAGGCCAAGGAAGAAGACGAGCCCGCAACCGAGACCGTTGTTGAGGACGACGATCAGGACGATGCCGCGCCTGAGCGCCCCGTCGCCACCGGAACGGGTTTTGTCTATTCCGACTCCGACGACGACGACGCACCTGTCCAGCAGGTCATGTCCGCCGGTGCAACAGCGGACCCCGTCAAGGATTACCTGAAGCAAATTGGTAAGGTCGCCCTGCTTAACGCCGAGCAGGAAGTCGACCTCGCCCTGCGCATCGAAGCCGGTCTTTTTGCCACCGAGAAGCTCAACGCCGGCTCCGATGCCATGGACGCACAGCTCAAGCGCGACCTCGAGCGCATCGTGCACGACGGCAAGCGCGCCAAGAACCACCTGCTGGAGGCCAACCTCCGTCTCGTTGTTTCGCTGGCAAAGCGCTACACCGGCCGCGGCATGCTGTTCCTTGACCTGATCCAGGAAGGAAACCTGGGCCTGATCCGTGCAGTCGAGAAGTTCGACTACACCAAGGGCTTCAAGTTCTCCACCTACGCCACCTGGTGGATCCGCCAGGCCATCACCCGCGCCATGGCCGACCAGGCCCGCACCATCCGCATCCCCGTGCACATGGTGGAAGTCATCAACAAGCTGGCCCGTGTCCAGCGCCAGATGCTCCAGGACCTGGGCCGCGAACCCACACCGGAAGAATTGGCCAAGGAATTGGACATGACCCCGGAAAAGGTTGTTGAAGTCCAGAAGTACGGCCGCGAGCCCATCTCGCTGCACACCCCGCTGGGTGAAGACGGCGACTCCGAATTCGGTGACCTCATTGAGGACTCCGAAGCCGTTGTTCCCGCCGACGCCGTGTCGTTCACCTTATTGCAGGAACAGCTGCACTCGGTTCTTGACACACTGTCCGAGCGTGAAGCCGGCGTTGTCGCCATGCGCTTTGGTTTGACCGATGGTCAGCCGAAGACTTTAGACGAAATCGGCAAGGTCTACGGCGTGACGCGTGAGCGCATCCGTCAGATCGAATCCAAGACCATGTCCAAGCTGCGTCACCCGTCGCGCTCACAGGTCCTGCGCGACTACCTGGACTAGTCCCCGCAAAAATGACGCCGCTTGCGGTTTATGACACCCTTCAAACGGTGTCATAAACCGCAAGCGGCGTCATTTTTG
>NZ_JBCHVD010000029.1:0-21644 GCF_046736435.1 Arthrobacter sp. LAPM80
TGACGGGATTAGAGAACATCGGTGTCACCTTTGGCTTTTAGACCGTCGACGGCCATTTTTACAAACTGGGCATGGGCGCGGGTAGTGACCAGCAGAGCGTCGGGGGTGTCCACAACAACCACGTCCTGGATGCCGACCAGGGCTATGACGCGCTTGGTGTCGGAAACTACGATGCCGCTGCTGTCTTCGGTGAAGACCCGTGCACCCTCCCCGATAACCTTTACGTCTTTGACCTCCTTGGCATTGCTCAAGCGCGCGATTGCGGCAAAGTCACCGACGACATCCCAACTGAAATCTGCCGGGATGACCGCCACGTCACCTGCATCAGCTGCCGGTTCCGCCACGGCATAGTCAATGGCGATCTTGGGCAGGGTGGGCCACACACGATTTTTCACAGCGACACGGTCCGGGGTGTCCCAGGCCTGCGCAATTTCCATCAGCCCTTCGTACAAGGCCGGCTGATTGGCTTTGAGGTGGCGCAGTATGAGTTCCACCGGGGCCACGAACATGCCGGCGTTCCAGTTGTATTCACCGCTGGCAAGGTACTGCTCGGCGATTTCCGCAGAAGGCTTTTCCACGAACTTTGACACGATCCGGGCGCTCGGGGCGCCGGGAATGTTAAGGGGTGCGCCCGTCCGGATGTAGCCAAATCCGGTTGAGGCGTGGGTGGGCTTGAGGCCGATGGTGACGATCTTTCCGGAGGCTGCCGTGTAGACGGCTTCACGGACGGCATCCTGGAATTTCCCTACAGGGCTGATCACCTGGTCCGCGGCAAAGGAACCCATGATGGTGTCCGGGGCGCGCAGGAACAAAATGGCTGCCGCAAGCCCGATCGCGGCACCGGAATCCTTCGGCTCGGTTTCCAGCACCAGGTTCTCATCAGCAACTTCAGGCAGTTGCCGGCAGACTGCCTCCCGGTGCGCATCCCCAGTCACCAGCAAAACTTTGCTGCCACTCAGCGGCTCAAGCCGGTCATACGTGGCACGAATCAACGTGCTGCCGCTACCGGTCAGGTCATGCAGGAACTTCGGTGCCGCAGCACGGGACAACGGCCACAACCTGGTCCCCACCCCACCTGCCGGAATCACAGCAACGAACCTATCGAGCTCGGTGATATTGGGCGCAGGGGAGTCATGGAAAATATTCGAAGGCATACTTGCAACTCTAGTCAATGCCGCACGAAGACTTGAATTTGATTTCGCATCTGTGCTTGTGCAGCAGAGTGGCTCCAAGTGTTCCGCACTGTATAGGGCTTCTAGTGGTGTGACTTCTCCCATGCGATAAGTTCTTGTACCGCCGGCACCAATTGCTGGCGCATCTGTTCAAAGACCTGGTCGCCGCGGCGGTACGGGTCGACCACATCATCGTCTTCGGCTGTTGCCCTGTGCAGCGTTCGGGCACGCATGGCCAAGGGAATGGCCAGCTCCCAACGTTCAGCCGGGTGGACACCACGGGCCCCATCAATATGGGGGAGGACCCTGGCCAGCTCACGCAGGGTAAACGTCTTTTTTAATAAGGCCGGATGCAGCTCAACAATCCGGCTGCGATGTTCGCGGGTCAGCGCCAGCACCAAGTCCTGTTTGGAGAGAATATCCCGGGTGAGCTGGCGTGCGGCAAATCCTTCCGTAGACGCCCCCGCGACTCGGACAAACCCCTCAATGTGTGGCTCCATAGTGGATCCGACCATGGCCGCAGTGCCGGCGCTTTCAATGGCAAAAACTCCGGGGGCCACCAGATTGAGGTCATTTTGCAGGAGCCGCTCGGCCATGGGGGAGCGGCAAATGTTTCCCGTGCAGACGGTGAGAATCCGAAACGGGGGATTTGTTTTCATGATTCCCAAGATACATGCCCCAGAGGGCCGGTGTTGGACGGGGCGTGGCCCGTAACTGTCGCTCAGGCTACTCCGAACGCTGCTTCTGTTCTGTAGGGAGCATGCTTATGCGTCTTCTATGGCGTTCATGGGCAAGGAGGTAAACCACCGCTCCAACGACAGCGCCAAGAGTATTCGCCAGTACGTCAAGGGCCGAAGCGTATCGTTGGGCTAGGAACAACCCCTGGCATGTTTCAATAAGAACTGACGCTGCAAAGCCCACCAACACTCCGGCCCACGCTCTCTTTGTCCATACCGAGGCAATGATGCCCATGGGGACAAACATGATGATGTTGGCGGAGAATTCGATGGTGTTGTAACCCAGGAACTTCGGCACACCATGGTGGTGCATCCACGCAATAAAGTGATTCAGGATCCCGGCTGCCGGGCGGTCAACCGGGGTGGGCCAGAAGACTATGAGAGCCAGGGCCACCAGGTACGCGGCCATGAGGCACAGGGATAGTCGGTGGAGAGTCTGGTTCGTGGGGTTCACAGCACAACGTTACGCCACATTGACGTATGACTGCGTTAATTGATTCGTAGTTTGGTTACCGCAAAGACGCAGCGCAGTGAGTTTCGTGGCGGCTGCAGCGGGCCGCCCACCATCCAGCAAACCGATAATCTCCGTAGTCAGATCTCCCAGACGAGCCGCCCCCACCATCATGCTGGAACTGCGCAAGCTCAAGACGGCGTCCATGGCGTCCTCATAGTGCTTTGCTGCCACTGCATCGTGAATGCGCTCAAAGCGCCCAGGCCACATGTCGATGTAGCGGCAGATAAAGTTGCGGCACAGGATTTGCTCGCCGAAAAGGGAGTCTTCCAATTCATGCAAGGTCTCGGAGCAGACCAGTGGCAATGTGGTAATCGTCATACTCTTCACCTGCCCTGTCCGTCTAAGCTTGGCACCCGTTGGTGGCCTGACTTAACGATAACGCCGGGAATCATACGGTTGGCTGTTTTTCACTGAGAATTCAACGAACCTGACTAAACCTTAAGCAATGGGTTTGGCAGTTGTCATTTACATGGTCCGAAGGGATAGCCTCTTGATCCGAAGGTATGGCGATTGCCATGGATCCACCGTTCGACTTTGGCTGTTCTTAAGGTTTCCTTGAGTCTTTTAATAGGCTGTTTTTTCATCGGGGATCTTCCGGGTTCCATTCTGCTGACCAATGCGGCACTATTCATCGCATGATGCCTACGGTGCATCCTCCAGCGAAAATCCCTCGTTGCGGGTAGTTGTGGCGGTTGACTCAACAGTGGCCAAACACCCCGGCAGCACAAAACTAATGGACGTTCCAACCCCGCGCTCACTGCGCAAGGAAATGGTTCCGCCATGCCTTGTCACAATGGTCTTTGAAATTATCAGACCCAAACCAATCCCAGGGATGGAACGCTGCATTGCAGACTTGGCACGGAAGAATTTGGTGAAAGCCTCCGCTTGTTCCGCGCTGCTCATCCCCATGCCGGTGTCCTGAACCTCGCACGACAAGTCGGACCCTTCTGCCCAGGCTCGCACCGTGACACTACCGCCGTCGGGGGAGTACTTCACGGCGTTGGACACCAGATTGTCCAGCACCTGACCCACCCGGCGTGCGTCGATGAAAGCCACCAAGGGGGTATGCACTTCGGTGGTGAGAACAACGTTGTTGGCGGCGGCGGCCGGAGCTGCCGATCCCACACTGTCAAAGACCAGTTGCGCAGCGTCGGCCCGAGCCACGTTCAGCGTCACCGAGTCGGTGCTGAGTAGGTCCGCAACCAAGGAACTGAGCCGATCCACGTTGCGTGAGGCAATACTTAAGTATGTTTCCACATCCGAAGGCAAATTCGCGGACTCTTCCAATGCCATCTCCAGATAGCCTTGAATAGACGTCAGCGGTGTCCGGAACTCGTGTGAAACATTGGACACGAAGTCATTCTTGGCCTCCAAGGCAGACAACATGTCCGTGATGTCGTGAAAGGCGATCACAGCGCCGTCGAAGTTTCCCTGCGCATCGCGCATAGGGCGTGCTGCCGTGGAAACAGCCCTTGCCGTCTCACCGGTGCCTACCCACAGCTGGTAATTGGTGAATTCCTCAGCTCTGATGGCACGACGAACAGGACGATCTTCAGCGGGCACCGGTGTGACGGAATCCTGATTGAAGACCAGCAGTTCCTTTTCCTCCGGATCGGCAATGTCATCCGGCATGGCATGGCGGTGGAGGAGGCTTTGCGCGGAGTTCATCATCAGGTCATTGCCGTCCGCGTCCACCACGACCACCCCCACGGCTACTGTGTCCAATACCGTTTGCAATAGCTGCTCATGCTGTTGGCTGTCCGCCAGGACCTTTCGCAGCAGCTGGTCCTTGTCCTTGAGTGCTTTTCGCTGGATGTTCGCCGTGTGGGTCATGACGACCACTGTGGTGGCGAAGGCAAAGATCACTAGTGGGAAAAGCAGCGGCTTGGCCAGTTGCTCCAGGGTGAAACCGCTGGGGGAGGTCAAGACGGGAAGCCACACAACGAGCAAGGCGGTGATGACACTGACTACGACTGCCGTGCGTCTGGCCAGTCCGGCTGCACCCAGCCAAAAGACGGGGAAGAAGTACAGCAGACCAACAGCGGTGAGAAACTGCTGGTTGCCGGCGCGAAGCAGGCCAATAGCCAAGAAATCCAAATAAGGAATGAGGAGGAATGAGCCCCGCGGCATCTTGCCCCAAGGAACGGCCAAAGCCGCAAGGAACAAGAATGCGTGCAATACCAGGGACGCAATGAACAACGGTTCATGGAACGAAGCCGGATAAAAGGCCATCGCAATCAACACGATGACCACCATGATTGAGGACAAGGGCAACTGGGTCAGGAAAACCCGCTTGCGCAACCCCTGCAGGCGGAAGAAATCACTGCCGGAAACATCCTTGGAACCAGGGTGGGTCATGTTTGCTTGAATCCTTTAATGGTGTCGCACAGCAGGGCCGGACCTAAGGTGTCATTTCGGCAAATATACACGGGCCGCTGGCACGGCCGTTCACTAGCTCAGGTATATGTCGGGAGTGCCGTCGCCGTCGTCGTCGCGGGTTTCCAGCTCGGCCAGAGTCCGGTAATGCCGGTTCCGCACACGCAAGACCACGGAGGCCAATAGGGCAGCCACAACCGAGCCGGCCAGGATGGCGACCTTGGCGTGGTCGTAGTGCGCGGCGTCGCTGCCGAAACTGAGCTCGCTGATCAGTAAGGAGACAGTGAAACCCACACCGGCCAATAGTGCCAAACCGGCCACATCCACCCAGGCCAGTCCGTCGTCGAGCTCTGCCTTGGTGGTCTTGGTGACGATCCACGTGGAGCCGAAGACGCCAATGAACTTGCCCACCACCAGTGCCAACACGATGCCAATGGCGACGGTGTCAGAGAACGCACTCTTGAGGCCCGCGAGCCCACCCACAGCAACTCCGGCTGAGAAGAACGCAAAAAGGGGCACGGCCAGCCCTGCCGAAACTGGGCGCATGAGGTGTTCAAAATGTTCGGCCAAACCCGGTCCTGCCTCCGGACCGCCCCGCTTGGCGCTGCGCATCACTGGCACGGCAAAGCCCAGCAGGACCCCGGCCACCGTGGCATGGATGCCCGAGGCATGCACCAGAGCCCACGTGGCGGCCGCCAATGGAATGAGCAGGTACCAGGAGCGGATGCGCTTTTGCACCAGCCAGGTGAAGGCCAGTAAAGGCACCACAGCCAGGGCTAGGTACTGGAAATGCATGTCCCCGGGATAGAACACGGCAATGATGGCGATCGCAATGAGATCATCCACCACAGCAAGGGTGAGCAGGAAGGTACGCAGTGCGCTGGGCAGGTGGGTGCTGATGACAGCCAGGACCGCCAAAGCGAAGGCAATGTCAGTGGCGGTGGGGATGGCCCAACCCCTGAGCACGTCTGGACCGGCTGAGATGTTCACGACCACGAAGATCAAGGCAGGGAGTATGACGCCGCCAACAGCGGCCGCAATGGGCACCACAGCCTTGGCCGGATTACGCAGATCGCCAGCCACAAACTCGCGCTTGAGCTCAAGTCCTGCCACAAAGAAGAAGATCGCCAGCAGGCCGTCGGCCGCCCACGTGCCCAAGCTCAGGTTCAAATGCAAGGACTCGGGGCCGATGCGGAAGTCGCGTAGGTCAAAGTAGCCGCTCGCCCAGGGGGAGTTGGCCCAGATCAGTGCGAGAACGGTCGCCGCCAGCAGCAGCGCGCCGCCAACGGTTTCGGAACGCAGAATTTGGCTGATGCGCACCGATTCGGCGTAGCTGCCTCGAGTGAAAATGCGGCGGGGTGAATTCATGACCATGGAAGTCTGCCTTCTAACGTTGGGCAATGTTCAAGGGAACAATTGGGTTCGACTATTGCATTGCCGACCAGACTTCCCGGCGCACCTGAACATCACTTTACCGGCTGAGGGCCGAACTGGACGATTCCAGCTGGAACCTTTGGGGGAATTCTTCCAGCAGCCACTCACGCAGGTCCGGACCGAGGCCTTCGCTTTCGCAGGCCAAGGTCAGTACGGACTCCAGGTAGCTGAGCTGAATTTCATGACCTCTTCCAGGAAGGGGGTTTTCCACCACGTCAAAGACGGTCAGGTGCAGTACTTAGCGGCCAATGACGGCGCGTCCTCCGCGGCGGGCTTTTCCAGCAACTGGTTGACGCGGGCGTAGTGGATTTCCCTGGCTCGGTAACGTGCTGGATGGCTGGCAGGAACCGGGTTCCCAAACCAGCCGCAGGATTGCAATGGCAGCTTGGCACGAAAATATGCTCTGGGACTAGTCTTGCCGTAAGTAAGACAGGGAGAGTTGGTCCATTGTTTGCTTTCCGCAGTGGTTCAGTTCCTCCAGCATCGACGCGGCCTTGAGGTAGTGCCCTATCGTCAGCAGGTGGGCAATTTCGGCTGACAGCGCGCTCAACCGGGGAGAACCTGCCATGGAACTGGAGGAGTGTATGCTCAGCGCCGCATCTGCGGCATTCGCCCAATCGCCGTGGCTGACGTCCTGGGTAAGCCGTTCGATACGCTGCGGCCACATCTGCACAAAACTGCAGACAAAGTTGGCCGACAGCGTCTTCTGCCCCTGCAGCGAATCTTCCAAGGCCTGCAGTGCTGCCAAGTCCACCAAGGGGAATTTGTTGTGATTCACGGCAGCCTCCATTTCCCGAGCACCTAATGACGGTCTTGCTTGGGGCACCTGCCTGCAACAGTACCGTGGTCTGTTCCCGTCAAGACATACTTTTGAACATTTCTTTGCCCTAACTGTGGCTGTTCTTGAGCTTTTCTTGAGTCTTGGGTTTTTCTTGCGTTTTTCTTCGTAGGATCTTCTAGGTTTCCAGTGCTGTTTCTTGATGTTGGGGCGGCATTGTTGTTCCTACCGGCAGGAATGCTTGCTGGGAAGAACATGAACAAGGGGTCTGGAAATGAACAAGATGGCTAAAGGCGCGATTGCAACCGGTGTTGGAATTATTCTGCTGGCAGGTGGCGGCGGAACCTTGGCCACCTGGAACCAGGCCAGCAATGCTTCCATGGGTTCTGTAGTTTCCGGTGATTTGAACCTGGTGGCCGGCGCCGGAGTCTGGAAGAACGCTTCCGGGACCGTGATCCCGGTCATCGCCGATTACAAGGTGGTTCCGGGAGACACCTTGACCTACACGCAGCCCATGACGGTAACCCTCACCGGTGACCTCATGGTTGCCAAGCTGGCCGTGACCGGCGCAGGCGTTGACAAGGGCTTTGGCACCAATGCAGTGGCCACCGCCACCACATTGACAAATGCGGGCAACAATAAGGTCGTGGCCGCTGATGACCTGAAGCCTGCCAATTCCGGCCAGGTTGTTGCCTCCACCACATTCACGTTCAATCAATCCACCTCAGGCCGCACCGCCACCAACAGCAGCTACGATTTCAGTGGCATTGGCTACAGCCTTGTCCAGCAGGCGCCCGTGAACAGCAACGGCAAATAAGTCTCACACTTTGCAGATCCCGGTGGTGTGCCGTGCCCACCCAGCACACCACCACCCCGCCGACGGAAGTAGCCATGAAAAGCACCCGAGCGCTGAAAGCAACCGGCCTTGTGCTGCTTGCCGTGCTGCTGGGAATGCTCACCGTCCAAGGAAGCTACGCACTCTGGAACAAATCCGTTGGGGCCAATGCTGGAACAGTCCAGGCGGCTGATTTTGCGATCAGCCTCACCGACACAGACACCAACGTCAAAACCAACATGACCCTTGCCAACGGAAACTCCGCGGCACTTTCGCTGAGCACCACGGCCGCTGGAGTGGTCATCCCCGGACAAAGTACCTACGCAGGGGTCGAGTTGCAAAACATTACCGACGCTGGGGGAACATTTACTGTGGGGGCAAGCACGGGCGCCCCCATCATCGACAACAACGCAGGGTCTCCGCTGGCGCAGTACTTGGCGCTGAAGGTGGTCGCGGCAACGTCGCTGTCCCAATGCCAGCAAGCCGGGCTGTTCACAACAGCATCTGCCTCCGGTACGGCGGCACTGCAGATCACCAAGGGCGGCACAGGGGTGTTCTGTTTCCAGCTCACCCTTGCAGACACCATGCCGTCCAGCCTTGCCGGTCAGAGCGCCCGGGTAGCCGTCCCGATCATCGTCAATCAACTCTAAGAGGGAACACCATGTCTGTCATCAGCCACGCCAAGGCCTCCGTTGAGCGCACCAGTGCGGCAACAGCCCCTGAACGCCGCCCAGGCGGGATGCTGCGCACGGTTGGGCGCGCGATGGCCTATGTGCTGTTGCTCATCGCCGCACTTGTTGCCTTGGTGATGATTGTTGTTCCGATGGCCACTGGCTCCCATACCTACACCGTTCTCACCAATTCCATGGCCCCGAAATATGCTCCCGGGACTTTCTTGGTGGTCAAGCCGACACCGTTCGCCCAGCTCAAGGTGGGAGACATCATCACCTACCAGATTGAATCCGGCAAAGCCGGTGTCATCTCCCACCGGATCACGGCCGTGGCAGCCACACAAAGCGGCGCACGAGTTCTGACCACCCAGGGTGACAACAACTCCTTGGCGGACGCGAATCCAGTCCAGGAGATGCAGGTTCAAGGCAAGCTTTTCTATGCTGTGCCGTATGTGGGCTTTGTGGCCAATGCCGTGGGTCAATACCGGGACTCTTTTGTGCCCATCCTCGCCGCCGGTTTCATTGGATTTGGAGCGCTGGGTATGGTCAAGGGATCAATGGAGAAGAAGCGTGCACGGCAGTCGGCACGGCGTAGCCAGTGACCTGCCGCATCCAAGGAATTCTCCCGACGCCCCGCATGAGGATGGCAGCCGCAGTTGCCGCGGGATCCATGATTCTAGGGATGTTCCTGGCCGCACCCGCCGTCGCCGCCGACGGGAAGGAAACCCTGTTGGAGCTTAGCCGCGACGGTGTCAGCTACGCACCGGGGACGCTCCAGAATGTTCTTGACGATTCCCACGGCTATATTCCAGGTGAATCACGAAACGGTAGGCTCTGGGTTCGCAATGCCAGCAAAAATGCAGCGTATATGTCTCTCGCCGTGGTCAGCAAAAAGCAGGGCAGCAGTGCGACACTGCCGGAATACTTGAGCTTGGAAGTCGCCACGGCCAAACGCCGTGCGGCTGCCAAAACTCTGCCCGGGCCGGGACACTGCACCACGGTGTTTGAAAAGTGGACACTGTCCGCCGGAGAATCCCTGCCGCTGGTGCTGAACCTTGCCTTGGCGTTGCAGGCCCCAAATTCCACGAGAAACCAGAATTCAACCTTCGATCTTGTTTTCGTGTTGCAGGGCATCGACGGTGGGCGACCCGTCTCAGGGTGTGCCCCCCTTACAACGGCCAATCCAGGCGGAGCCTCGCTTGCCGTTCTGCCCGTCAGCGGGGGACCGGCGGCAAGAGCTGCCCAACCCGGAAACCTGGAAAACAGTGGCGAATTCGAGGAAAAAATTGCATACGCCGGTACGGAAATGCGTAGCCTGCCAGTGCTTTCCCCTGCACCGCCGCAAAATTGGCCTGTGCCTGAGTTGGAGCACAGTAACGTTGTAGCCAACATCCGCAGCCCCTGGCCCTGGCTCGTTTTTCTCAGTGCCTGTACCTATATGTTGATCTCTTTTGGGAGACGGAGAAGGACTCGATGAGCCAGCAGGAACCCCAGGGAGCACCTCAGAAGCCCGGCAAGCGTACGGTCCGCCGTGGCCTGCGCCAACTTCCGGGATTCACAACGGCCGCCATTGCCTTCCTTGTGGTTGTCCTACTGGCCGGCGGCGGAATCGCGGTTGCCCAGTGGAATCAAAGCGCCACGGCCGTCTTTAGCATCACCGCCGGAGCGGCTCCAGTCCCGACGCCGACGCCGACACCCCCACCGACCGTGCCACCGGCCGCATCTGGGAATGTTGTTGCGGCACCTGTCATGGACATCCGGCCGTCGGTGATGTCAGCACGGCAAATCACCTGCGCTCCGGTCAAGGAACCTGCCCAGGCCGTGAAAGACTCGACTGCCGCCTTTAATTTCTCGTGGGCCCCTGCTGGCAGCACCACCAGCTATGTCACGTCCCTGACGTTCAGCGGCAAAGGGTCCAGCTACCAGCAGAGCCAAAGCGTGACCGGCAACCAGGCACTGTATACGCTGGCCAACAGCGCGGCCGCGTTTGGGCTCTACATCTTACGGATCCAGCCGATGAATGGCGGTGTAGCCGGGGACCCCATCTATCGAACCTTTCAACACTCCGCCCAGCTGAACGCCAATTGCTACGACGCCAGCCCCGATGGACAGTCCCCGTTGGGGTCCTTCACGGCCAATGCGGCAGCCAGTGAAAATTTCCTCACCCTCAGCTGGACAACTGCAGCCAAGGCCACCAGCTATGTGGTCAGCATCGAACAAAATGACGGCACTTATGGTGCCGAGCTGATCGTCACAACGCTTGGAACAAAGCTGACTTTCCCGCCACGATCCCAAAACGGACAGGTCATCAAACGAGCCCCCTACTACGGAAACTACACATTGCGCATTCTGCCGATGAATGGGCCTCAAGCCGGCGACCCGGTCTATAAGACCGTTCAATACCAGCCCTATTCGTTCATCACCTGGGACTAGGCTGCCCTGTAATGGGCGGTGGTCCTTAAAAAGCGGCCGCATTGGCTGAATAGGAGGCGATGACACAGCCGGGAATGACGAAGCTCATGGTGGTTCCCACGCCCTGGCGGCTCTGAAGGGCCATGGTGCCACCATGACTTTCAACAATGGATTTGGAAATCATCAATCCCAAGCCAATGCCGGGAATCTGACGGTCCACTGCTGTTCCAGCCCTAAAGAACTTTTGAAAAACCCCTGCCTGCTCGGAAGCGCTCATCCCGATCCCGGTGTCCGTGACCTCGCAGTGCAAATCGGTGCCATCAGCCCACGCACGCACTGTGAGTGTGCCGCCATCGGGGGAGTACTTCACGGCATTGGAAACGAGGTTGTCGAGCACCTGGCTGATGCGCACGCCGTCGACCATGGCCATCAGCGGTTCCTGTGATGTGCCCTCCACCACCACCGCATTGGCCACGCACGCCGGGGTTGCCGAGACAATGCAGTCTGATAAAAGCTGGGCCACATTGTTGGGGGCACGGTCCACGGTAATTGACGCCGTCGTCAGCAAGTCAGAGACGAGCCCACTGAGACGTTCCGCGTTACGATCGGCAATGGCCAGGTACCTTCCAACTTCCCTTGGCTGCAGGCCAGGCGTTTCCCTGGCAAGTTCCAAGTATGACTGGATGGCTGTCAGCGGCGTGCGGAACTCGTGGGAAACATTGGCCACGAAATCGTCCTTGGCCGCCAAGGCGTTGACCATGTCGGTGACGTCGTGGAAGGCAACGACGGCACCGTCAAAGGCGCCCTCATCATCGAGGATGGCGCGCGCTGTGGTTGATAGCGCCCGGGCTTGCTCGCCGGTACCGATCCAGACTTGATAATTGGTGAAGGACTCGCCGTTGATGGCACGGCGAACGGGCCTGGCATCCGGGGCTAGCCAACTGCGGTCGGGGTTGAAGAGCAGGAGCTCCTTTTCCTCGGGGTCCTGGTTATTCGGTGGCACACCCAGCGTGTGAAGGTCCTGCTGTGTTGAGTTCATCAGGCGGTCATGGCCGGCGGAGTCCACCACCACCACGCCGACGCCCACGGTGTCCACGATGGTCTCCATGAGCCGCTCGCGCTGCTGACTTTCTTTCAGGGCGGTTCGCAACAGCTGGTCCTTGGCCACCAGCGCTGCACGCTGCTCCTCCATGCTGGAGGTCAGGACAACTACCGCAATGGCAAAGGCCAGCATCATGAACGGGAACAGCAGCGGCTTGACCAAGTCCTGCACGGTGGGGGTACCGGGGGCTTGGAGTACATTGCTCCAGACGATGAGCCAGCTCGCCAGGGTGCTGGCAATGATGGCGGTCTTGGGCGCGAACCCGGAGGCGCAGAGCCAAAAGATGGGGAAAAGGATCAGTATGGCGCTGGAGGACAACAATGCCTGGGCGCCGTCGCGAAAGAGCGCAACGGCCACAAAATCCAGGTAGGGGATTACCAGCAATGTGGCTGGCGGCAACTTTTTCCACGGGAGAACCAGGCACGCCAAGAACAGCAGCCCATTGAGCAACCACCCGATCAGGAGCACGGTTTCTCTGAGCAGGGCCGGGTTCAGGATCGCTATCAGCAGCAAAGCCAACGTCATGGTGAGAAAGAAAGGCAATTGGGACAGGACCACCCGCGTTCGCAGCGATCGCTGATAAAGGTGCCGGCCAATGAACTGGTTTGCAGGGGATTCAGACACGATTGCTTCCGTTGTTGACTCTATAAACAATTCGACGCACTGTTCACCGTGTGCATTGGTGGTGTGGCCCACATAAAATTGACCAAAACATAGGGAAATAACCGCTGGTGACCGCTAATGATGATGCCATACTAGAGGGATAAGAGTGCTGGGGCCCAAAAAACGTCGTCACCGGCAGGATTTCTCACGGTCTTAGTAAGTTTAATGGGGTAAAAATGGACAATTCTCGCGTGGCAGTCGTCGTTGAAGATGACCAGGATATTCGGGAACTTGTCAGTGTGATCCTGAACCAGTCAGGGTTTGAGGTTCACTCCGCGAGCACCGGCGCCGATGGTGTGGCGGCAATACGGGAGCATAATCCAGCCATTGTCACCCTTGATCTGGGACTGCCGGACATTGACGGTTTTGAAGTGGCCCGCCGCGTCCGGCTCTTCAGCGACGCCTACATCATCATGCTCACGGGACGCGCCGATGAGATGGACACCTTGCTGGGATTGGAAACAGGCGCGGACGACTACCTCACCAAACCGTTCCGGCCCCGTGAACTGAGGGCACGTATCAGCGCCATGATGCGCCGCCCCAGGGTTTCCTTCGAGAGCCCTGCGGCAGTCCGGGAAAGCGCCATGGAAATACATAACAGTGTCATGCCAAGCCCCGCTACCGGCGAAACTGAGCCTGACAGGGAAGCAGAGCCTTCCCCCACGGCGACGGAAACCGTCTCCCAGCCCGCAAGCCTCGACGGGCTGGTCGTCAACAATGATGACCGCACTGTGGAGGTAGACGGAAACGAACTGGAATTAACGCGCACAGAGTTTGACCTGCTTCACGCCCTCGTGGAAAGCGGCAAACAGGTGCGCACCAAATCGGATCTGGTGCGCCGGCTTCGCGGAGAGGACTACGACGTGGGCAGTTACATCAGTGACGCCGACGAACGGACCATTGAGGTGCACATGGCCAATCTGCGCCGCAAAATAGGGGACAACCCACGGGACCCGCGCTGGATCAAGACCGTACGGGGCGTGGGCTACCGCCTGGTGCACTAAGCATTGGTGCACCAGGCTTGGACGGCCCTAGGAGTGCGTGTTCAGCCATTCCTGGGCAAGGGTTGCCTGCAGGTTCAGCGCGCGGCCAATGACGGGCTCGGCGGCCGATGCGATCTTTGCACCCAGGAACGGAATCCCCGAGGTGACCTCGCCTGTCAGCTCCACCACCGTGGAAGCGCCGTCGGCCGTCAGCGTCTGCACGGCCGAGACATCCACGGGGGCCTTGGCCACGGAGAGTTTGATGGTGTTGGTGCGTGAACCGTCGGCCGCGGGTGCGTCCCAGGATTCGTCCTGGGTGACTGTCAGCGAATCGCCAACAAACTTCTTGACGATGTCAGGCATCCGGGTGGTGGGAAGAGTCCGCACGGTCCTGGTGGTGAACGCGGCGCTGGTGGGGCCGCTGATGGTGAATGACTTCAACTCCCCTCCCACAGTTTCGCTGACATGCTTGATGAAGTCTTCGTTGGTGAAGACATCGGTCACGTTCTGGGCCGGGGCCGAAAGCGTCGTTGAGGCGGCAAGCGCCATGGTTCCTCCAAGATAGGGGGGGGTGTGTGGGGCAGATCCTAGGATACCAAGGCCTGCCAGCCGCGAGTAAGCTTGACACAGCCCCGGAGCTTCCAGCGAAATTCGGGATCTTCGTGCTGTCTTCGGAACGGCACATCACGTACTTTAGCGGCGTCCGCCGCCACGCGCCAAGGAGAAAACACGCATGAGTCTTGCAGGGTTGCGGACAGCGCTCGCAGAGGATCCAAGCTTCGCCCGGGTGCGCGGCTTTGCGGCGGCCGACCCGCTCACGCGCAGCATCGACGTCGCCTTCAGTGCACCCACCGGCATGCGGGCCGTGCTCCTGGCCGAGACCGCAGACGGCTTGGCTGAGCGTGCCGCCGCCGCATCCGCCAGGCCCGGCGTGGTCCTTGCCGTCACCGCAACCGGCCGCGAGGCCGAGGACACCGTTGCCGCCCTGCGCTCCTACCTGCCGGCGGACGCCGTGGCTGAGTTCCCCAGCTGGGAAACCCTGCCGCACGAACGCCTCTCCCCGCGCTCGGACACCGTGGGGCGCCGTCTTGCCGTGTTGCGCCGGCTGGCACATCCCGAGCACGACGCCGGATCCGCGCTCCGGGTGATCGTGGCGCCCATCCGGGCGGTGGTCCAGCCGCTCGTGGCAGGCCTGGGCGAGCTGGTTCCGGTCCACGTGAAGGTGGGGGAGGAGATTCCCTTCGCCGAACTCATCAAGGGACTGGCCGACGCGGCCTACGCCCGTGTTGACATGGTCACCCGCCGCGGCGAATTTGCCGTCCGCGGCGGCATCCTGGACGTTTTCTCACCCACCGAAAACCACCCCGTCCGGATCGAGTTCTTTGGCGACGAGGTGGACGCCATGCGGTGGTTCAGTGTGGCCGACCAGCGCACGCTAACCTCGCTCAAGGGTGATATTACCCACCCCACCGAGCTGTACGCGCCGCCGTGCCGGGAAATCCTGATCACCCCCACCGTCATGGGCCGTGCCGCCAAACTCAAGGACAGCATGCCGGCAGCTGCTGCCATGCTGGAGAAAATTGCCGGAGGCATTGCTGTTGAGGGTATGGAGTCCCTTGCCCCGGCCCTGGTTGACGGCATGGTGCCGCTCACCTCGCTCCTGCCCGCGGCCTCCATCACTGTGGTCCTGGACCCCGAGAAGGTCAGCGCCCGCGCCCACGATTTGGAATCCACCAACGAGGAGTTCCTCGAAGCCGCCTGGTCCACGGCGTCCGACGGCGGCAACGCACCGTTGGACCTGGCCAATGCGGCGCTGGCGGGCGGGGGAATGGACCTGGCAGCAGCCGGGTTCAAGTCTCTGGCCGAAACCCGCGCGACGGCGCTGGAGTGTGGCGTGAGCTGGTGGACCATGAGCTCCCTGGCCCAGGATGAGGAGCTTGGCACCTCAACCGACGTGCTGAACCTGCACGCCCGCGAACCGCGCGGTTACCGCGGTGACGTAGCGGAAATGATGGAATTCATCGGTTCGCGCGTCAAGGATCAGTGGCGGATTGTGGTGGCCACCCAGGGGCCCGGCCCGGCCCAGCGCCTGGCCGAGCTATTCCACGAAGCCAACATCCCGGCGTCGCGCGTTGACTCCCTTGACGCGGAACCCCAGCCGGGCATCATCGAGGTGACAACGGCTGACACCGGCCGCGGCTTCGTGCTTGATTCGCTGAAACTGGGTCTGCTCACCGAGGCCGACTTGCTGGGCCGGGCCTCTGTCGTCTCCACCCGCGACATGCGCAAGATGCCCTCCAAACGCAGGAACGCCGTCGATCCGCTCCAGCTGGAGGCGGGGGACTATGTGGTCCACGAGCAGCACGGCGTGGGTAAATTTGTGGAGTTGATCCAGCGCAAGGTGACAGGTGCCGGCGTCGGCGGTGCGGCCGGTCTGCGAGAATACCTGGTGTTGGAATATGCGCCGTCCAAGCGGGGCGGGGCCGGCGACAGGCTGTTTGTGCCCACGGACCAGCTGGACCAGGTGACAGCGTACGTTGGCGGTGACTCGCCGGCGCTCTCCAAGATGGGCGGCTCGGATTGGGCCGCGACCAAGTCCAAGGCCCGCAAGGCCGTGAAAGAGATCGCCGGTGAACTGATCCGGCTCTACTCGGCGCGCATGGCCTCCAAGGGGCACGCCTTCGGACCGGACACCCCGTGGCAGGCCGAGCTGGAGGAGGCCTTCCCGTATGTTGAGACGCCTGACCAGCTGGTGGCTATCAACGAGGTCAAGGCCGACATGGAAAAGGAAGTCCCCATGGACAGGCTGATTTCCGGCGATGTGGGCTACGGCAAGACCGAAATTGCCGTCCGTGCAGCGTTCAAAGCGGTCCAGGACGGCAAGCAGGTGGCGGTGTTGGTGCCGACGACCCTTCTGGCGCAGCAGCACTACGAGACGTTCAACGAGCGTTTTTCCGGATTTCCGGTGCGGGTCCGGCCGTTGTCGCGCTTCCAGAGCGCCAAGGAGTCAAAGGAAATCGTCGAGGGTGTGAAAACCGGGACGGTGGATGTTGTCATTGGCACTCACCGCCTGCTCTCCAAGGACTTCGCGTTCAAGGACCTGGGCTTGGTCATTGTCGATGAGGAACAGCGCTTCGGTGTTGAGCACAAGGAAGCGTTGAAGAAGATGCGCACCAACGTTGATGTGCTGGCCATGAGTGCCACACCCATCCCGCGCACCCTTGAGATGTCAATGACGGGTATCCGTGAAACCTCCACGCTGGCCACCCCGCCCGAGGAGCGCCACCCGGTGCTGACCTATGTTGGGGCGCACAGCGACAAGCAGGTGGGTGCCGCGATCCGCCGCGAGCTGATGCGCGAGGGCCAGGTCTTTTACGTGCACAACCGGGTCAAGTCCATTGAGCGGACAGCGGCACACATCCAGCAGCTGGTGCCCGATGCCCGCGTGGCCGTGGCTCACGGGCAGATGTCCGAGTCCCGGCTGGAACAAATCATTGTTGATTTCTGGGAAAAGCGCTTCGACGTGCTGGTGTGCACCACCATCATTGAAACGGGGCTGGACATCTCCAACGCCAACACGCTGATCGTGGAGCAGGCCAACAACTACGGCCTCTCCCAGCTGCACCAGCTGCGTGGGCGTGTGGGCCGTGGCCGTGAGCGGGCCTACGCATACTTCCTGTACCCGGCAGATATACCGCTCGGTGAGGTTGCCTTGGAGCGTCTGAAAGCTGTGGCGGCCCACAATGAGCTCGGCGCGGGTATGGCCCTAGCCATGAAGGACCTTGAGATCCGCGGTGCCGGAAACCTGCTGGGTGGGGAACAGTCGGGCCACATCCAGGGTGTGGGCTTTGACTTGTACATCCGTCTGGTGGGTGAGGCCGTGGCTGATTACCGCGGAGAGGGTGAAGAGCGGGCGGCTGAGATGAAGATTGAGCTGCCGGTCAACGCCCACCTGCCGCATGACTACGTGCCGGGGGAGCGGTTGCGCCTTGAGGCCTACAGGAAGCTGGCGGCGGCCGTCACCATCGAGGCCATTGAAGAGGTGCAGGAGGAACTCATCGACAGGTACGGCGAGTTGCCCCCCGCCGCCGTTAATCTCATCGCCGTGGCGCACTTTAAGGTCCTCGCACGGGCTGCGGGGCTTTCCGACGTGGCCCTGCAGGGCAACTTCATCAAGTTCGCTCCCGCTGACCTGCCCGAATCCAAGGTCATGCGCCTGACCCGCATGTATCCGGGGTCCATGGTGAAGCCGGCCCTGAACTCGGTGTTGATTCCCAAGCCCAAGACCGCCCGCATTGGCGGGCGTGACCTGGCCGACGCCGAGGTGCTCAGGTGGGCCCAGGGCGTCCTGGAGGCGATCTTCGAAACGGTGCCGGCAACAAAGTAGCGGCAAGCCAGCGAAACAGGCCAGGCGGTGGCGTCAATGGTTCCGGTCACTTTTGTGACGCGGTTCACTTTGGTATGCACCCGAGAATTGGTAGGCTCCTGCACAACTGTTCTTTTGGCTAGGAGACACATTGCCCCGTGGTACGGATTTCAGACAGAGGTATATTCACCGGGAGGTCCGCCGACGGCGCATCGCCATCATCGGGTACGTTGCACTGTCGGTGCTGGCCATCGCTGCGTTCTCTGTTGTTGGATACGCGCTGATGACGTAGCCACGCTATCCTCGCGGCGCAGGGCTTAAATAAATGACCCGCAACAGTGGTCGAAAACTAGCTAGTTTTCGACCATAATTGCGGGTCATTTGTCAAAAGAAGTGTTACTCACCGGCGGAGTCGGACCGGGCGATGATTGTCATCGGAACAAAGAACGCCAGGGCGCACAGGCCGATGCCGGCGATGGCAGGGCCGAATGCGTGTGCAAAGCTCTCAAGGCTCCAGAAGGAGAAGGAGAAAATTCCGCCAAGGAACAAGGCTAAGAAGATGACGAACAAAATGACGGACTGCACAGTGCTGTGTTCGCCACGGTAACTGCTGTTGGACACGGTTCCTCCTTGCCCCAAGGTGGGGATCTGGGTGAAGGCGCCGTACGTGCGGCGCGATGATCTACCCACGATCTTAGTACGGATTAGTACGAAGACGTGCCTGCGGCGCCGCTGACGATGGCAATGCCTGAGCTGGTGCCAATCCGGGTTGCCCCGGCTGCGATCATCTCGAGCGCCTTTTCCTGCGTGCGCACCCCGCCGGAGGCCTTCACACCGATGTCGGGTCCAACGGTTGCGCGCATGAGGGCAACGTCGGCCGCCGTCGCGCCGCCGCCATTGAACCCCGTGGAGGTCTTGACGAAATCTGCCCCGGCTTCCACCGCCGCCTCGCAGGCCAGGACCTTTTCGCTGTCGCTCAAAAGGGACGTTTCAATGATGACCTTCAAAAGGGAATCCTCGGCGTGGACAACCTCTGCGACTGCCGAAATGTCGCTGATAAGGGCTTCCTTGTCCAAGGCGCGGGCGGAGGCGATGTTGATGACCATGTCAATCTCGTCGGCCCCGTCCATGGTTGCGCCGCGTGCTTCAAAGACCTTCACGTCGGTGTTGTGGGTGCCCAGAGGGAAGCCGATGACAGTGCACGTCAGGACTCCTGTTCCGAGCAGCGCCTTCTTGACCGTTTCAACCCAGACGGGGTTGACGCAGACCGCCTTGAAGTGGTGTTCGGCGGCTTCTTTGCACAGGCGCAGGATGTCTGCCCGGCTGGCATCCGGGGCCAGCAGCGTGTGGTCGATGTACTGGGCGAGATTGGCCGGGGCACTCTCGGCCGTGAAGGGTTTCTCGTGTGTCATGGTGCGTACCTTCCCTCGTGTGAATGTTTATCACCATGGTGCCACACCGTTGCACTCACGCAGCTACGCACTTGCGCCGAAGCATTCAGGCGGTGGCGCCGCAGTAGCGCAGTTCTGCCATCGCCGGACTGGCGACCCCGCGGGTAGAGATTGCGGCCAGGAGGAGGGGCTTCACATGCACGCCGTTGCCGAAGGCGAACATGGTGACGAGACCGGTCCTGTAACCGATTAGGGACTGTGTGGCGGCCTTGCTTCCACCGAGACTCTCTCTTTGGTGTGAAAGTGACTGACCATCAAACGTGCAAGGGGATGTGTGGAACCGTTTCGGATGGGGCACTTAACCGGATTTATTTGTAACTCGCACTCGACGGTAGACTAGCGAGGATTCTGGTCACGTTGTAGGGGGAACATGGTAACGCTGGTAGGCCTTATTTTTGTCACGGCGGGAGCGTTGGCACTGATCGTCAAGCGATCCCTATTCCTATATGTACTCGCTGCATCAGCCCCGTTCCTGACGACGGCTGCGATAAAATTTGGCGACAACAGCGCTTCGCCATTCTTTGTACTAGCAATCCCTGCAACTCTCATTGCAGTGACCAGGTTGATCATGCGAGGTAGCTGGGCTGGCCAATCAATCACCCGCCCCCTTGCGCTCTTGGTTGCCTACAGTGCCATCATCAGTGCGGTTGGCCCCACCTTTTTCGCCGATATAGCAGTGCTCGTGCCCCGTGAAGGTATCGATTCTCAAATCGATGACCCGGGCACCCTCAGCTACAACCTGTCAATGTTCGCGCAGCTAGGTTACTTAGTTCTGGCCGCCGGCGTCGTCCTCTACTTCATCCAGGAGAGTACGGTAAAGCGGGGCGTGCTCGGCTTTGCGTTCTTTGTCGGCATTTTGCTCAATACTGCTGAGCTCGCAGCGGACGGGTGGGGGCTTTTTACTTGGCCCGATGAGGTGTTCAACAATTACGGAACACTCATGTACTGGGAATCACACTACGGCGAGATCACGCGCCACCGCGGTATCTTCTCGGAGCCGTCATATTTGGCTGTTTTTTGCATCTCTGCAATTACATATTTTGCCACGATTCTGCGCAAGTTGAGTGGCTGGCGGGTCATGTTTTCATTGTCCATGATTGCTGCTGCCCTCCTGAACTTGGCAGTTTCATATGCTGGAACAGCTATCGCTGGTGGCGCCATCGTCCTCGCCATATTTTTGGGGCGGTACATGTACCGCTTCATCTCCGGACGCGGGACGCTGCACCCTGCCATTCTCTTGGGCATGCTCGGTGGCGTGGCCGTGATCATCGGTTACGCCCCACTGCTGGCTGCGATCCGTGAGATGACGACCGATAAAGCGGACAGTCTTTCATTCTTGCACCGGAGCGCCTCCGATCTTTTCTCAATCGACCTCTGGTTGCAGTCCTTTACTTTCGGGGTCGGCATTGGAGCTAACCGCCCGTCGAGCTTTATTACGATGATGCTGAGCTGTGTCGGGATCGTCGGGACGGCAGCATTTTTCGTCATGCTATACCGCATATCCAAACCTATCCACAGGGTGGCCTACTGGTCTCCATGCATCGGTGCGCTGGTAGCTATCATCGTGTGCAAGGCGATCTCCGATCCGGGCTTGGCGAACCCCATGATGTGGTTGACAGTTGCAGTTTGCGCGCACGGCGCAGGGCAGGCGCTCTTGAAGGATAGTGCCAAGGCTCCTGCCCTGCCGGCCAACGCCAGAAAGTGACGTTACAGAACGTCCTCCTACTGGCCGATAGCGGTGTAGAAAATGGCTAGTTCGGCACCGTAGTTGTGGCTGATTGTGAGGTCGTTCAACATGTCTGCTTGCGTGTTGGTGGTCGGGATGGTCAGTGTAATGACCGACCCGCTGGCGCCCGGATGGGAAGCAATGACCGTTACGGTGCCCAGCGCGGCCCCGATCCGACTGTATGCAGCGACCAGCATGGGCGCGTCGGTGGCGCCCCCTCTTACGCTTAGGATTCCAGAGCGTGGCATCCCCGAAACGATGGTGTCTGTCAGTGATGCTGCGAGGAATGTTTTGTGTTTCAGGGAGATCCCGTCCCCTACGCCTTCGTTGTGGCGTATTTCTCCGTAGCTAATGGTTGTACGGCTTCCACCGTCCGGGTTCACCCAATCGGTGGCATTGTTACCGTAGACCCCGCCATTGGCGG
>NZ_JBCHVD010000030.1:0-21499 GCF_046736435.1 Arthrobacter sp. LAPM80
TGCTGGCCGGGCACTGTTGCATAGTGCTGCTGGTGAACCCTGCCGCTACCTAGTGGTGGCCGATTCCTTCAGCACGAACTTCGGAACCAGAACAGCACAAAGGGCTGTGACTGCCCAAACGATTAGCGTGGCGGGGATCCACGTCAGGAATCCGCTGATCCTGATTCTGCCGGAAAGAACGTTGGCAATATTGAGAGCAAGGAAGCGCCGCCAAGCAGTGCCGGCACGTACTTGGTCGACAACTTGGCTATCAGCCCCACCAACAACGACTGGGCGATGGTAAAGACGATGACGGAAGTAATAGATCCCGGGAACCGCAGCTGGAACTCCGACAGGAACAGGGCTGCAAGGATGATCGCTATCGCCTAACTGCCCGACTGGACTCCGATACGAACAAATAGTTTCTTGATGACTTGATCCTCAGCCGGACTCCCTCGCAAGGGGAGAGAGGTGCACCAACGGCAAAGGAGCTGTTGCGGCCGAGCGTTCGGGCTGCAACAGCTCGTTATATCTAGCAGTTCATTGCTGAGCCATTGATCAATGCTTGACTCGCTGGCTTATGGTGAACATTGCCACGCCCAACGCCAGCGCGGCGAACCCGCCGAGCGGGGCGCCGAATAGCAGGAGATTCACCCGTGTGTGAGACAGATCGGATGCCTTCCCGGATGCTGTGGGCTTTCCCGGAGCAGTCGCTGTATCCGTCGCCGTCGAAGTGAATGTAGAACTCGAAGTCGGGCTCGCCGACTCGGTGGGTTCCACAACCCCAGGCTGTTCCAGTGCAACGGTAACCTCGGCTTCCACGGGGGCAAACAGGCCCGGTGCAAACTTCGGGTTGCCAACGCTGGTGATGGACACGGAGCCGCCGGCATTCTTAGGGCCTGATTCGGCACCAGCGCCGGCCTTTACCCCTGCTGCCGCGGATTTGAAGGTGGTGGTTAGCGACAGGACTAAAGGCGCCACCCGCTTCGCGCACTGCCACCTCGTCGGTCCCCCCGCCGGCACACGTTAAGGGCGCGGCAATGTCGTCGACCCCCACCGTGGCCCCCGTGAAGGTGAGCGTGCCAAGGTCAAGGGGTGATGCGACGTCGGACTTGGCGCTCAGGTCGGTGGCCGGAACAAAAGCGGACATGGCATGGCTGGGGCGGAAACACTGAGAATCCAGTCCTTTTCTACCGTTCTCGAGTGTGATGGTTGCGGCCTGCACCTTGGCTACGTTGAGGGCGAAGATTCCCGAACCTGGCGCCACGGGCTGGAAGCCGAGCGCCGCCATGACGTACCAGGCGCCCAGAGTGCCCAGGTGGTCGTTGCCGGGGTTGTAGCCAATGGTGCGATAGTAATTACTGCCGCCCTGAGCCCATCTGCTCGGTGAAACACTGGGGGTCTGCTGCAGTGTTGGGATGTTGAAGTAGAAGTCGAGCCGCTTGAGGAATCCGTCGCGGCCGGGCATCCCGCGCTGTTGACGTGGCGGTGGCTGAAGCCCCAGGCCCGGCCGGCGTTGCCTTCGCCCTCGGTGCCGCGGGCACTTCCGGGACTTGCTTAACGACGTCGGCCTCGACGGAAAGTGGGGGACGGTCGACAAAGACCATGACACCCCCCGAATCCTGCTCTTCCTGCAGGTAGCCTTCGGGGCTTCCTTCAGGGAGGGTTAGATTCAGGCCGTCAACACGACGGGCACAAAAGGTCGTGATGAGCTCTTGGGCCCTGTCGGGGTCCTTATCGTAGGAGGCTGGGCAACAGGACGGAGTCGCGCAGGAGAACCTGTTCCTCCGCCGCCTTGTTAAGGAGCGAAAAGACTGGGTCGGACACGTCCTGGACCAGCAGCCCAATGCTTTCCGTTGCGCCTGTCCGCAGGACGCGTGCGCTGTCATTGCGGCGGAAGCCCAGGTGGTCGATCGCCGTATTGACAGCCGCAATGCATGAGATGCTGACGTTTGCCTTGCCGTTGACCACCCGTGGGACTACTCCAATGCCGACGCGGGCCAGCCTTGCCACGTCCTTCATGGTGGGTCGGGCAGTTCCCTTGCCAACAAAATCGGGTCCCGGCGGACCCTGGGCAAACAAAATACCCCGGTGGAACCGCTTGGTTCCACCGGGGTATTTCAAAAACGTGCGCGAGGGGGGATTTGAACCCCCACGCCCTTTCGGACACTGGCACCTGAAGCCAGCGCGTCTGCCGTTCCGCCACTCGCGCGTTTTCCACCATGCCACCGACTTGTTGAGTTGTTTTCAACTTTCAGTGGAACAGCGAGATCAAGCATATAGGACATTGTGCCGATTTACCTAAACGAGCCCCGGGTCGGGCCTTAGGACCCCTTAAAACCACACAAGGAAGGCCCCAAAAACCGCGATTTTGCGGTATTTTTGATCCGAAAGAACTATTTCTAACTTTCCCCTGCCCAGGTAGGAAATTTGCCACATCCACCCCTGCTAATAGGTATATTCAAGCACTCCGGCAGTAGTATCAAGCTTGAACAGGGTTGCCCGCGGCGCGGGCAACTGGCGGTCTGCGCCCTCGGGCTGCGGCCGCCACAACAGTTTCTGTAACGGCTTTGCACCGCCATACCTTCTAATTTGCACCGCCATACCTTCTAAGGAGAGGAGAGCACATGGGATTGTTTGACAACGTTGAAAAGGGCATTGAAAAGGCAGTTCGTGGCGCCTTCTCCCTCGGCTCCAAGACACTTCAGCCCGTTGAGATGGCCAGCGCCCTGCGCAGGGAACTCGATGACAAGGCCATGACACTGGACGCCGGGCGCACCTTGGCCCCCAACGTCTTCAGCATTGAATTGGGCGACGCCGACTTTGAACGGGCACGCTCGTGGGGGGTCACGCTTGCCGAAGAGCTGTGCGACGTCGTCATCAACCACTCCCGCAGCCAAGGCTATGTGCTGCAGGGCCCTGTCAGGGTGTCCTTCAACCACCACGAAGCGCTTCGCCCCGGCCAGTTTGAGGTCCACTCCTCCACTGAAAGGGAGAACGGCGCACCGGCGCAGAACCAGCAGGCGCAAGCCCCGCTGTTTCCGCCTGCCCGGCCCCGACAGAGCCCAGGCGCCGCCCAGGCGCCCAACGTTGCCCAGGCATCCCCGACCCAGCCGGCGCCCGTCTACAAGCGCCAGCCCGCGCCGTCGTCCGCAGCGGTGGAGGGCCAACCCGTGCTCGACATTGACGGGCAGCGCTACTCCTTGAACGCCCCGTCCATTATTTTGGGCCGGTCTTCAGAGGCCGACATCCTCATCGACGACACGGGTGTATCGCGCAAGCATCTGGAGATTCGCACCCTCGGCGGGGAAACCACCGCCGTTGACCTTGGTTCCACCAATGGCAGCTACGTTGACGGCCACCGTGTTCAGGGCACCGCAGCGCTGCATGACGGATCGAGCATCACCATGGGACGCACACAGATAACCTTCCGCATTCTTCCGGCACACGGCGGGGGCCTGCGATGAACGATCTCAGCCTTCTCGTCACCATCTTCCGTTTCGGCTTCCTCGTCCTGATGTGGGTCATGGTGTTCAGCGTTGCCGCGGCCATGCGCCGCGATCTTGTCATCGGCCGCAAGGCCAAAGTCGGCGCCCCGTCGGCTCGGCAGGCGCGTAGGCACCCGGAACTCGTCCAGGACGTGCCGCCAGCAAAGCAGCAGGCCCGCCACGTCGTCGTGACCGAGGGGCCGCTTGCCGGCACCACGCTGGAGCTTTCGGGGACCCCGATCCTCCTGGGCCGTGCGCAGGAGGCAACCCTGGTGCTGGAGGACGACTATGCCTCCGGACGCCATGCCCGGCTGTTCCCGCAGGGCACCCGCTGGTTTATTGAAGACCTAGGCTCCACCAATGGAACCTTCCTCGGTGGCACCGCATTGACGCGGGCCCTCCCCGTGGAACTCGGGGTTCCTGTGCGGATCGGCAAAACGGTCATCGAATTGAGGCCGTGAGTATGGCCGAATACCCGCTGATCCTGCGTTACGCCGTGCGATCGCATGTGGGCATGGTCAGGGCAAAGAATGACGATTCGGCCTATGCAGGTCGGTATTTGGCCGTCGTCGCCGACGGCATGGGCGGCCACGCCGGTGGCGACGTCGCCAGCGCTTCCACTGTCCTGGACCTGATCCATCTGGACCACAACCACCACAATGACGACGCCGGTGCCCACCTCGCTGATGAAATCCAGAGCGCCAATTCGCTGCTCTCCGAGCTCGTGCATGTCAATCCCAAGCTGGCGGGCATGGGCACCACAGTGACAGCCCTGCTGCTATCTGGCGACCGTCTCGCTTATGCGCACATTGGCGATTCACGTGCGTACAGGTTGCGGGACGGTGTCTTTGAACAGCTGAGCACCGACCACACCTTCGTGCAGCGCATGATCGATGAGGGGCGCATGACCGAGGCCGAAGCCGAGGTCCATCCCCACAAGAATGTCCTGATGCGTGTGTTGGGCGACGTCGACGCCTCGCCCGAACTGGATCTGAAATACTTCGACGCCATCCCGGGTGACCGCTGGCTCCTGTGCTCCGACGGGTTGAACTTTGTCCGCCACGACATGGTCGAGCAGGTCATCCGCCACACGAAGTCCCTCGCGTCGGCCGCCGAAACTCTGATAGATCTCACCCTGGCCGCAGGTTCGCCCGACAACGTCACGGTTGTTGTCTTAGACATTGCCGAGGACGCCCCTGACAAGACGGCCGCGCTGGACACCATCCCGGTCCCGGAGGCAGTTTCAGCCGGGACTGGCCTGCCGGATTCCCCGCACGACGGCGCCGACGCACCCCTTCAGGAATCGGCCGGTCCCGGCGGTCCCGGCGAAAGTGACACCTCGGATGATTCCCCGGAAACAGGTGCCACGGATCAGGAAAACGCTGCCGAAACAGCCCCCGACGATGCCGGTGAGGAGTCCGATGCGCTGGATAACCACATCCGCGCCGCTGCCATCCAGAAGGAACTCGCATCACGCGAGCATGAACTGGTTGGCGCGGCGCTGACAGCCAATGCCGAGGGAAAGATTCCCCAATTGGCCCGGCACCCCGCCGTTCAGCGGGCCGCCACGGTCCTGACCCACAAGACCAACATCGAGCTGCCCGTTCTGGTCGAAGACACCGAAGTCTCCCTGCCGCGGCTCCGGCAACGTCCGTGGGTGCTGGCCATCGTTGGCGCGGTGACGGCCCTTGTCATCATCGCAGGCTCCTGGGCCGCCTATGCCTGGACTCAGACCCAGTACTTTGTGGGGGTGTCCAACGGAAACGTGGCCATCTTCCAAGGGGTTTCCCAGTCCCTCGGCCCCATTTCCCTGTCACATATCTATAAGGAAACCGGGGTCTCCGTGACTTCCCTGCCGGAGTACTCCCAGCAGCTGGTGGCCAACACCATGGCCGCCTCAACGCTTAGCAATGCCGAGAAAATTATCAGTGACCTCCAGCTGGGTACCGGCACCAGCATGCCTCCGTGCGAATTGGTGGCCACGCCAAGCAGCACGGTCAGTCCTTCCGGCACAGCAACAGTTCAGGCAACTGGCACCCCATCGCCGCCTCCGGCCACGGCGTCGCCGAAGCCAAGCGGGACGGCGACCGATAAGACGACCACCACGGCCAAGCCGGCAGCCGGAGCCCCAGCACCCACGGCCACGGCCACGGCCACGGCCACCTGTATTCCCAGAGGTGGAAAATGAGCCAGCTCCTGACAGTGGCAAAGCCACGGCGTAATACCGAGTTGGTCCTTCTGGTACTGGCCCTGGGCATGTCCGCCGTCGCCAACGCCAACGTGAACCTGAGCCTTGGGCGTAGCTTCGACAACGACTTCTATACCCAGATAGTCATATTGGCGGTCCTTTCGATAGCCTTCCACGTGGTTCTGCGCCTAAAAGCTAAATATGCCGATCCGGTCATATTGCCCGTCGTAGTTGCGCTGAACGGCTTGGGTCTTGCTGTCATACACCGCCTGGACATCACCTCCGGCGACACGGCCGCGACACGTCAGTGGATGTGGACGAGCCTTGCCGTTGCAGCTGCCATTGCAGTGATCTGGCTGCTGCGCGACCACAGGGTCCTGCGTCGCTACACCTACATCTCATTGTTAGTCTCCGTGGTGCTGTTGATCCTGCCGCTTGTCCCGGGCATTTCAGCCGGCAGCGTCTTTGGCGCCACCGTCTGGATCAAAATCGGCCCCTTCACCTTCCAGCCCGGAGAGATCGCGAAGATCACGCTGGCAATATTCTTTGCCGGGTATCTATCCTCGAACAGGGACCTGATCCTGCTGGCGGGCAAGAAGATCGGCCCGCTCCAGCTGCCCCGCACCAGGGACCTGGCGCCCATGATCGTTGCCTGGCTGGCCAGCGTTGGCGTGCTCGTGTTCCAGCGCGACCTCGGAACCTCTATCCTGTTCTTCGGCCTGTTCATGGTCATGATTTATGTGGCAACCAGCCGCGTCAGCTGGATCTTGATCGGCCTGGCGCTGATGGCTGTTGGCGGCGTGGCCGCTTACCACATTTTCCCGCACGTAGCCCGACGCATCGACGTCTGGGTCAACGCCTTTGACCCTGCCTACATCGGGGCCGCCTATGGCAGCTTCCAGGTGGTTGAAGGCTTGTTTGGCCTGGCCAACGGCGGGCTCATGGGCACCGGTCTGGGAGAGGGTTCGCCCGACAAGCTGCCGGTAGCAAACAGTGACATGATCATCGCCGTCATTGGCGAGGAACTGGGCCTGGTTGGCCTGTTTGCCATTCTCTGTCTCTACGCCCTCTTTGTTGCGCGCGGCTTCCGCGCCGCCCTGGGCACCCGGGACGCCTTCGGGAAGCTGCTGGCTGTCGGCTTATCCTTCGCCGTGGCGCTGCAGTGCTTCGTCATCATCGGCGGGGTCACCCGGCTCATCCCCCTGACGGGCCTTACGACGCCGTTCCTTGCAGCAGGCGGTTCATCCCTGTTGGCCAACTGGATCATTGTGGCCTTGCTGCTGAAGATTTCAGACGCCGCGCGGCGGCCCATCGACGTATCCGGACCATCCCGCCCCAGTGACCCCAAGCCCCAGCTCGAGCAGACCCTCAAGGAGGTGCCCGCACCATGAACCAAGCCATCCGTAATTCCTGGATAGTGGCCATCGCCTTGTTTGCGCTGCTTTTTGGCTCCATCTCGTACGTGCAATTCTTCGCTGTGGATTCACTCAATGACAACCCCAACAACAACCGGCAGCTTGTCAAGAGTTTCTGCAGCGACCGCGGGCCCATCCTCGTTGATGGCCACGCCATCGCCGCATCAGTGCCCACCAACACCGACTGCAAGTTCCAGCGCACCTACAACGACCCACTGCTGTATGCGGGACTGACTGGCTTCTTCAGCAAGTTCTCAGGGCAGTACGGCATTGAATGGGCCATGCGGGACCAGCTCACGGGAAACTCCAACGACGCCTTCTTTGACCGCATTGCCCAGGTTTTCACCGGCGCACAGCCGCAGGGCCGTTCGGTGGAACTGACCATCGACTCGACCATCCAAAAGATGGCCTACGACATGATCCCGGATGGCATTGGCGGTTCCATCGTGGTGCAGAACCCCAAGACCGGCGCGATCATCGCCATGGTCTCCAAACCGTCCTACGACACCAACCTGATGGCAACCCATGACAAGACCGCCTTTGACGCCTCCATGGCAAAGCTGGTGGCCATCCCCGGGATCGATCTCTTCGGCTCACCCGCCTACAGGGAGACCTACGCCCCCGGGTCGGTTTTCAAGATCATCGACACTGCCGCCGCGTTGGAGTCCGGAAAATATAACAAGGACAGCATACTTCCGAATCCGGCCGAACTGACGTTCCCCGGCATCAACTATGCCCTGCCCAACTATGCCTACGGCCAGTGCTTCACGCGGGACAAGGCGTCCTTTGCTTTTGCGTTGGAGAACTCCTGCAACACTCCCTTCGCCAGCATTGCACTGGACCTGGGCCAGGACGCCATTTCCGCCCAGGCGGAGAAGTTCGGCTTCAACGTGAAGTCACTGAATTTCCCCGACTCGGTGGGTCCCAGCCGCTTCCCCGGCAGCCAGGGCACTTTGGATGGACCCGGGCTGGCTCAGAGCGCCATAGGGCAGTTGAATGTTGCGGCAACGCCCCTGCAAATCTCCATGATGACAGCGGCCATTGCCAACGGAGGCAAACAAATGGCACCCAATCTGGTGAAAACGGTCCGCACCCCGGACCTCAAGACCGTTTCAAGCCTCACCCCTGAAGTCCTGCGCCAGTCGACAACACCTGAAATTGCAGCCCAGATCACGGACTGGATGGTCAGCGTTGTCGACAACGGCATTGCATCGGCTGCAGCCGTTCCCGGCGTCAAGGTTGCTGCCAAGACAGGCACCGCAGAACTGGGCCAACTCGACGATGCGGGCAACAGTTTGAACAATTCATGGTTTACCGGCTTCGCGCCGGCAGATGACCCGCAAGTGGTGGTCACCATCGTCATGCCCAGGGTTGACGTGGCCACCGGAGCACAACTAACTAGTCCCAATGCAAGCAAACTCTTCAAGGCGGTGTTGAAAAAGTGAGGCCTATTTCTGGTATCACCTTAGGCGGCAGGTTCCAACTCACATCACGCATAGCCATCGGCGGCATGGGCGAGGTATGGAAAGCGCAGGACCTTGTCCTGGGCCGCATAGTGGCCATCAAGATTCTCAAGGACGAATACACTGGGGATCCGGGATTTAGGGCTCGTTTCCGGGCGGAAGCCAAGCACACGGCACTGCTCAACCATGATGGCATTGCCAACGTCTTTGACTACGGCGAAGAGGACGGCTCGGCCTACCTGGTCATGGAGCTGGTTCCCGGCGAACCGCTGTCCGCCTTGATTGAACGTGAGCACGTGCTCTCGGCCGACTGGACACTGTCCATGATCGCCCAGACCGCACGGGCATTGTCCGTGGCCCACGCCCAGGGACTTGTCCACCGTGACGTAAAGCCCGGCAACCTGCTGATCACTCCCGATGGCAAGGTCAAGATCACCGACTTTGGCATCGCCCGCCTCGCCGACCAGGTGCCCCTGACGCAGACCGGACAGGTCATGGGCACGGCCCAGTACCTGGCGCCCGAGCAGGCAACCGGACAGGTGGCCACAGGGGCAAGTGACATATATGCCCTTGGCGTCATAGGTTACGAGTGCATCACAGGTCACCGTCCGTTCTCGGGTGAGTCCCAAATTGCCATCGCACTGGCCCAGGTGAATGATGCCCCGCCGCCGCTGCCCGACACGCTGCCCACCCCCGTGCGGGCACTGTTGATGTCGATGCTGTCAAAGGACCCGGTGAACCGCCCGGCAAACGCCCTCAAGCTGGCCGAGGCCGCCGACGCCATTCGTGCCGGTGACATCAAAGCCGCCCACGCGGCCGTGCCCGGCATGCTGCTTTTTGAGGCAACCACCGGGCCCATTACGGCCCCTGTTGATATCAATGGCACGGCCGCGACGACAGTTGTCAGCAGCATTGCCGAGCCCACCACTACTGCCCTGCCCACCATCATGGACGATCTGCATCCGGTAGCTCCCACCCGATCCGCGATCCTTGGTGCAGAGCGCGCCTGGCAAGCCGAGAGCGAGGATCCGGACGTTGTTTACCTGGAGGAGGAGGCCGCCGTTGCGGAGCCGGCTAGGAAGAAGGGTCGCAGTCCCTGGACCTGGCCGCTGATTGCTTTGCTCGCGCTGCTGCTCTTTGCCGTGGGCGCACTGCTCATGCAGGGTGCCGGCCTCTTTGGCGGCACCCCCTCCCCGACAGAGTCGAAGGCCCCATCGGTCAGTGCACCACCTACCACGGTGGCCACTACGGAATCAGAGTCTCCCACGCCGACTGCAAGGCTGGAACCGACCACCGTGGCGCCGGCCGACGTGATGGTGAACCCTACCGAATACATGGGGTTGACCTTTGAAGAAGCGCGCGCAAAGCTGATCGCCCTGGGCCTGGTGGTCAACAATCCCGACGTCGTTGAGAGCGATAAGGCTGCGGACACTGTTCTCGACATTTCCCCGGCGGGTCCCTTGGCCCCGGGTACGGCAGTGACTCTCAAGGTTTCCGGTGGCCCTGCCATGGCACCAATCCCATCCTCTGACGGCCAAACAGGTTCAGCCTTCGGCGCCGCACTGGTCGCCGCCGGGTTTGAACCGAAGTCAGTCCCCGAGGCTTCCAAAAGCATTCCCGTCGGACAAGTCATTCGGAGCGTACCGGCTTCAGGCACGCGTGCGGCCAAGGGCACTGTGGTGGTCTACTACGTCTCGACCGGCCCTGCAGCCCCGACGCCGGATGCCACCACGTCGGCAGTTCCCTAACCGGAAGCCCGACGCCGTTATTACGCATCCACAGCAGCTCCCCAACACGCCCCTCCAGTTGAAAGGACCAACAGATATCCATGAGTGTTCCGCGCGTCCTTAACGACAGGTACGAGATCGGGGAGCTGCTGGGCCGCGGCGGCATGGCCGATGTTTACAAGGCCCAGGACATCCTTTTGGGGCGTGCCGTGGCCATCAAGATGCTGCGTTCCGACGTGGCCAGGGATTCACACCTGCAGGCCCGCTTCCGCCGCGAGGCGCAGGCAGTTGCCGGATTGAACCACCCCTCGATCGTTGCTGTCTACGACACCGGTGAACATACAACCAGCGAAAATCGGCGAGACGGTACGCACCTGCCGTACATCGTCATGGAGTACGTCCATGGCAAAACCCTGCGGGAGCTGATCCGCAGCAAGTCCATCACCACCGACCAGGCCATCGACTACACTATGGGCGTGCTGTCCGCGCTGGACTACAGCCACCGCGCGGGCATTGTGCACCGGGACATCAAACCTGCCAACGTCATGGTCACCCAGGACGACGACGGCGTCCTGGGCCAGGTCAAGGTCATGGACTTCGGCATTGCCCGCACCATTTCGGATTCGGCCGCAACCATGACCCAGACCCAGACAGTCATGGGCACGGCGCAGTACCTCTCGCCAGAGCAGGCGCGCGGGGAGAGCGTTGACGCCCGCAGCGATCTGTACTCGGCCGCCTGCCTCCTGTACGAAATGCTTGCCGGCCGGCCGCCTTTTACTGGCGACTCCCCGGTGTCTGTGGCCTACCAGCATGTCCGCGAACTTCCGCCGGTCCCCAGCAAGTTCAACTCAGAACTGTCCCCGGCCCTGGACGCGCTCCTCATGCGCGCCCTGCAAAAGGACCGCCAGCACCGCTTCCAGGACGCATCATCCTTCCGCCGCGCGCTTCGGGCCGCAGGCACAGGGATCATGCCCACACCCGGTCCCGGCGCACCCCATGCCCCGGTCCCGGAACCGGTGGCGGCCGTCCCCGCGACAACCGTCAAGCCGCTGCCGGCCATGGACGACGACGGCCCGTCCACCCGCGCCATGGCGAAGGTCCTGGCGGGGGGAACCCTGACGACCCAAAGCGGCGATCCGGAGGAACTCAATGCCATCCCGCTCGCACAGAAAAGACGCCGAAGGGCCTGGATGGCCACCTTGTTCGTCCTGTTGGCAATCGTTCTTGGCGGTGCCGGCGTGCTCGGATACAACCTGATCAATGCCAAGCCAGAAGCCGTTCAGCAGGTTCCGATGCCCGTTCTGACCGGCGTCAGTTGGGACAACGCGATGACCCGGCTGCGCGCCTTGGGCATGGAACCAAGCCCCACCCCGGAATTTTCCACCACCGTGGGGGCCGGGGACGTCATCGGCACCGATCCGGCGTCTGGCGCGATGGTCACCCCTGGATCAGCGGTTCAGGTCTTTGTTTCCAAGGGCCCCTCGGAAGTCCAGATTCCGAAGAATTTGGCGGGAAGGACAGAGTCGGAGGTCAGGGCCGACCTTTCCGGCCTCAACCTGAAATTCGCCCCGAACGACCTTGTCAACGACGGAAAGGTTCCTGCCAACTTTGTAGTCACAGCAGATCCTGCCCCGGGAGCGACAGTGCCTGTTGGTTCAACCATCACGTTGAAGATCTCCACGGGCCAAGTCCTGATGCCGTCGTTGTTTGACCTCACCAAGGACCCGGGCAAGGTCAAAGCCGCAGTGACGGCAGCCCTGAAAAATGCGTCACCCTACTTGGATGTCACGTTTGAGGAATCCGAAAATCCCGTCGTCACCCCTGGCCTGGTGACGAGCCAGTCGGTGGTGGCTGGCACACCAGTGGCGCAGCATACAACCATCGTTGTGACGTTGGCCAAGGCGCCCACCCCCGTGGAACCGACACACACGGCGCCGGCGGAATCAGCGCCTGTGACCACACCGGGTTCCGCCCCGACACGTGCACCCTAGCCGCTGGTGCGTTTTGGCTAACTGTTGATGAGCGGACTCAATGTTGCAGCCTTGGCTGCGGCACCGGTCAGGCCCACTGACTCAAGCCAGTTGCCCAACATTGTGTAGCCGCCCTCGGTGAGTACGGATTCAGGATGAAACTGGACCCCGCACAGGGGCGCGACCTTGTGCGCCAGGCCCATGATCACGCCGTCGGCCGTCTCCGCAGTCACATCGAGCACATCGGGAATGCTTGACGGCACGGCAGAGAGTGAGTGATACCGAGTGGCGGTAACGGGGCTGGGAAGGCCGGCAAACACGCTGGTGCCATGGTGGAGGACTTCACTTGTCTTGCCGTGCATCAGCTGCTCGGCATGGGTGACGACGCCGCCGTAGGCCTCCGCCAGCGCCTGGTGGCCCAGGCACACGCCCAGCATGGGCTTGGCATTCTCCCCGCACCACTTGATCAACTCGATGCACACCCCGGCCTCCGCAGGGGTGCCCGGGCCGGGGGAGATGAGGACGCCGTCGCGCGCGCCGGCAAGTGAGATGGCCTCCTCAAGGGTGACGTCATCGTTGCGCACAACGGTTGTCTCGGCTCCCAGCTGCTGCAGGTAGCCGACGAGGGTGTAAACAAAGCTGTCGTAGTTGTCTATGACCAGAATCCGCACTGACATGTCAGACTCCACCGCCAATCGTCGAATCGTTCAGGGGGTTGAACTGGGAGAGCCACGGGAAGACAAACTGCATGAGCACGAGCACGGCAGCTGCAAGGAAAAGAATGGTGGTGATGATTCTGAACCACAGCGGTCCCGGTAGGTTTCTAAAAATCCAGCCGTACATTCTCAGCCTTTCTTGTTCGCTGCAACTTGGTCCGCAATGGCGGCCGGGGGGCCTGCACTTGCGGGCTGCCAGGACTCCATGAGGGAGTACGAGATGATGCGTTCCTCGGCACCAAACCGCGGGTTGCAGCTCGTCATTGTCATGAACCGCTCGGTTGGCTTGGCGTCCTTCTGCGTGGGCACTGGCAACAGGACGTCGCCACGGTTGGGCAGCACGATCTGGTTGTTGCGGAACACGTAGGTGTAGTAGCCGTCCTTGGTTTGGACGTAGATCTTGTCTCCCGGAACCAGCGTGTGCACTGCGTCGAGTACGGCTCCGTGCGTCTGGCGGTGGCCAGCCACGGCAAAGTTCCCAATGCCACCTGGCATGGTCGAACTTTCGTACCTCCCGAGCCCGAGAGTGTCCAGCTGGGCCTGCGCCACCCCTTCAACGAGTGGACGGCTGTAGCTCGGACCAAAGCGGGGGATGTAGACGACACCAAACACGGTGCTGGACGCATCAGGTGCGGCCATGACCTTGGGCGGGCCGAAATCGGTGGGCGCGTCAGGCGCCATGGGTGTCACAGGGCCCTGGAACTCCTGGGCAAACTGTGACACGGCCGCCTGCTGGGCCGAGTTGGCCTCTATATTAGTCCACCAGAGTTCCCAGACGACAAAAAGAAGGAGGATGACACCACAGGTAATAAGGAGTTCACCGATAACCTGGACCAGGGTCCTGAAGAATCCCTGCTTGGGGCGTTGCTTGCGTTTGCGGCGGTCCGCGCGCTTCCGGGCGCTGCGGACCCGCTCATTGCCCGAAAGCAGCTCATCGACACCCACGGCGGAATCGACATGGCTTGGCGATTGAACCACGCGGGTCTCCTGACTGAAGTTGAGCGGTTATGTCATGCAATCTGCAACTGCATGAAATACAGCTAGAATTACGTCAACAATAGCGGCAGTTCACCGGCCTGGAACAATTTACCCAGCAACGTCACAGGTAATGAACCGCCCGTCCACCCAACGAGTGGATCGTTTTCACGATCACAATGCCAAGGAGCTCCTGTGCCTGAGTCAAAATCGCGTCGCCGCCCCGCCAAGGGGCCAGCGGAAACGCCCTCCAGCAAAACTCAGCAGCCCAACGCCGTATGGTTTCTTCCCCTCATGGTCTCCTTGATGCTGCTCGGCCTGGTCTGGATCATCACCTATTACATTTCCGATGGAAAGTTCCCCATTCCCAACATCCACAACTGGAACATTGGCATTGGTTTTGGCATTGCACTGGCAGGTTTCATGATGACCACGCGCTGGCGCAGCTAGCCTCAGGCTTTTTCCTCTTCGACCGCGTCGCTCTTAACGTAGCGTCCCTTGGGTTCCCCTGCGGCATGGCCCGGTACGTCACCGGCCGTGCCGTAGTCGGCTTTGACGAACCTTCCGGCCGAGTCATTGTCCGAGGCATCTTCCGTGCCTGCCAGCCCGTAGTCACCCTCAACGTAGCGGCCCTCCGGCCCGCCTGACTTGTGGCCCTCTTCCGAACCGGCCTTTCCGTATTCGCCCTGGACATAACGTCCCTTGTCAACTTCATCCTTGCTGGACATTGCGCCACCCTGCTTTCCTCGGGCACGGGAACCGGTTGCATGGCGGGCCCGTGTGCCGTTCTTTTTCCCCAGTGTAGGCCGTTTGCACCTTTCTGGACAGCGGCCGACGTCGCCTCTTCAGTGAGGCTGCCTTCCCACCTTCCGAGGGGCCTTCGGTGCACAATGAAGGCCCCTGCCGGGGGATGGTAGGGGCCTTCACGCCTTTCGGCCGGACAGTTAGGCTGGGGAACTTGACTGCCGTGTTTCCTCTACCATCCAAAGGACGTTAGAGAGTCTTTTCCCCGCGAGAGGGCTGTGCACAAGACGTGCATCACCATCGTAGGTCGGTGGCTGCATGGAAAACACGAGTGGTGACCACTCGATTTTTAGCGAGTGGACACCCTATTTCGTCAGTTCTCCACTTGTGAATATTGGGCGTCGACGCTTTCCTGCGTGGTGTCACCGTTCATCACGGCAGCCAGCTGTTCGCGGGATTGGATGTCCATTTTGATGAAGGTTCTGTAGAGGTGTCCCTCAATGGTCCGCAGGGAAAGGTGCAGCCGGGCGGCAATGGAATTGTTGCTCTCCCCCTGGGCAACGAGCAAGGCTATCTCGTGCTCCCGGCGGGTCATCCTGGGTTGATCCATGGGCCGGGACACCGGAGAGACAAGTCCTGGCATCTGCTCGCGCATGGCCACAAGCTTGCTTGCTGTGTTGCGGCTCGTTAGCATCTTCCCGGTGGCGTGAAACTTGTTGAGGGTATGGGTGGCAAATTCGACGGCTTGGAGCTCAAATCCGAAACTCATGGCAGTGGCACTTGCACGGTCCAGTGTTTCAGGGTCCTGTGAGCACATCGCCGCCGCCCACTCGACATAGAATTCCTTGCTGCTGGACTCCAACTGCCCCGCAACCTCTGAGAGCCTGTCCACGGCAGCCGAGTCGCCCAGCCGCACCATAAGTGATAGGACAGTCAACTCAATGCCCAGATAGCCGTGTGCACGGCATTCGCGCTCCAGGCCGCGGAGCCGGGCCATCCCCAGTTCAGTTTTCCCTGTCATGAACTGGGCGGCCGCAGCATAGGCGGATCCTTCGAGTTCATAGAACTTGCCGCTTCGGCGGTTCAGTGCAGCCAATTGCACAAGGCTGGCTTGGGATGCCGGAAGGTCCCCGCCCATGATCAAGCAATAGGCCTGCAGGCCAAGTGCAGTGTGCAGCATCGACCAGGGATCATAGTCCTTCAGCGAGCCTACGGCCGATTCCAGAGCCGCTAGGGCTTCCTCAATGTATCCGCGACGGCATTGCATCAGTCCGGTCGCCAAGTCCCGCTGGCCGCCTGAGTAAAGCAGGAGGTCAGGATTGACGAATGCTGACGGCTCAAGGGCCGCACGCACGTGCTCCCACGCCCCGTCGTGGACAAAGGCGGAGACACAGCGGGTGTAGGCCAGGATTGCAATGTCCGGACGAGGGAAGCCGGCGGGGCTTTCCAACTCGCTGATGACGTCCACGGCCAACGCAACTGCCCCGCTCATCTGGCCGATGGCGGTCAGGATTTCACTCTGCAGTGACTTCAGATGAACCCTGTCGCCGACATTGGTTGTCAGGGGATGGCTCAAAAGCGTCTGGATGGTCCGGCTTGCCCGTTCGGTGTCCCCAAGGGAGACGTCCTTGATGGCCAGTGTGATCATGACAGCAATGTCTGCACTAGTGGAAGATTCCCCTAGGACTACCGGGCCAAAACGGCTCTCGTAACGCGCAAGGGCCTCGTTGAAGCGTTGCTCATAGTCCAGTTCGGATGAGTGGCACAGGTGCACGGCACGCAGGGCGCTGGCGGCCGCCTCAGGTGTGGCGGCCAGTTCAAGCGCCTGCATGGCGAGGGTGCGGGCCTCTTCCGGGGATTTTTGGTTGAGATGCGCGACGGCACGCTCAGCCAACAAAGTGGCTGAGATTTCGTTAGTCACCTTGTTGCTGCTGAACTGCAGCGCCTCGAGCGGGCGCATGAGTTGGTTGGCCCAAATAGTTGCTTCGAGGATGCGCTCTTCACTGACAGGCATCCCGCAGTCCAGCGCCCACCGGGTAAAGTTCATGATCGTTTCGGGGTTTGAGGGATCTTCTGTGGGAAGAATCTTGACGACGTCAGCGAAGAATCGCCGGCTGCGTCCCATGGGTACCATCGCCCGGATGGCCGGCGCCGTTGCCTGGCGGGCGAGCCGCATGGTCATATGCGGGCCGGGGAAAATTTCCACTAGGTCGCGCCTTTGGATGTCGTCAATCGCCTCCGGGCAGGTCAAATCAAGCAGGGCATCCAATGGCAGTGGGCCAGCCAGCGCAAGGATCTCAATGATGCGGCGGGAGTCGGCTGGCAGGTGCTCCAAATCCATCTGCAGAAATTCCCGGGACTCGGTCCCCAATCGGTCTGCGGGGTGGTCCAAAACCCACACATTGTTGGCTTTCCGCAGTGACCCTTCTTCCTGCGCGCCGACCACAAGGCCATGGAGCACTAGCGGGTTTCCCGCCGAACGGACGGCCAAATAGTCTGCGGCCGGTCCTGCTACCTTGCCACCGAGAAGACCTTCAAGGAAGGTTCGCACATCCTCTGATTTCAGTGGCGCCAATTCGTAACGGGTCAGGTGTCCGTCGCGCCACAGGTCACGCAAAAGGGTGTGGTGGCTGCCTGGCTGCTCAACCAGGATCAGTTTTGCGGGCGAGGACATGACAACCTGCAGAACGATGGCCGCGCTTTGGCTGTCGAGGTGTTCGGCGTTGTCCACCATCAAAAAAACCCGGTGTGAACTCTCCACCGCCGCATCGATCTGATCCAAAAGGCCGTTCAGTACATCGTAATAGTCATTGCTTCGAATCAGGTTCGCACCAATCCGGGCATTGACTGCGCCAAATGGAACGGCTGCCAGGGCCTTGCTCGCGGTGAGCCTAATGGTCATGACGCCCGTACCAAGTTCGGCCAGAATCTGGCCCAACATCCAGGTTTTTCCCGCACCGCGGGAGCCGACGATGAGCACGCCCCTGGAGGTGCTGCACTGCAACTGCTTAACAATGTCCCCAACATTTGCCCCGCGGGCCACGCATCCCCATTTCATGAAACTGCCACCCAGGTGTCTGGGTCCGGAATCACCCCACCCGGAACGTAATCCTGTCCGAATGGCTAAATCTATCTTCAGTCCATGGATGTAGCTCGGATTGTGTCGTTTGGTCCTCAATATTACGGGCGAAATTCACTCTCAAGACCACTCCTGGTCGGTTTTTTCCGGGAATGGCGGTTAATTTGGGCAAGGTTCTCGTGTCGACAACGTTACGGAATCCTGGCACAGGGCCCGTGGGTGGCGGAGGCTTTTTTCGTAGTTCCTGTAGGATCCCGAGCTGGCTGTCACCAGCGAAACGCGCTGACCTGCGACGATGTCTGTGCGCAGATCACAGAAATTCTCAATTTCGTGACACTTTCCTACGGCCGACCAGAGACGCTCGAAACACTGTCCCGTATAAGGGGCGTTCACCGGGCATTAAGTCGGGCGGGGTATACGGGAATCTGTCATCTGCTGAACCACGATGATTCGAAAATTCCCGACATCGACTGCACCCGTGCCGGTGGAGGACCGGCTTACGGGACTGTTCGAGAATTCCTGCATGATTCATCCCGAGGAGGATAGATTGTGAGCATGGGTGCAGAAAACTACAAGGTCACTCTCGTTGATCCGCGCTATGTCAGCACAGAAGATCTTACTCCGGTGTACCGCGTGGATTTCTGGAATGAGAACGGCGACAGCAGCGAGCATCGGATCGAGAATGCAACGTGCGTTGACGACGTCCTTGAGTGGGCAGAAGCCAACAGGAATGGCCGTCAGGCAGTGATCTGGGTCGAGTATAGCTATGAAGGTGGAACCGGGATGTGCCGGCTACACGGGGCGGAGCCAACCGGTTAGGTAACGCCGCTGCCGCCAGGTTCATCTCTCGAACAGTGATCGTAAAGACAGATCCGACAAGTTCGACCATCAGAGAAACGATGGCGCCATGCCCACTCAACCTTCGGGTTGTGGACGCTGGGGTGTGGCCGTTAGCTCCGGGTTGTGAACTGGACCGTGACGTGCTTGAGCTCAGTGCGTGGAAGCACGGCTGTCACGACGCCGCCGCCTGGCAGTTGGGCTCCGATGCCGTAGACGAACGGGTCCGTATCGACCTCCGCGCCGGGCACGTTGATTCCGTTGATGACGGTCCTGGCCTGGTCGTTGACCATCCGGCCGGTTACTGCGGGTGGGTGCTGGTCCCGCGGATTGCCGCCCGGCCAGAGCTCCTCCCGGTACTGGTTCATGAGAATGTGGTTGACATGGTCAGCCAGTAGGTTTTGAACCGAGGAACGCTCGGATGGAACGCGATGCCAGGTGGTTCGCACGGCCTCCCACAGCTGCGGGTAGCGCAGTCGCTGCAGGTACTCGATCAGCCAGGGGGGCCGCGGCCATGGCGGAACTTCCTCGATCGACCTGCGTGTCGTCTCGTCCAGGTCCGCGAGGTTGACCGGGTCTGCGCGGTCATCCGGATTTCTCCAAAGCGTATAGGTGATGCTCGCCGTCATTTCGCTATACCCACCATCACCCCCGCTGTAGCTCAGACCGACGGCATCCCAGTCCTCCAACGCCGGTTGGGGCATGAGCCCCATCACCGGAATGGGCATGAGTTTCAGGCTCCCGGCCAGTTCCACGCCGGGATCGGGGGCGTCTTCGGGAAGAATTCCACCCAGTTTCATACCTCGACTATGGTCCAAACGGGGGTGCAAGTAAACGGGATTGTATTTCAGGCCCCAAATGTCCCGCTCATCGTTGCACCTATGGAATTCTGATGTTCTAAAAGGGTGCTCAGTTTTGGTTGTGTGCAGCGCCAGCTTTCTCGCTCAGGCTCTCCGACTTTGATCTGGTGACGGCGACGATTTCAGCCGCGATTCCTATGACAATCAGGGCCCATCCCAATATGCCCAGGGGCGTGAAGGTGACGACGAGTGCCCCGCCAACGAGTAACCCAATGGACAGAATCAAGGTCGACAGTGCGGTTCTGCTTAGTAACATGCCTCCCACTGTACAAATCATTCAGATTTACGTTGACATATGTGGCTTCGAGTCCCGCTGTATGAACGTGAAGCGCGTTCTGCCAACCCGTGCACAGGGGTTCTCTCTTATGGGGCCACATCGTTTGGGTTGTCTCGTTGCCCTGAAACGAGCTGCACAGTACTGCCGAACGGCCAATACATCCGACGACGGGCAGGGGAACGTTCCGCAGGCCGTTCCCTTTAGGACTCACTTCATCGACGACTGGGCCTATGTCATATGAGCCGTGCGCATGCCCAATATTGTTAGGCTTTGCACCTAATTGCCGCACGCCAGATACACGAAAGTTTGAGGTTCTATGTCCCGCTCGTTCATGGCTGGTCCGGAGCAACTCGCCTCATTGGAGGGACAGCAGTATGTTGTACTTCGTCCTTCAGCCTCCCTGATGGCTATGTACGAAAAGGCGCAGGACACGGCAAAGTCCTCGCTGCCAAATGTCGTCACGTATCCCAATACGGGGCACGTTACATTACGTGGTTTTTTCGAGCCTGACCGCGTGGAACAGCTGCAAGCGGCCGTGCGCGAGTGGGCCACAGGACAACCATTGATTGAACTGCGCATTGAGGCGATCGATAGTTTCCCGGCGCCATTCAAGATCGTAATTGCTCGTCTTGAGCGAACTCCCTCGCTCGTGAACGCCTACGCAGGGCTCACGGCGATGCTCAATCAAACTGATTTCAACCGCATCGGCGAGCTCAGCCTTGATGACTGGACCTTTCACATGTCGATCGCTTACTGCAGCGAGCTGCCCGACAATGCTTGGGATGACACGAGAACTTCTCTTGAGTGCGAGTTCGCCGATCGACCCGTTGACGTAGCCTCTGAGCTTGAGTTCGTCTGGTACCAAGATGGAATCGAACACCGCGAAGTTATTGCCTTCGGACTAATCATGGCTGCGAATAATTCTGCCAACGTCCCGTAAGCGCTTCCCCTACGAACAGAGTCGTCTGTGTTGGCGCCTTGTGAAATTATCAGCAGAGCATCTCTGACAAATCAGACCAGTGGCCACCACTCCTGATATCTATGGACTCGACGCCTGAACATGACACACCCCGCCCAGCTATGATGTCAGGATGGGCGAGGAGATCACGGGTCTGGCAAGGTCAGGATGGGCCACTCAGGCGCGCGCTTTCATCCCGGCAACGCATCGCGGCCTACCGATGCTGCGCCTTTACCTCCCATTTCGAGACCCCGCTCTCGAGTACGGGAAAGACATTGTGCGATGGTCCCAGTACGTCGCGGTAGAAGATCATTCTGCCTCGCTTGATTGGTTTGAAGCGACCGCACGCATAGCCGAGGAACAGCCTTCCATTCGCGGCCTTGTTTCCTGCATGGGCGAGTTGGATGAAGAAACCGCCAACGCCCTTCGTGATGCGATTGGCGTTGTCGAGCTCCAATGTCTCCGGTGGATGGGCTACGCCGAAGCACCGCACACCAGCTCCCCAAGGCGAGTGAACCGCCCCGGGTTTAATGGAGGGTGTTGATTCCTTGAAAGGATGAGCATCATGGCTCCACCGAAGAAATATCCTGATGAGCTTCGCCAGCGGGCGGTCCGTCTCGTAATGGATGCCCAGAAGAATCCAGCGGACCGGCGGGGAGCTTGCACCCGTATCGGTGCGCAACTGGGCATTCCGGCCGACACGATCCGTGGTTGGGTCAAGACCGAGGAGATCGATCAGGGCGTGCGTCCTGGCACTACCACCGATGATGCGACCCGGTTGGCCGAGTTGGAACGCGAAGTTACCGAGCTGCGGAGGGCGAAC
>NZ_JBCHVD010000031.1:0-20258 GCF_046736435.1 Arthrobacter sp. LAPM80
TGGCCCTGACTTAGATGCCACGCCTTGGTCTGCAGCAAGGGGATACTGGCTAATCCCAGTTCGGGCCCGCTGCGCATCCACTCGGGCCTGTCATGCGCGCCAATAAAGACTGCTAGGTGCTGCAACGCCATTTGTGTCCGACTCTATTTACTGTCGGGGTGCGACCCGTTTGTGGTCTGGGATGAATCCATGCTCGAAGCCCCAGAGGATGGCGTTGGAGCGGTTGGCAACGCCGATACGGCGGTAACAGCTCCGGATGAAGGTCTTGACGGTGTTGACTGACAGCTGGACCCTATCGGCGATCTCGGTGTTGCTGAGGCCTTGGGTGATGAGTGCTAAAACTTCAGCTTCTCGTTGGGTCAGGCCCTCCTCGCGGCCGGGCCAGTCGCCGAGGCTGGCTTTTGCTTGACTGCCGGATCCGTGAAAAACTTGGCCCTTGCCTTGGTGAATCTCATAGAGTGAGCGGACTAGGCGTGCCGCGGGTAGCCCTTTTGACAGGTAACCGCTGGCGCCGTTGGCAAGTGCGGCCTTGACCCGGGTTTCATCGAGGTCCCACGAGTAGACAACCACTTTGCCGGCTAGCGGGTTTGCGGCCAGCTCATGCACGTCCTCCCGGTCTCCAGGCGTCGCTGCAAATGTGTCGTAGAGAGTAAGATCTACCGGTTTGGCTACGTTGCTGTTGAGGTCCAGTTCTACTACCTCCAGACTGTCCCCGTATGACCGGAGCATCATCTCCAACCCGCGAAGCACGATTTCATAATCATCAACCAAGGCGATACGAAGGCTTTCCATTCCACTACTATAGGGCAAAAAAGTTCACCCCTTGGGGTGAAGAAGTTCACCCCAATTGGGGCTAGGCTTCGGATTATGAACGCACTGCAAACGAAAAACGGCCATCGGCCGGAGGATGATGAGCTCGAACAGGCAAGTGTCCGGGACCTGATCGTGCAACTGGCCCTAACTGAGGAGGAGCGGCGGAATGCTGCGGATCCTGTGCGGATCGCCGTTCTCACCAGACGTGAGCAGACCATCATCGCCGCTTTGCGCTCGAATGAAATCTCGCTCGAATGTTCGCTCGGCCCAAACCCAGCGCGCCCCGGAACATGCCCAGATCCCACGGAAGACCAGAGGTTTCAAAGATGACGGCTAAGGCCACACGAGTGGCCATCTCGTGGGCGGACCGGCGGACACGGTGGCTTGGCGTTCGGTACCAAGGCTTTACTCATTCCAGGCAAACATAGCCCCGGGGGAATACCCGGTTCATGGTGACCAGTTCGGATATTAGTCGTCGGTCGTGGCGGTGCCGTGTAGCGTGGTCCCAAAACGGACGGAAGCCCACCCTGCGAGATGACGGGGCATATTCCTGTTTGGTCGATAGGGGTGGGACCTGATTGATTACATCTTGTCGCGTACTGAGCGCAAAGCGGCCATGACAGCGCCGACGGCCAGAAGTGCCATTTCCGATCCAGAACAGGAACATTTCGGCTCTGACGACAATTCCAAATCCCAGACGTACGATTCAGATGTGTCTACCTACAGCTCTGGTACCAGCAGCCACAAACGTTGGGACGGAAGCCTTGGTTATAGAAAGGTGAAATTCGAAAGCACCACGGTTCATCGATTGCGATAGTGCGCCGGGATGACTGTGGAGCGGTGCGAATTGACTTTCGTTATCGCAGTGAATGGCTCCTCGCTTTGGGTAAAGATATGGGAGGGTATGTTGAACAATTTAGGAATGTTGCAGCCATTTGTGACTCCGACGGTGAAGTTAAGCCGACTCTTTGAAGGTTATGACGTGGATGTTTATGCCAAGCTGGACTTGCTCCAGTTGGCAGGCAGCACAAAGGAGCGCACGGCGAATGGGTTGATCGAAGAACTTCTTGGATCGGGTCGGCTCCAGCCCGGCGGCATGGTCATTGAATCGACTTCCGGGAATTTGGGTATTGCGTTGGCGAGGCAGTGCGTGGTGCGGGGTGTGAGGTTCATGGCTGTGGTCGATGAGAATGCAAATGCTCTGGCTTTGGATCTCATGGAAGCGTACGGGGCCAGGGTTGATCGGGTCCAGACTCCTGCAGACGGGAATAAACTTGCAGCGCGCCGCCGCCGGGTTCGTGATCTTTTGGCGACGAATCCCGGTTCAGTGACGACCAATCAATATGGGTCATTGGCCAATCCGCGGGCTCACTTTGAAACGACGATGCCTGAAATTATTGCCGGATCCGGGGGAAACCTGGACTATCTTTTCGTTGCCACCAGCACCACGGGCACGCTGCTTGGTTGCCAGCAGTATGTGCGGGCACACGGCTTGGACACGAAAATTGTGGCTGTTGACTCTGTGGGTTCGGTGCTTTTCGGTGGACAAGCCGGTACCCGCCGACTACCAGGGTTGGGTGCCGGCATATTGCCGGAGCTGGCCGCTTCTGCCCAACCGGACCTCGTGTTCCAGATAGAGGAGATAGACATGGTGCGCGGTTGCAGGCGGCTGGCCCGCAGCGAAGGCATTCTTGCCGGTGCGTCGACTGGTGCCATTGTTGCCGCGATGGATAACCTGCTGCCCAGTCTTGAAGCGGGGACACGTTTGGCATTCATGGTCCATGACTCCGGTGTGCCCTACCTGCAGAGCGTCTACAACGATGAATGGGTTCGCAGCACGTTGAATGCCGAACCCGAACTCGACCAAAAACCTGGCGCCAATGCCAACGCGTACTCGAACCCTTGATCCGCATAGCTGCCATAGGCGGTGGGCCCAAGTGCCTTTTCGCTTTGCTCGCCCTCCACGACCTCATCCCTTCCGTTGCCGCACCGCGGGTTACCGTTGACGTTTACGATCCCTTGCCCCCAGGAGCGGGAAGTGTCTGGCGGGTCAGCCAGCCGAATGTACTTCGGCTGAATGTCAACCGGGGCATTGTTGACGCATCGTCATCGCTGAGTCATGAGGACTTCACCCGCTGGATTGACCGCATAGATCCTGCAATGTCGGGGGAAAAATATCCCCCTCGGGCACTCGTGGGCCGGTACTTAAGTGAGCAATTTCAGCTTTTGTGCCAGCGAGGGAACATCGACGTGAACCATGTCCCCGTAGTAGTCAACGGCGTCGAACGCGAGGCATCGCGGTGGCGGGTGAGCGGGCCATCCCGCTCGCAACTCTATGACGAGGTACTCCTTGCCACGGGACATGGACTGGCTGATGCGCTGCCCGCGGACCCGCTAGCGGGGGCACTGAATATCAATCCTCTCATCGGGGACTACGCTGCACTGAGCACGGCGGAAGTACCTCCGGAATCTTCGGTCTGGATTCGAGGTGCTGCGTTGACGGCCTACGACGTGGCACTGCTCCTGACGGAGGGCCGCGGTGGGTCATGGGAACCGGCCGGGGAAGACAGCGTCGGCATTCGGTATAGCGCAAGCGGAAAAGAACCCCGACGCATTACCTTATCCTCTCGAAGTGGGACGTTGATGGATCCCAAGCCCCAGGCTGTTCCTGAGGAGGTTACCGCCTGCCTTGCCGTGCATCGACAACGGTTGCGTCAATGGGGTGTGGAGGTCAGGGACGCGATGCCCGACGGCGGGCGCAGACTGGCCAGAATGTGGCTCGTCCTGCTCAACTGTGCCGTGGATTGTGCCAGTGTTATGGGTGCCCAGATCAGTGCCCTTGAGTTGTGGCGAACGGCGTTGACGGGAGAATCGGTAAGCGCCGGCCCCGGTGTCACGCAGTCGCCGCTGGCAGTGAACGCAGTCGTGCACCTGCGGAACAGCCTCTCGGTCAATGAGCTCAAGGCACCCCTCACTACGGGGTGGATTTGGGCCAGGGTATGGTCAGGACTTTATGCAGAGCTGGTCGTGGCCATGGACCGACTGCCACGGAACATGAGCGAATCGCGCCAATTTACGCGCGTGGCTCGCAATCTCGAAAGGTTCGCCTTCGGCCCGCCGGAGCTCACAGCGCGCAAGTTGGTGGCGCTTTTCGATGCCGGGATCCTCCACGTCGCGACGCCGGGGGGGCACCCGTCTGTAGGGGCCGTTCTCGTTGATGCCGTGACCCCGGGACCCGGAGTGCTTCTGGAGGCAGCACCACAAGGATGCCCCAACAGTGACCTGGTAGGGCGGCTTTTGAAAGCCGGGGAAGTCTCGGTCCGCCCGGGAGACCGTGGACTGCTGACAGAACCGGACGGAACCTGCCTGGCCCGCGACGGTTCCAGGAATGAATCATTGGTAGCACTGGGCCGACCCACCGAAGATCCAACGTTGGGCCATGACACCCTTAATCGATCCCTGCACGGGGAGCATCGATTGTGGGCCCAACGGGTGGCTTCCCGTACCATCGATCAAATCAACACCTAGGAAACAGTGATGCACGAAAAAATGTACGGCACTTCCCGGCTGACTGCCCGCCTCGAACCATGGATGAAGGAGACCCTGGGCGACCCCACCCTCTGCAGGGAACTGATCGCTACCTACGGTTCCCCGGTAAACCTTCACGATTACTCCGCCATGGGGGAGAACGTTAAGGAATTGAATAGCGCGGCAGCCGCGCATCACATCGACTTCCAAGTCTATTACGCACGCAAGGCGAACAAAACCATGGCAGCCATCGATCGCGCCATGTATGAAGCGTGCGGGGTGGATGTCGCGAGTATCAATGAACTGCGCCAATGTCTTGCCCGGGGAGTGCCGGCCACTCGGATCATTGTCAGCGCCGCAGTGAAATCAAAGGCCTTGATGGAGCTGGCAATCACGGCCGGGGTGACGGTCAGCTTGGACAACGAAGACGAACTACGCGACGTGATTGAACTGACCGGCAGCAGTGGGCAGCGCCTTCTGGTGGCATTGCGGCTTGCCATCACCCACCCGGACATCCCAGCCACGCGCTTTGGTCTTCCTGCCTCGGAGTGGATGCGCGTAGTGAACGACGTCGAGCTGGGAGCACAGGTCGAGGTTGCCGGCGTGCACTTTCACCTCAACGGCTACGACGCCCAGGCGCGCGCCCTCGGAATCCACGAGGCACTGGATGTCATCGGCCAACTGCGGAGCATGGGCCATAACCCGACGTTTGTGGACATGGGAGGCGGAATACCGATGTCTTATCTAGACAGTGCCGCCCAATGGGAGAATTTTTGGTCGACACTGGCCACATTGCCCGAGGGCGATGAATCACTGACTTGGAAATCGGACAGGCTTGGCTCCTCGGGCGGGGCACCCGGTACCGGGGTGTATCCCTACCATCAAGACCTCACCCGCGGCCGATGGCTGGATAAAGTATTAACGTATATGCCCGGACCCGGAGCGCCGTCAGTTGCCTCCGCACTGCGTGCTGCAAAGATCCAACTGCGCTGCGAGCCTGGCCGCTCACTGATGGACGGATGCGGACTCACTCTTGCCGAGGTCGCGTTCCACAAGAAACGCAGCGACGGAGTTCCTCTGGTGGGGTTGCACATGAATCGAACCCAGTGCCGTTCCACGTCGGCAGACTTCTTGCTGGATCCTATACTCGTCCAGGCCGCTCCTACAGGGCGGAAGCGTGCTTTTGACAGCGCTTTTCTGGTAGGCGCCTACTGTATCGAGGAGGAACTTCTACTCCGTCGCCGTTTCGAATTTCCTGAAGGGGTCGCGGCCGGGGACCTGATTGCCTTCCCCAATACTGCCGGATACCTCATGCATATTGTCGAAAGCGCTTCCCACCAGTTACCACTGGCCGCCAACATTCAGTGGGACGGGACAAAATGGGCAGCAGACGACATTGACCGCGAAAAACTCAGACTCTAGAAACGTCAACCTACCGCACTACACTGCTCCTATTCCCCCGCGCGAGCCGTCCCACGTTGGCGGAAACGGGGCGCGTCTGAGTATCCAATCTTGCGTAGCCTGGCACGGCGGCAGATCGCCGGCCTGCCATTAATCCGCCACCTGTGCGGGGAGAAGTGGTCCCTTTGGACATGTGTTTGAATTTGGTTCCGCTACCCTCGATGGATATTGAGCCGGGCAACGGTATGCGGGTGCTCCAGCCGACACAGGGGGTTCAGTTTGTTCTGTTGTCATTGGTACGGTGGATCAGCGATCCCAACGATGCACCAATGCATGGGCCGCACCTCGCGGGACGGACCTTGCCGCCATCTTGGTAGCCTGCTCGGGGACAGGTTTCGAATGCTTAGGAAATTGTTGGTTTAGTTGGTCAGGACCAGTGTCGTCTCTCCATCGGGTTGAAACTCGCTATGTGGCAGCGGTCAAACGGACTTTTTCACAGGCAGAAGACGTCCAAGATGCAGACCGTTCGGACCAGCTGTTACGGCCAACTCCTAGTAATCCGTCCCCGGCATCACGGTGGGAACATCGAGACTGAAAACGAATCACTTGCCGCGGATTTCCGTTCAGTGCCCGTCAGCGACTGGTCGGATCTGGCCCTGAGAGCCCTGTTCCTGCCGAGGACGGCCTGGAAGCGGCCGTTGGGGAATTCGCTGATTCGTTGGCTCAACTTTCCCGAACTTGATCGGTTCGGCCGGGCATTGGAAAACCTCACCACCCGGCTGTGCCCGGGCCGCCTTTGAACGGGCCAACGATGTGCGTGGTGATCCAACCGCCGTAGAAGTCGCCCTCCTGGAAGGTCACCTGTTCGCCGTTGACCTCGCAGGAGTCCATGTGCCCCGGGTCGAGGGCTACTCGGGTGCTGAGCTCCTCGAATCCCACGGCGGGTTCCGGGTAGGTCCACCCGGCACGGGGGACGACCACTGCGCCGGCAATGACGTCGAAGTAGTGCGCTTCTCCCTTGAACTCGCAGTGGGTGGTGCCCTGAACCGGGACAAGTACGCCAGAAGGGAATGACGCCAATGGCAAGTAGTAGACAGGCGGATGGCTGGTTTCCAGGACGCGCACTGCATCGGTGGTGTCGGCAATCACCTGCCCGCCAAGCCGAACCACGACCCGTTCCGATCGCGGCTCGAGTATTGGCGGCCGCGGGTAGTCCCACACCGATTCTTGACCTGCCTTGGGCTTGATGGGCTGCGGACGGCGAAAGGCGCCGGAAAAACCTTGAGCAGGAGTCATCTTCCCATGTTGCCATCTTCTGCTGGGATACCAATGGGAATCCTGGGGGAAGTTTCGGTTGCAACTGATCCCCCTTGAGGCACGAGGAGGTTTGGTGATCTGGCCTTCACTGCTGAGGGGCCACAGCGTTGGTGGTTGATTGGCTGTACCCGATGCAAGCCACCAGACGTGCGGCTGTTCCGGCCGCGTGATCCGGACTGTTGCTTTTGACGTCAGAATGGCCCCTTGTTGTAGCTTGCATTGTTCTAACTTCACCTTGCATGCAAAGGGGTTTATGGAGGTTGACTCAAAATTATGCCACAAATATCGAATGTCCCGTCCCAATCCTCACCTCCGACCGTCCGCAGCCTTCTGCTCAGTCCCACCCACAACAAGGAACGGTCCGGCCAGCTCCCCGGAGCCTCTCGCTATCAACGATGCACTGAGATCAATATTTAGCGTCGGAAACTTTTCGCTGGCCATGCGGAGGAACAACAACTCGGGCGCCGCCGTGCCCATCGCGGCCGGATTTTGCTCGCCCACTGTACTGCTGGGATTCATGACGCGTTGGCGCTCCGCCAACCTGTTGCGAAGCTCTGTGAGCTGCGCTTGGTCGGTGATCTCGACGGTCTCGATTTCAAGCCGGCCAGCTGGGTCCGTCTGAAACTCGTGCAATGCCGTGCGGGCGTTTCCTGCCACTGTCGCAACGTCGTGTGCACCTTTGTGGAGTGATTCCTGCGCGATGGCAAGGCTCAGCTCCCGTGAGGCACCGATCAGCAGGACGGTTGTGTGATTCACGTGCAGCCATGCCAGGTAATTCCTTGCATTGATGGGAGCGTATTTCACGTTCCGTTGGCCGCGTCCCTGGGGCCAGTGGAGACGGGTGAGCGGAGTGCTGCTGTCCAGGCTGAGGCGGCGGGTGAGGAAAAGGCGGCCCGTGCCGGCCGGCGTCGAGCCCGGAAAGGCTGATGCGAAATTTCCTGCCAAAACCTCTCGCATCCCACTACTCGGTGCTACTATGTAGTGGTAGTCAATATTACTGAGTAGCTCTAAGGGGGTGCGCAATGGGCAAACAAATGACTGAGATGCTCAAGGGCACGCTGGAGGGCATCGTTCTTGCCATCCTGGCGCGGGAGCCCGCCTATGGATACCAGATCACGGCGCGTTTGCGGGAGCAGGGCTTCACCGACATCGCCGAGGGGACCGTCTACGCGCTCCTCGTGAGAATTGAGAAGAACGGCCTGGTCGAGGTGGAAAAAGTCCCGTCCGAAAAGGGGCCGCCACGCAAGGTCTACTCGCTCAACGTCCAGGGACGGGCGTACCTCGAGGAATTTTGGAACACATGGGGTTTCCTGTCCGAAAAGTTGGGACAGCTCCGCCAGGGAAGGAACGGGTCATGAGTTGGATTGAAAAAGTCACCGGCGGCCTCGGTGACAAGAAGAAGTACCGGGAGTACAAGGCCCGCGTCCAGGGGTTGCCTGCAAACTACCGCACCACGATCGAGGCGATCGAACGATACCTGATGTACCGCGGCTCGATCACAAATGGTCAGGTCATGGTGACCATGCTGGAGGACCTTGCCGACCTCTTCGAGCAGAGCGCCGCGGAGGAAACCCCGATCCGCGACATCGTGGGGGAGGACCCGGTGGAGTTCGTGGAGGAATTTCTGAAGAACTACTCCGAGGGTCAATGGATTAACAAGGAACGCGAGAGGCTGGTCAAGTCCATCGACAGCGTCGCGGGTGAGGAACGGTAGAAAGGGGATTTCACATGGCAACCAGCCAGATCCCGGATCCCGCCATCCATGTGCAGGGCCTGTGTAAGTCATACAAGAAACTTGAAATTTTGCGCGGCGTCGACTTCGACGTCGCAAAAGGCTGCATTTTCGCTCTGCTCGGCTCCAACGGGGCCGGCAAAACCACCATCGTGAACATCCTGGCCACACTGTTGAAGTCCGACGCCGGAACTGCCGCCGTCAATGGCTTCGATGTCGCCACCCAGCCGGCCCGGGTTCGGGATTCGATCAGCCTTACGGGGCAGTTCGCGGCCGTCGATGAAATCCTCTCAGGACGCGAAAACCTCGTCCTGGTTGCCCGTCTGCGGCATCTGAAGAGTCCGGGAACCATCGCCGGGGAGCTCCTGACGCGTTTCTCCCTGGCCGGTGCGGGCGCGCGAAAGGTTGCCGAATATTCAGGTGGGATGCGCCGCCGCCTCGACATCGCCATGAGCCTGATCGGAAACCCGCCCGTCATCTTCCTCGATGAGCCAACTACCGGCCTTGATCCCGAAGGACGCCTGGAAGTGTGGGCCGCCGTGAAGGAACTTGCCGGACATGGCACAACCGTACTTCTGACGACCCAGTACCTTGACGAGGCCGAACAGCTGGCGGACGGGATCGGCATTCTGCACGAAGGCCGCATCATCTGCAACGGCACCCTGTCCGAGCTAAAGGCCCTGCTGCCGCCGGCGAAGGTCGAATACGTCGAGAAGCAGCCGACCCTTGAGGACGTCTTCTTCGCCGTCGTCGGCCGTGAAAGCGGCGCCGAAAAAAAGATTAAGGAAGGACCATGAACACGCATTTCTTCTCGGACACCACCGTCCTACTGGGGCGGTCCCTGCGCCACATCACACGCAGCATGGACACGATCATCACCACAACGGTCATGCCGATCGCGTTCCTGCTGCTGTTCGTCTACGTTTTCGGCGGCGCCATCCAGGCCGGTCCCGGGAACTACGTCGACTACCTACTCCCCGGCATTCTGCTCATCACGATAGCCTCGGGCATCTCCTACACCGCCTACCGGCTCTTTCTTGACATGAAGAGCGGGATCTTCGAACGCTTCCAGTCCCTGCCCATTGCCCGCTCCTCAGTGCTGTGGGCGCACGTTTTGACCTCGCTGGTTGCCAATCTTGCCTCGCTTCTTGTGGTGGTGGGCGTGGCGCTGATCATGGGCTTCCGCTCCGGCGCCGGGGTACTGGCGTGGGTCGCGGTTGCCGGCGTCCTGGCCGTTTTTACCCTGGCGCTGACCTGGTTGGCGGTCATTGCGGGCCTCTGCGCCAAGACGGTCGACGGCGCCAGTGCGTTCTCCTACCCGCTGATCTTCCTGCCGTTCATCAGTTCGGCCTTCGTGCCAACAGCCACCATGCCCGGCCCCATCCGTGCCTTCGCGGAGAACCAGCCAGTCACCTCGATCGTCAATGCGATCCGGGCCCTGTTGGCCCAGCAGCCAGTGGGCACCAGCCTCTGGATCGCGCTCGCTTGGTGCGTTGGCCTCCTAATCTCTGCCTACGCCATCGCCATGGCCGTGTATCACGGCAAGATCTCCTGAAGCGTTCGACGGCGGCGCCTCCCGGAATGCCGGCGCCGATGCGGGAGGGCCCTTGGCTATTTCCCTGCGTTGACGCGCAACGCGCCTGGCATGGATTCGGAACACGGGCTTGTGGCGGATCAAATCCACGGGACGGGGCTCGTATTACACGAGTCCCAGTTCGGCGAAGGCCTTGGCGATCCCGTCCTTGCTCGGCGGCATCGCGGTGCGGTCCGCCAGGTCCAGCAGGGCTGGGTGTGATCCCTCAATGGCGACGCCGATGCCGGCGTAGGAGAGCATCTCAAGGTCGTTCTCGCCGTCACCGAAGGCGATGGTGTCCGCGCGGGCAATGCCCAAGTGGGCGCTGGCGATGCGGACGCCGTCGGCCTTGCTGATGCCGCGCTGGAACATCTCGCCCGCATGGGTGCCCTCGGCCGCAATGGAATTGGCCACGACGGCGATCTCGGCGCCGATCTGCGCGGCAATTTCGTCCACGGGCACAGGGGATTCATACACGGAAATCTTTGAGATCCTGGGTGTGTCTGCGGTCCACGGGGCAAGCGAACCGATGATGCCCGACGTGCCGATTTCCACGCCGTCGGGGGCCTGCCTGAAGTGTTCCTCGATGATGGCGCGCAGGCGTGCCTCCACAGCCGGGGGAGTCTGGAGGGTCTCTTGTGCCTCCATGATGTAGACGGCGTTGTGGGCATCGAGCGCGGCGAGAGTCCTTGCGGCCAAGTCGGCGGGGAAGCGCCGGTCAAGGAGGGCCTCACCGTCAACCTCAACGTAGGCACCCGCGCTCGTCACCAGACCGTCGAACCCGGCCGCCAGGATGTTCGCCGGAAGCATCGACTTGGGGCGCCCCGTGCACAGGAGCACCTTGTGCCCGGCAGCACGGGCCGCACGAACTGCGCGGGAGTGGGCCTCGGGAACAACGCCGTAGTCGGCGTACGTGCCGTCCACATCCAGGAAGACGGCGTGGATGGGTTTTGCGGGGGCGAATGGCTCGGCGTTCATGATCAGGGAGTCTACCGTCGAGCAGTGACAGGCGGGGGCCGGCGGCGACGGCCCCGGGAGATGACACCGGCGCATGCCCGGATTTGACGCCGCTCGCATGAGTTCCGCACACTGGAGGGAGGATATGTAACTGGTCATCCAGGCAGGATCCGATCATGGAGCGAACGACAGCTCTGTGGTCGGGTCCTTTTTTATTGCCGTGGGTGGCCAAACAACGCGGTTTGGCAGTTCCCGAGGAGAAGAAATGAACAACGACGACATGGCTTCAGCGACCCACCCGCGGCAATTTTCAGGGGTGGGCGTGGCCCCCGGACGCGTGCTAGGAGCGGTGCGTCAGATGCCCAAGCCGGTGCAGGAGCCGCTGGCTACAGCCTCCACTGCTACCGATGCAGGCGCCGAAGCGCAACGCATCAAGGACGCGGCGAAGTCCGTCCAGGCCGAACTTCGGGGCCGGGCCGCCGCCATTGAGGGCGAGGGCAGGGAAGTCCTGGAAGCAACGGCTCTCATGGCCGCGGACCCCATGCTCGTGAAGTCCGCCATCAAGCTTCTTGCAGCAGGAACCCCCGGCGGGGCACGCACGGCCGAACGCGCCATCTGGGAAGCCGGTGCCGGTGTGGCCGAAAAGCTCAAGGCGCTTGGCGGTTACATGGCCGAGCGCGTCGCCGACGTCCTTGATGTCCGCGCCCGCATCGTCTCTGAGCTGCGCGGCCTGCCCGCCCCGGGCATCCCCGCCTCCGACGCCCCGTTCATCCTTGCCGCCGAGGATCTTGCCCCGGCCGACACCGCAACTCTTGACCCGGCCCAGGTCATCGCCTTGATCACCTCGAGCGGCGGACCGCAATCGCACACGGCCATCCTTGCCCGCGCGCTGGGACTGCCCGCCGTCGTCGCAGCCCCCGGCGTGGACACGATTGCCGACGGAACTGAGGTTTACGTTGACGGCGCCGCCGGTACCATCACCGAGGAGCCCGGCGCCAAGCTGAAGCTTGCCGCCGAAACTTGGGCCGAGCAGGCTTTTGCGCTCGCAGCCTTCGCCGGGAGCAACGCCCTGGCCGACGGCTTTGCCGTGCCGCTGCTGGCCAATGTCGGCACGGGTGCCGACGCCGTCAAGGCTGCCGACGCCGGCGCCGAAGGTATCGGCCTGCTGCGCACCGAATTCTGTTTCCTGGACCGCGACAAGGAGCCCACGGTGGAGGAGCAGATTTCCGCCTATGGCGCCGTCTTTGCAGCCTTCCCCGGCAAGAAGGTGGTTGTCAGGACCCTCGACGCCGGGGCCGACAAGCCGCTGCCGTTCCTGACGAACGCCGACGAGCCCAACCCCGCGCTGGGTGTCCGCGGCTACCGCACGGAGATGACCTCCCCCGGTGTCCTTGAGCGTCAGCTCGAGGCCATTGCTGCGGCCGAAGCCCTCCACCAGGCCCAGGTCTGGGTCATGGCCCCCATGATTGCGACGGCTGAGGAAGCAGCGCAGTTCGCAACCCTGTGCGCCGCGGCCGGCCTGCAGACCCCCGGCGTCATGGTCGAGGTGCCCTCTGCCGCGCTCACATCCTCCACCGTCCTGCGGGAGGTCGCCTTCGCCTCGCTGGGCACTAACGACCTCACCCAGTACGCCATGGCGGCCGACCGCCAGCTCGGCCCGCTCGCCATCCTGAACGACCCGTGGCAGCCCGCGGTGCTGCAGCTCGTGAAGCTGACGGCCGACGGCGCCGCCCTCGCCAGCGCCGCAACGGGCTTGCCCAAGCCGGTGGGAGTCTGTGGTGAGGCGGCCGCGGACCCGGCCCTCGCCGTCGTACTTGTCGGCCTGGGTGTTGCGTCGCTGTCCATGAGCGCCCGTGCACTTGCCGCAGTCTCCGCAGTCCTGGGAACCGTCACCTTGGCGCAGGCCCAGGAGCTGGCCGCAAAGGCACTTGCTGCGCCGTCGGCCACCGCGGCGCGTGCGGCGGTCCGTGCGGGGCTGCCCGTCCTGGCCGATCTCGGCCTGTAATTTTCATCCCCATTTTTCAATCAAGGAGCAAGAATGTCTGAACGTAACGCAACCATCGCCAGCAGCGTTGGCCTGCATGCCCGTCCCGCCGCGATCTTCGTCGAAGCGGCAGCGGAACTGGATCTGGAGGTCACCATCGCCATGGCAGGCGAGCCGGCCGAGGACGCCATGGATGCGGCAAGCATCCTTTCGCTCATGAGCCTCGGTGCAGCCCACGGTGACGTGGTGGTGCTCCGTGCCGAGGGTGCCGGTGCCGAGGAGGCACTTGAGCGCCTGGTGAAGATCCTGGAAACGGACCACGACGCCGCGTAATTGCCGCGGTGTGTCTGTCAGGGTGGGTCTGCTCGATTTTCGGGCAGGCCCACCCTTTTTGGTGCTTCCTGCCGTCCGGAACCAAACGATGCCCTTGGCGGCATAACTGCCCGAACCAACGCCCTGAGCCGCCGGCTTCACGGCGCCGCAGTGCCATTTCGGGGTGAACGGTTTCCTGGGAGCGGGCGCATTCGATCGTGGTGAATCAACGACCGACACATCGTCACAGCCGCGTCCACGTGAGCATCCGGGGTGGGCGTTTGCTTTGATACCGCCGTTCCTGGACACCCCTGCCCTGAATGCCCTTACGCCACGCCGCACCCCTTGGAACTACTCATCTAGCGGCCGTTGGACTTCTCATGGCGGCCAAGAAAACAAGGGCTAGGATGGCTCGCCCAAGAACGTTCATGCACCATCGTGCCTGAATCGGTCTCTGCAGGGTGTATCCAATTTTGCCAAGATGCGGCTTCGAACAGTGGAGGGGAGGAGCCCGGATCCGGGTTCCTCCCCTCCACTGTTCTCCCACAGACTACTTGGCAGTGGGAGCCTTGAGCCGGCCGGTAAGGACCAGTCCCAGGGCGGTGCCGCCCAGCAACAAGCCGGCAGCACCGAGGACTATTCCCCAGATAGTTCCAGCAGTGGCGGCTGAGCGTTCCATAATCATCGGTGTCACTGCGTCTGCGGTGCTGATTGCCGCCGTCGTTACGAAGGAAGGAGCGGGGTGCTCGGGATGGGCCTGGCCTGTGACCGTCTTTTCATCCCACTTCACCACTGTCCCGTCCATGTAGGTCTGGGCCGCCGGCAACATGACTGTGGTTCCGGCGGCGGGCAGCTTGCCCAGGGACAGGGCGAACGACTGGTATTCGTTTTGACCGATCTGGTGGGCGGCATCGGCCGTCCACTCCACGGAAGTGGCGGCCTTGGTTACCGTGGCGTCGCCCACCGTCACGGGCTTGGGGAGCTTTGTGGTGACGACCTGGGCCGTCCAGCCTTCCACCGGCTTCACGGACACCGAGGTGAAAGGCGTGTCGGTGGGCAGTTGAACCACAAGCTTGCTGGTCTTTGCCGTTGCGGATTCGTTGGGGACGTTGAACGTCACATGCGTGTAGCCGTTGGCGGTAGTGCTGTCGGGGGAGACCTTCACATGCGCGGAAGCAGCGGCTGAGCCTGCGGCCAGGAAGGCTGCGACGAAGGCAGCGGTGGCCACTGCCTTGATAGTGCGGTGTGCTGAGATTGTCATGGTGGGCCTTTCCGAGGCTTTGTGTCATTGAAGTGTGGGCCGTTTTGACGGCCGGTGACGTGCCGCTACGCAGGCGGGGACGCGGACCACACCGGTGGGGCGTGCCTACATCGCGGCTACCAGAATCGGTGGGCCACGGTGGTGACGGACCGGCAGGGGGACGGCCATGGCGGCCTTTGCCGACAGCCGGGTTCCCGGTGCGGCGTTGATGCGCGACGGCGCGGGGATGGGGACAATGACAAGTCCCTTGATGGTGGTGATCCGCATGCGCAGCGCATCCAGCACCCTGACCGCGCTGGCCTCCCCGTAGCGCAGGAACACAATGGTCAGCGCAGCTGCGGTGGAGTGGCTGAGCCACATGCTGCCATCGTGGCCGGCATGCCCCATGCCCATGCCGCCATGTTGGCCTGCTGCCATGGCCGATGAGGACATGGATGCCGGAGCGCCCGACGAGAGGCTGAAGAGCAGGTGAAACAATCCTTCACTGGTTACCACCGCAGTCACCAGATTTTTCAGCGACAGCACACGCCGGGCCAGGGCGCTGCACACGAGGGCGGAGATGGCCAGGGAGACAAAAATGAGCACCGGATGTGGGGCGTCGCCGCCGCCCAAGACGTGGGAGAGCGCGGCGGCTGAGGTGGCGAAGACCGCTGCAGTCCATCCACGGAGCTGGCATGCGTAACGGTTGGTCACGGGCTCTCCTTGGTCCTTATTTTTGAGGCTGCTTGTGGATAGTGGTTTAACTTTTGTGGGGGTTATTGTTTTTGGTTTTTGGTGTGTGGTGGGGTTTTTGGGTGATGTGGATGCCGGCGGGTGTTGTTGTGAATTGGATTTCGGTGAGGCTGGTAATGGTGAGGTCGGCGTTTAGGTCTGCTGTTTCGTGCGTGCCTGTTACTGCCAGGGTTGTGCATCCGGCGTTGTGGGCGGCGTGTAGTCCGGCTGGTGCGTCTTCGATGACGAGGCAGTTGGCTGGTTCGTAGCCTAGCCATTGGGCGCCTAGTAGGAAGGGTTCGGGGTGTGGTTTGCCGTGGATGACGTCGTCGAACGTGACGATTACCCGGGGTGTTGTCAGTCCGGAAGCCATGATGCGTATTGCGGCTAGGGGGCGTGTGCATGAGGTGACGATCGCTTTGCGATTTTCGCCGATGGCTGAGAGCGCTTCGGTGGCTCCTGGAAGGATGGTGATGTCGCTGATTTCGGCCATTTCAAGTTCTTGGATGCGTTCAAAGGATCTCTGGAATTCCTTGGCTGGGACGAGGGAAGCTACGATGTCCCGGGCTGGATGGCCGTGTCTGCCGTCAAGGAATGCCGGGTCTAGTCCATGTTCGGCTCCCCAGGTGAGCCAGGCCCGAAGTACTGCAGGGGTTGAGTCGATGAGGGTGCCATCCATATCGAAGAGGACAGCGTCAAAGGTTTCTCCGATCACAGCTCGCAAAGATCTGCTCATCCCAGTGGTGGGGGTTGCTGAGGTAGGGGTGGTGAGGTCATTGAGGGTGGTCATGGGTGCGGTATCTTTCGTTCTCTGGATTTATGGTGGCTTCTTTGTGGAGAGTTTTCAGTCTGGTTTCCCGGTGTGAGTGGTTTGTTTTTATGGCATGAAGTATCCGTAGGGGGACCCGTCTGCTATGAGTAGTTTGTGGATCGCACCGGCATGGATGAGTGTGTTTTTTATGTGGTCATGGTGGCGAACATGAGGGCCATGATGGCGGCGGCGATGGCTTCGATTCCGTGTTCTGCGCGGTGGGTGCGTTGTGGGGTTCCTGGGTGGGGGTGTGTGTTTTTCTTGGTCCGGGTTAGCAGGAGAAGGATGATGAAGGTCATGGTTGCAGCTGCGAAGAATAGGGTGAGGAGGATTGCCAGGTTGGGTGAGTAAGCCGATGGTGCTGTAGTGGTGTTTTTTAGTGGGGCTGCCATCGCGTGGTGGTCGTGTGACATTGACATTGGGTTGGTTGGAGCGCTTGTGTAGCTGGAGGTGGTTAGTCCATCCATCATGGCTATCATGAGGGCTGCGCCGGCCATGCTGAGGCTGTGGTAGAGGCATTTAAGACGTTCGCGACTATCCGTACAGAGCATTTTGACTTCCGGCCGGGCAACGGCCTGCAGGATAAACCACAACGCCGCGCCAGCGAGGACTGCAATCTGAGCCAGCATGAATGAGGACCCGAGGTGCCATAACATGGCTGCCATGAGGACGTGCATGAGGGTGTGGAGGCTTTGGTTGATCCGGTCGGTGAGGTGGCGGGATCGTGCAGCTTGTAGGAGGTGATGGCTGCCGCTGAGAAGCAGGATGGTCGTGAGGGTCCAGGTCATTGCTGGGGTGTTGAACAGGCGGATCACGCTCCGAGGACGGTGGTGGATTGGGGTTGGAGACGAGTGTGGTCCCCGAGGCTGCTGGTTGCAGCGTCGGGGACCTCCCGTTGTGTGGAGTTCCTTCTCCAGTTCCGTCGTTTCAGGTTGGCTGTGACAGCGGAACTTTTTGGGTTTTTTTGTTTACTCCACAGGGTGTGGCTGTGCTGCTTGTTAGTTTTCTTTGCAGCACTGTGTGGTGGTGGTGGCTGGCGTGGTTTCTGAGCTGGGTAGGTTCAGGGTGGGGTTTTGGTCGAAGAATCCGTGGGGTTCGATCATGAAGCCGATGTTCTGGCGGGGCATGACGGGCCAGTCTTCGAGTCGGACGACGTGGTGCATGCCGAAGGTGTACCAGACCACGAGGTCTTGATCGACGATGTTCCGGTCTGCTTTGGTCCATGCTGGTAGTCCGTCGTCGCCGCCGGTGCTTTGGTTGGGGAATTCTCCGGCTGCGAAGCGCTCATTGCGGTCGTAGGCGGTGACCCAGAGGTTGTTGCGTGCAAACTGCGCGCGCTGGCTGACGTAGGCGTCGTCCCCGGCTGCCAGGGTGATGGCGTTGGTGGGGATGAGGCGGTAGGCTACCGGTTCGTCCACGATGTTCTTGCTCTCGTGGTTGACGATCTTCCAGAAGCGGTGCTTGGATACGTCTGCCTTGCGGATGGCTGCTTGTTCGGTTTCTAGGAGTCGATCGACTGCCTTGAACGCGGTGTGTGTGGGGTTGTGCTCCGGGATTTCCATGTCTACTTCGTAGACGGAGTTCTTCGGACCGTCGAGTTCGAAGTCCATCCGGACGTTGAAGATGTGTTGGTGGATGGGTGCGTACAGTCCGTCGTTATTTAGTGCCTGACCGTAGGGGGTTTTCGCCCCGGGGTGCTGTGCTGCTGTGGAGAGGATTCCGGTGGCCTTGACCAGGAATTCGATGCTTCCGTCGAGGTAAAGGTGCCAGTAGAATCCGTATTCGTAGTTGGCAACGGTGGCGATGAAGGAGATCACGAGCTTGCGGCTGCGTCGGACTTCGGCGGTGCCCTCACGGAAGTCGAAGTGCTTCCACATGATGCTGTCGTCTTCTTCGTGCATGCAGATGGCATTGGCGATGGTCATCGGGTTGCCGTGGCTGTCGGTGGTGATGCCGTCGAAGTATTTGATCTCGCCCAGGCAGTCACAGCCGAGCTTGAGGGAATTGGCCATGTTGCCGATGTTGTATTCACCGGAGTCGAAGGCGTTCTTCTTGGCTTGGACGGGGGCCGGGTCACCGTAGGGGACGACCATTTCCGTCAGGGAGGCCCTGTTGATCACGGGCCGGTCAACGCCCTTGTCCTGGAAACTGAGCTGGTGCAGGACGAGGCCTTCGCGGGGGTTGAAGCCAACACGGAACTTCCAGTCGGCCCACTGAACATGGTTCCCTGTCACCTTGAAGGAAGCACCTTCGGGCTGGGTGATGGAGATGGGCTTCAGGTCGGTGCGGGCTTCTCCGACGTACTCGGGGACGTAGTTGCCACTGGCACGGGGTACAGGGATGGACTCGTTGTCCTCAACTTTAACAACCTGGCCGGAGCTAAGGTCGTAGAAAACAACGAAGTTCTCGATCGGGTGCGCGTACGGGCTATCGGTGGGATTGTCGCGAACGAACACCAGGGCGCGCATCAAACGCCGTCCCTGGGCGTCTTCGCCGAAGTAACCCACCGACCACGGCTCGAAGCACACCAAGTCCAGATTCGTCAGGCCACGGGCGGCGAGGGCCTTAATGACGTTCGGGTCCTTTCGGCATGCGTCCTCACACTCGGCAAACTCATCCAGCATAAAAGGCGGCTGGACTCCGGTAGCCAATTGAGTCCACTGAGTAACGACACCAGCATCAAGATCAACAATCGCGGAGTACGCAACACCCGCTCCACGATCAATAAGAACTGCGTCTGCTTCACGTACCGTTTCACTACCGGCCCGCAACAGTTCCTTATCCGGCTCGCGCATCTCAACACTGATGAAGCGGAAGGTTTCCGCCGCAGCAGGACCAGCCTTAAGGATCGAAACCGCCCGGGAAATCTCGGCACGAGAAAGCTGATCAAGAGGGTGCGAAACCCCAACTGCGGTATTAATTTCAGTACTGATAGACATGGAAATCTCCTTTGATTCATGAAGAGGGTCATGTGGGGGTCATCCGCAAACCCGACAACCTAATATTTAGGGGACAGGCTAGCTCCACTGACGTGACGCCGGTCGTGGTTTTTCGACTTAGATTTGATCTTCAACCGGTATCCACCAATGGAGCTTTTATGGATTGGTATTCATCCTCCATGTATAAAAAAATAGGAGCAACGCTTCTTCCGGATGGACCTGACTACACTTTAGGATGGCCGCGTATCCTCACCCCGACTCAGTCATCTTGCAAAGTCATGTAAGCGGCCGGTGCCGCGACTCTGAGGAGATGGCCGGATGGGACTCCGAAACGGCCCGGGAGTACCTCGCGGATCTGGTAACCGGCGCCCCGCATGCAACCACACTGGGCCGTGTGTTCGAACTTCTCAATGCACAGACGCTGGATCGGCCGGCGGGGGACTGAGAACAAGCGGCTACGGCACTGTCCGCGATCGCCCTCGATGGCAAGGAAGTGCAGGGTGCGCAGGACGGACGCGGTTCACACGTACATCTCCTGGCGGCCGTTGAATACCGGACCGGAGGTGTCTTGGGATGCAACCCGTCTCTGCGGCTGAGAAGTCCGCCGACGTCCCCAACTTTTCAACGCTTTCGGGCGACATCAAGGACCTAAGGGAATCATCACTACGGCTGAGGCACTCCACGCCTGGGGGCTTAGGCAGGGTCGGGAACGCAAGCCGGCCGAGACGGATACCTGGGCTCAAGGACCCCTGACCATCAAAACGCCGTCATCAGCAACGTGAAGTGTCCAGCGGACTCTGGTCACAGTCGGGTGACGGTTTTCCTGGTTCGTTGATTTTCCGGTGATCTTCGCACCAAGGGTGCGCCAAATCATCGGGCTATGCATGAGGAAATGACTTGGTGTTATGCGCGACGATAT
>NZ_JBCHVD010000032.1:0-17906 GCF_046736435.1 Arthrobacter sp. LAPM80
CGAACTCATCCGCAAGTAATACGAACCCGCTGACGCGCCCACCACTTTTGCAGGAGCAACCATGGACGAAAACACCACTGACATGTCCGCTGCCGACACCCTTGTCCAGGACGACCTGAACAAGCTCATCGGCACCGCCTTCGGTGTTGCAGGGGAGCAATTGGAGGCCCACGGCGCTTTTCTGCCCGTCGGGCTTGTTCTCACGCACGACGGCGAACTCAGCCTGGTTGCCGTCGCCCCCAACACGGTTGAAGGCGAGGAGGAAACCGAACTTGATGCCGATGCGATGATCGCGGACCTGTTCGCGGCCCTGGGGCAACAGAAAGAACAAAACCGGGCGGCCGCCGTCGTATGTGACATCCACCTGCCCGACGACGCCACCGATGCCATCCACGTCATGGCGGAGCACAGCACAGGAGTGTCTGTCTCGGCCGTCCGGCCCTACCGTCAGCAACCTTCGGGCTGGGAGTTCGGCACCCCCTTCCTTGAAGCTGGCGATACGGCGATTTGGGTTTAGCGCATGCGTCTGAATGCTTTTTCCGACGTCAGCCTGCGCCTGCTCATGGTCCTGACCTCAACACCCGAGAGCAAGTTACTCACCACTCGTGAGCTGGCTGAGATGGTGGGCACCCCCTACAACCATGTCAGCAAGTCAGTGCTTAAACTGCGCCAAATGGGGCTCATCGAGGCCATCCGCGGGCGCAGCGGCGGCGTGCGCATCACCAGCGCCGGGATGAGCGCTTCGGTAGGCAGTGTGCTGCGTGTGCTCAGTGACCATCGAGACATTGCGAGCTGCCACAGCGAGATGGGTGACTGCCCGCTTCTGCCCGCTTGCGGGCTGCGTGGAGTTCTCAACCACGCCCGCGAAGCGTTCTACGCTTCCTTGGACGATGTGACCATTGCCAACCTGGCCGCAAAGCCCGCCACCGGCCCCGTCCCTGTGACCTTGAGCACATCCCGTCCGGGCTGATCTGCGCCAAATCAACAAATTTCTACATCGCGTAGAAATATTGGATTTAAATACGCATCTGAAATGCTACTTTTGGATTGTCACTCACACAACCCAAGGAGTAAAGATGCTTTCGGAAAAATCGCGACCACTCATTGTTGCCACACTTCCCTTGGTTGGCTCACGTTTGGGTGCCATCACCCCGAACTTTTACAGCCGCATGCTCACTGCCCACCCGGAGTTGCTGAACGGGTTGTTCAGCCGCGCCAACCAGAACAATGGTGAGCAGCAGAAGGCACTGGCCGGTTCCATTGCGGGCTTCGCCTCGGCGCTGGTGGCCAATCCGGACATCATCCCCGAGCAGATGCTCAGCCGCATCGCCCACAAGCACACCTCCCTCGGAATCACCGAGGACCAGTACCAGATCGTCTACAAGTACCTCTTTGAGGCCATCGCCGAGGAACTCGCCGACGTCATCACAGCAGAGATCGCCGAAGCCTGGAGCGAGGTCTACTGGCTCATGGCCAACGCCCTGATCAAGATCGAAAAGGGGCTCTACGCCCAGCAGGCCAATGACAAGATGTGGATGCCCTGGCGCGTCATTGAAAAGAACGCCGCCGGCACCGACGCCGTCACGTTTGTCCTTGAGCCCACCGATGACACCCCCGCCACCATTGCCCGCCCCGGCCAGTTCGTCTCCGTCAAGCTTGCCCTTCCCGACGGCCTGCTCCAGTGCCGCCAGTACTCGCTCTCGGCCGATGTGGAGTCCCCCACCCGAAGGGTGTTCACCACCAAGAAGGACGACGGCGGCGAGGTTTCCCCTGTCCTGCACGGTACCGTCAAGGTCGGTGACGTAATCGAACTTTCCAACCCCTACGGCGATCTCACCCTCGACGGCGAAGGCCCCATCGTGCTCGCCACGGCGGGAATCGGCTGCACGCCGTCCGCCTCGGCACTGCGAGCCCTGGCCACGGCAGGTGCAGACCGTGAGGTCATGGTGCTGCATGCCGAGAAGAACCTGGCGGCCTGGGCCCTGCGCGAGCAGATGACAGGCGACATTGACGCCATCGACAGCGCCGAACTGCAACTCTGGCTCGAAGAACCGACCGAAGGCTTCCACCAGGGATTCATGACCCTTGACGGCCTGGACCTGCCGGCCGATGCGTCGATGTACGTGTGCGGTCCGCTTCCGTTCATGAAGGCCATCCGCAACCAGGCCATCGACGCCGGCATCCCGTCCACGAAGATCCACTACGAGGTCTTCGGCCCCGACCTGTGGCTCGCCGGCGCCGCCGGATAACCTCCAGAACTGCGACTGGCGTCGCGGTTCCCTCGCGGGCAGTAAGATTTCCTCGGTCGCTGGGCGACCTTTGAAAATCCATCCCCGCTCCGGGAATCACGACGCCAGTGCTTTTGGTTAAGCGGCGAAGCGCTGCTTCAGTGCTTCCAGTTCTTCCGACAGTTCGGCAGGCAACGAGCCGCCGAAGCGGGCGTACCACTCATCGATGCCGGCCAGCTCGGCCTCCCATTCCTGCCGCACCACCTTGAGCGCGTCTGCCATGTCCGACGCCGGCACCTCCAAGCCTGCAAGGTCAAGCGAGCCCTCTGCCGGGACAAAGCCGATCGGGGTTTCCACGGCACCGGCCGTGCCTTCAAGGCGTTCAACAATCCACTTCAGCACGCGGCTGTTCTCACCGAATCCCGGCCACGCGAATCCGCCGCTTGAGGTCCGGCGGAACCAGTTCACGAGGAAGATCTTCGGCAGCCGGTCCTGGTTGGCCCCGGCAGACAGTTCGATCCAGTGCTTGAGGTAGTCACCGGCGTCGTATCCGATGAATGGAAGCATGGCCATGGGGTCGCGGCGGACCACGCCCACCGCGCCGGTTGCGGCCGCAGTGGTTTCCGAGGACAGGGTCGAGCCCATGAAGATGCCGTTGGTCCAGCTGCGGGCCTCAGTCACCAGCGGGATGGTGGTCTTGCGGCGGCCACCGAAAAGGATGGCGGAGATTTCCACGCCTTCCGGAGAGTAGTAGTCGTTTGAGAGCATGTCCACCTGGTCAATGGGTGTGCAGAACCGCGAGTTGGGGTGGGCGGCAGGCCGGTCCGACGCCGGGGTCCAGCTGTTGCCCTGCCAATCAGTCAGGTGAGCGGGTACCTCATCAGTCATGCCTTCCCACCAGACGCCGCCGTCGTCGGTCATGGCAACGTTGGTGAAGATGGAGTTGCCCCTGGCGATCGCTGCCATGGCGTTCGGGTTGGTGGACCAGCCGGTGCCGGGCGCGACGCCGAACAGGCCCGCCTCCGGGTTGACTGCCCGAAGCTCGCCTTCCTTGCCGAAGCGCATCCAGTTGATGTCATCGCCCAGAGTCTCGGCCTTCCAGCCGGGGATGGTGGGGTCGAGCAGGGCAAGGTTGGTCTTGCCGCAGGCCGAAGGGAACGCAGCGGCAATGTTGTAGCTCTTGTTTTCGGGGCTCGTGAGTTTCAAGATGAGCATGTGTTCGGCCAACCAGCCCTCATCGCGGGCCATGACCGATGCGATGCGAAGGGCAAAGCACTTCTTACCGAGCAAGGCGTTTCCGCCGTAGCCGGAACCGTAGGAGAAGATGGCACGCTCCTCGGGGAAGTGCACAATCCACTTCTCCTCATTGCAGGGCCAGGGAACGTCCTGCTGGCCGTCGGCCAGCGGGGCTCCCACAGAATGCAGCGCCGGGACGAAGAAGGCATTGCTGTCCTCGAGCCTGCGCAGAACGTCGGTGCCGATCTTGGCCATGATGCGCATCGAGGCCACAACGTAGGCGGAGTCGGTGATCTCCACACCAAACTTGGGGTCCTCGGCATCAAGCGGGCCCATGACGAAGGGAATGACGTACATGGTGCGACCGCGCATGCTGCCGGCAAACTTCTCGTCAAGGATCGCCTTCATCGCGTCCGGATCCATCCAATTGTTGGTGAACCCGGCGTCGCGCTCCTCCTTGGAACAGATGAAGGTGCGTCCTTCCACCCGGGCCACGTCCATGGGGTCCGAGAAGGCGGCGAAGGAATTGGGGAACAGTTCGGGGTTGAGGCGGGTCAGCGTCCCCTCCAGAACCAGGTGGTCGGTCAGCAGGGCATATTCCTCCACAGACCCTTCCACCCAGCGGATGTGATCCGGCAAGGTCAGTGCGGCAACCTCCGATACCCAGTCGGCGAGGCCCTTGTGGGTTGTCATTGCCTGCTCAACGGCTTCCTGCACTGGCGCGTGGCCCATTGTGTGTCCCTTCATTGGGTGGTGGTGTCTAAATGCTATGGCCCGGTTCTGCGGCATTCTCGGCATCGGATGTGGGATGTACGCCCCTGCCCACAGGCAAAATCCGCGTATTCTTGCGGTTTCCACTTTTTGTTACAGTCAATAATTGTGAGTCACATCACGTAGACCGGTCTAGTGTTGGAGGGCACGGCCATTTAATGCCGTTCCGATTTGTACACGGCAGCACAGTTGGGTTAGAGTTATTCACGGCCCGAGGGTCACCAAAGAAACAAAATATGCGTGCGTAGCTCAACGGATAGAGCATCTGACTACGGATCAGAAGGTTGGGGGTTCGAATCCCTTCGCGCGCACTTCACGAAAGAGTCCCAAGCTTCGGCTTGGGACTCTTTCGTTTAACGCGTGGCAGCGCACGGTTCAATCCACGCGGCAAAGTTGAGTTATAGTTGTTCACGGCCCACGGGCCAACAAAGAAACTCACTATGCGTGCGTAGCTCAACGGATAGAGCATCTGACTACGGATCAGAAGGTTGGGGGTTCGAATCCCTTCGCGCGCACTTCATACGAAAGAGTCCCAAGCCTGCGCTTGGGACTCTTTCGTTTAACACTTGAAATACCGGATTCTCGCGGCCTTCTCTCCGACTCGGGCAGCAGAGCTGTTAGGAGTTGTCCGGCGCGGCCGATGGATGGGAACCCCCAGGGTTGACAGCGCCGGTCCGAGTTATTCCGAGTCCACGAAATTCCTGATCTTTGCGCGGATGCCGTCGAAGTGGCGACTGAGTAGTTCCGACGCTGTTGTGGGGTCCTGGGCGGCCACTGCGTTGTAGATGGCACGGTGCTGGGCCGCCGTGTTGACCAGGTCAGTTCCGCCTGTGCCAATCTCCACATGGATCTTGCGGTAGACCTTCCAAAAGACGCTCATGAGGTTCATTAGAAGGTCGTTACCCAAGGGCTCGAAGAGCAGGCGGTGAAACTCGGCATCCGCTTCGGCAAACTGCTCTCCACGCGCAGCGAGTTCCTCCATTTTCACCACGGCGGCGTCGATGAGCACAAGATGCTCCCGGCCGACAACCGCGATGCTGGCACTGATAAGCCCCGACTCAAGGGCCTGGCGGATGTCGACAAGCTGCAACGCCTCAAGACCCTCGTGGCGCAGCGAAAGCCGGCCACGGAATGTGAGGCCGTCTGCCAAGGCGTCGAAGTTGCTGGGGGCCACAAACATGCCAAATCCGTGACGGATTTCAATCACGCCAAGTGCCTGCAAAACCTTCAGTGATTCCCGCAGGGTGTTACGTCCGACGCCGAGGACTTCGCACAGCTCACTTTCGGTGGGCATGGGATCACCGGCATCGAGGTCCCGATCAAGGATGAGTTCCATGATGTCTGCCTGGAGCGCGCGAAGCCGCACCTGCGCACTGAAGCGGGCCTTCGGCGTTAACGTGGAAATGGACAACAAGACTCCTCAGAAAATAAGTGCCGCCTTAACTCAGCGTTTTTCACTTTTAGTGTCGATGTTACGGGCGGCTTTTATCCAGGTTCCCCTGGATTTAGACGCCCTCGATGCGCAAGCCGGAGGCCGCGCCCCAAGAGAGCGCGCCAACGTGATCTAAACCATAGAATATCGGATGTCCGACGACTTGCCTACATGCATGCGCGCGGTTGGCCGCCCAAGGTCCCCAACGTTGACCGAACAGTCAATGGATACCGCAGCGCGCACCATCTCCGTGAGCGCCACGCTGCTACGAACTTGCACTTGACCAAACGCTGTGATGGCTATTACAGTTTCATCATTAGCATCGGACGTCCTACATCCGATAAATAGAAAACGAAATGGTGAGTCAACAGTATGAGCAATACTCTTCAGAACCTGCCTACGAGCACCGCATCGCGGCGCACGTTCCTCAAGGCCGCAGGCGTCCTTGGGGCAGCAACCGCTTTCACCGCCACTCTCGCAGCATGCGGGTCCTCCAAGGACACTAAGACCTCCAGTACCGCTGGTGCTGTGAACAAGGATCTCAGCATTGAAGCTGGCATCTCATACTCGCTGTCCACCGGCTTTGACCCCATGAGCTCCTCCGGCGCCACGCCGCTGGCAGCCAACCTGCACATCTTCGAAGGCCTCGTTGAACTGCACCCGGCAACGCGTGAACCCTACAACGCACTTGCAGCCGCAGACCCCAAGAAGGTCGATGACAAGACCTACCAGGTCACCATCCGCGAAGGCGCCAAGTTCCACGATGGCACCCCGGTAACCACCGACGATGTTGCGTACTCCTTCGAACGCGTATTGGACCCCGCCAACAAGGCCCTGTTCGCACAGTTCATCTATTTCATTGACTCCGTCAAGGCCATCGACGCCAAGACCGTCGAATTCAAGCTGAACACACCGTTCGCCGGCTTTGGCCCGCGCATCTCCGTGGTCAAGGTTGTCCCCAAGGCCATCGCCTCGGCGGACAAGGTAAAGTTCGACGCCAACCCCGTCGGCACCGGCCCGTACAAGTTCGTTTCCGCAGCGAAGGACGACAAGATCGTCTTCGCCCGCAACGATCTCTACAACGGCACGAAGCCGGCACTGGCCAAGGACATGACCTGGTTCCTGCTCTCGGATGCATCCGCCCGCGTCACGGCCATGCAGTCCGGCCGCGTCCAGGCCATCGAGGATGTCCCCTACCTGGACGTTGATGCCCTCAAAGCCAAGGTCGACGTCGAGTCCGTACAGTCCTTCGGCCTCTTGTTCCTCATGTTCAACCTGACCCGCGCACCCTTCGACAAGAAGGAAGTCCGCCAGGCACTGCACTACGCCCTGGACAAGGAAGCAATCATCAAGACCGCCCTCCTGGGCAACGGTACCGCAGCGACCTCCTTCTTCCAGGAAGGCAGCCCCAACTACCAGAAGGCTGCCACGGTCTACAGCTACGACGCCGAGAAGGCCAAGTCGCTGCTTGCCGCTGCCGGCGTCAGCAACTTCAAGCTGACCCTGACCAGCACGGACACCGCCTGGGTCAAGGATGTCATTCCGCTAATCAAGAAGAACTGGGATGCCATCGGCGTCACCACCACCCTTGAGCCGTTGGCTTCCTCCGCTGTTTACGCCCCCGAAAAGGTTGGCGGGCTCAACTACGACGTCGTCGCCGCCCCCGGCGATCCCTCGGTGTTCGGCAACGACGCAGACATCCTGCTGAGCTGGTGGTTCCGTGGCAACACTTGGGCCAAGAACCGCTTCGCCTGGAACACTTCCGCAGAGTACAAGGAAGTCCAGACCAAGCTCAACGCTGCGGTCGACGCTTCGAAGGAAGATGCCAAGAAGCTGTACAGCGAAATCATCAACATCATTGCTGACGCTGTTCCGCTGTACCCGATCTTCCACCGCAAGCTGCCCACCGCGTGGGACGCCAAGAAGCTCAACGGCTTCCAGCCCCTGCCGACCACGGGCGTCTCCTTCATCGGAGTGGGACGCACCGCGTAGGTTCACTGATTGACAACAGACCCGGGGGGGCTGTGGCCACCTGGCCACAGCCCCCTCGGTCTGAAACCATCTTTCCTATGACGCAGCACACGTTTCCCCCAAGCGCCGCGCTGCAAATAGAACCGGAGTAAGTACATTGGCAAACTTTTTGCGACTGCTGGGACGCCGGCTCGCAGCACTACCGTTGATGATCCTAGGTGTAACCCTGCTCGTCTTCGTTGTGCTGCAGTTCGCTCCTGGTGACCGTGCCGTTGCAGCGTTGGGCGAAGGTGCCTCACCTGAGGCCCTGGAGCAGTACCGCCAGGTCAACGGATTCAACGACCCCCTCTTCCTTCAATACTTCCACTACCTGGGCAGGCTCATCACCGGCGATTTCGGCAACACCCTGCCGCCGGCCAAGCCCATCACCGAGGTCATCGCGAGCGCGTTCCCCGTGACCTTGCAGCTGACCTTCCTCGGGGTCCTCATCGCGATCGTCATCTCACTGGTCTTCGGCGTCCTTGCGGCGTTGTACCGCGACAGCTGGGTTGACCAGGTCATTCGCGTTTTCTCCATTGCAGCCATCGCCACCCCCTCCTTCTGGCTCGGTATCCTGCTCATCCAGTGGTTCGCCCTGGGCGAGAACTCCTGGTTCCCTTCCGGTGGCCTCGCCGACCCGAGCGAAGGCTTCATAGGCTGGCTCAGCTCCATGGCCCTGCCGGCACTTGCCCTTGCCATCCCCGTTTCCGCATCCCTGATCCGGGTTGTCCGCACCTCAATGGTTGAGGAACTTGACCGCGACTACGTCCGCACCGCGATCGGCAACGGCGTCCCCTACAGGACAGTCGTTTCCAAGAACGTGCTGCGCAACGCCCTTGTCACCCCCGTGACAGTGCTGGGCCTGCGCATCGGCTACCTGCTCGGTGGCGCCGTCGTGATTGAAATGATCTTCTCCCTGCCGGGCATGGGCCAGCAGATCCTCAACGGCATCACCAACTCCGATACGAACCTTGTGCAGGGCGTTGTCCTTGTCATCGCCGTGACGTTCGTGCTCGTGAACATCCTGGTGGATCTTCTTTACCTGCTCATCAACCCCCGAATCAGGACGGTCTAAGCCATGCGTAGCAAACTTGCCGATCGGCTCAGTGCCCCGGGCCTGCGCTTCAAGGCCCTGACCCTTGGCTCCAAGATGGCCCTGATCTTCCTGGTCTTCATTGTTGTTATAGCCATCCTGGCTCCCTGGATTGCACCGCACAACCCGCTGGAGACGGGCGATCCCGCCCAGGCTCCCAGCGCCGTGAACTGGTTTGGAACCGACCGCATCGGCCGCGACATCCTGTCCCGCCTGATGTACGGCGCCCAGGCCTCACTGATGATCGGCCTTGGCTCGGTTGCCTTGGCCATCATCCTCGGCGCAACCCTTGGCGCCCTGGCGGCGACGTCCTCCAAGGCTGTCAACGAGATCATCATGCGCGTCATGGACGTCCTCATGGCATTCCCGGGCATCGCCTTGGCAGCCGTGCTCCTGACGGCATTCGGCAACTCCGTGCCGACCATCATCATCGCGATCGCCATCATCTACACGCCGCAGCTGGCCCGCGTAGTCCGCGCCAACGTCCTCTCCCAATACGGTGAGGACTACGTCCGCGCCGAGCGTGTCATTGGTGCAGGCCGCGCCTACATCATGATCAAACACATTGTGCGCAACACCGCCGCCCCCGTGCTGGTGTTTGCAACTGTCATGGTTGCCGACGCGATCATCCTTGAAGCCTCTCTGTCCTTCCTTGGCGCAGGCATCCAGGACCCCGCCCCCAGCTGGGGCAACGTCATCTCCTACGGCCGCAACCTGGTGCTCTCGGGCGGCTGGTGGGCAACTACATTCGCCGGCCTTGTCATCCTGCTGACCGTCCTGGCCCTGAACATCCTGGCCGAAGGCCTCACCGATGCCATGGTCAACCCGCGCATCAAGAAAGCCCCCCTGGTCAAGGACGACGACGGTTCGGGCGCTGCCGCTCTTGAGCTCGCCAAGGCCGATGCCGCCGCGCGCGCAGCCATCGAGGACCCCTTCGCCGCCCTGAACAAGGAACTGCTCCTGCTTCAGGCAGTGGAGTTGTCCCGGTCGGACCGCCTCCCGCAGGTTGGCCCGGAAGCCCGTGTGATCCTTGAGGTGAAGAACCTCTCCATCCGCTTCCCCGGCCGCTTCGATGCGACCCCGATCGTGGACAACGTCTCCTTCACAGTCCGTGAAGGCGAAACCATGGGCCTCGTGGGCGAATCCGGTTGCGGCAAGTCCATCACCTCACTTGCCATCATGGGCCTGCTGCCCAAGACGGCTGAGGTCACCGGTTCCATCACGTTTGACGGCAAGGAACTGCTGGATCCTTCCACCAAGCACAGCTCGCTCAAGGCCTACAACGGCCTGCGCGGCGAGCAGATTGCCATGGTCTACCAGGATGCGTTGAGTTCGCTCAACCCGTCGATGTTGATCAAGGACCAAATGTTGCAGTTGACCCGCCGCAACGGTCGCAAGACCCCTGCCGAGCTCCTTGAACTGGTCAAGCTTGACCCCGTGCGCACGCTCAAGAGCTACCCGCACGAGCTCTCCGGTGGCCAGCGCCAGCGCGTGTTGATCGCCATGGCCCTGTCCCGTTCACCCAAGATCGTGGTTGCCGATGAGCCCACCACCGCCTTGGACGTCACGGTCCAGAAGCAGGTTGTTGACCTGTTGAACGAACTGCGCGAGCAGCTCGGCTTCGCCATGGTGTTTGTCAGCCACGACCTTGCCCTTGTTGCCTCACTGGCCCACAAGATCACCGTCATGTACGCCGGACAAGTGGTGGAATCTGCACAGGCTTCGGAGCTGCTGGCGCACCCCGCCCACGAATACACCCGTGGCCTGCTGGGCGCCGTGCTTTCCATCGAATCCGACGCCGTCCGCCTGCACCAGATCCCCGGCACGGTTCCCTCACCCCGTGATTTTGCCAACGGCGACAGGTTCGCCAGCCGGTCCCAGCGTCCCGACGCCGACCCGACCCAAAAGCTGGCATTTGTCCCCATCACCCGTGATGGGGAGACTAGCGACCACTTCTGGGCAAGCCACAAGCTCGAAGATGCCATGGCGGTTTCCGCTGCGGCAGAAACGGAAGGTGCCTCATGAGCAAGCTCGCAACAGGCAAAGCCGTCAACGGCAACACCCCTGTCATTGAACTGAAGGACCTGCACGTCCATCACCGGACACGTTCCGGCGGCCTGTTCAAGCCCAGCTACGTCAAGGCCGTCAACGGCGTGAACTTCTCCATCAGCCGCGGCGAAACCGTCGGGATTGTGGGCGAGTCCGGCTGTGGCAAGTCAACCTTGGCCTCGGTGCTTGTGGGCCTGCAGACACCGACCTCCGGCGAGGTGCTCTTCCACGGCAGGCCCGCCATCAAGCGCAACGCAGCCATGCGCCGCGAATTCGGCCGTTCAGTCTCCGTGGTCTTCCAGGACCCCTCGACGGCACTGAACCCGCGCATGACCATCCAGGACATCCTGGTTGACCCGTTGGCAGTCCACGGCGTTGGCAACGGCGCATCCCGCCTGGCCAAGGTCGCCGAACTGTTGTCGCTGGTTGGCCTGCCGCAGTCGGCAGCCGAGGTCACACCGTCGCAGGTTTCAGGTGGACAGCGCCAGCGCGTGGCCATTGCCCGCGCCCTGGCTCTTGACCCTGACATCATCGTTGCCGACGAGCCCACCTCTGCGTTGGACGTCTCCGTTCGCGCCCAGGTGCTGAACCTGCTCACTGATCTGAAGAAGGAACTGAACCTGGGCATGGTCTTCATCAGCCATGACATCCAGACAGTCCGTTACGTTTCAGACCGCATTGCAGTCATGTACTACGGCCAGATTGTTGAAGAAGGCTCCGCAGAGCAGATCTTCGACAACCCGAGCAACGACTACACGAAGAAGCTTCTCGGCGCCGCGCCGTCACTTCTTCACATCTAATTTTCCACCCCATCAATATGATTTTGGAGCAATTCACGTGACTACCGTCGCTTCCCGTTTCCAGGGCGTCATCCCGCCCGTCTGCACCCCCCGCACAGCTGAAGGCGCCATTGACGTCTCCTCGCTGGAAAACCTCACCCGCCACCTGCTCGACGGCGGCGTCTCAGGTCTGTTCGTCAACGGTTCCTCCGGTGAGGTCACCCACCTGACCAACGCCGAGCGCGACACCGTGCTGACCACCATTGCCGGCGTCAATGCCGGACAAGTTCCGCTGCTTGTTGGCGCTGTTGAACAGACAACCAACCGCGTTCTTGAAGAAGCACAGCGCATGGTTTCCCTCGGCGCCGACGCTATCGTGGCCACCAGCCAGTACTACGCCATCAGCAACGCCGAGGAGAACGGCCGCCACTTCCGTGCGATTGCCGCCTCCGTGGACGTTCCCGTCTTCGCCTACGACGTTCCGGTGCGCACCCACTTCAAGATGCCCACCGACCTTCTCGTCGAGCTGGGCCGTGAAGGTGTCATCGCCGGCGTCAAGGATTCCTCCGGTGACGATGTTTCCTTCCGCCAGTTGCTGATCGCCGCACGCGACATCCCGAACTTTGACATCTTCACCGGCCATGAAGTGGTTGTCGACGGCGCCATGCTCGGCGGCGCCCAGGGTATTGTTCCCGGCCTGGGCAACGTTGACCCGGCAGCTTACCGCCGCCTGTACGACCTCACCGTCGCAGGCGACTGGGCCGGTGCTGCTGCAGAGCAGGACCGCATCGCCGATGTCTTCAACATCGTCTACACCCCGAAGGCAGGGCGCGTTTCCGGAAACGCCGCCGGCCTGGGCGCGTTCAAGACCGCCCTGATGCTTATGGGCGTCATCAAGACCAACGTCATGAGTGCCCCCATGCTCGCACTGGACGAGGATGAGACGGCAGCCATCAAGGTCATTCTTGAGCGCACAGGCTTGATCTAGATACCCCTTGGTTTACAACTGACCCGCAGTAGCGGTCGAAAATATCGCGATTTCGTCGATTTTTCGCCCACTGCTGCGGGTCAGTTGCTAGGTCTTTAACTTTGAAGGAATGTTCTATGCGGTACGTAGTTGGCGTTGACCTTGGCGGTACCAAGACGGCAGCAGGAGTGGTGGCCGAAGACGGCACTGTCCTGCTCACCGAGCAGATTCCCACCCTGAACCGCGACGGCGGCGAGGCCATCCTTGACGCCACCGCCGCGCTGGTGAAGTCGCTCATCGGGCGTGCGGCTGCCATGGGCACCACGGTTGAGGCCGTCGGTGTCGGCTCGGCAGGGGTCATCAACGCTGCCGAGGGCACCGTCATATCTGCCACCGACGCCATCCTTGGCTGGACCGGGACGGCCATCACGACGGGACTTACGGAGCGGCTGGGGCTGCCGTCCGCCGTCGTCAATGACGTTCACGCGCACGCCCTCGGCGAGGCCTGGCACGGTGCCGGCGAGGGCGCAACCACCGCCCTCATGGTGGCCTTCGGCACCGGCGTCGGCGGCAGCTTTGTTGTCAACGGGCAGCCGATGCTGGGCCACCGCTTTGTGGGCGGCCACGTGGGCCACTTTGCCTCCCCGCTTGCCGTGCACCGCGGCGCCCCGCTGCCGTGTTCATGCGGGCATTCAGGACACGTCGAGGCCATCGCCTCGGGCCCGGCCATCCACGCCGCATACCTGCGCGAGGGTGGCAGCGCGGCCCTGACCGACACGAAGGCAGTCTTTGAATCGGCCCACGCTGGCGATGACTTGGCCTTGTCAGTCATCGCCAGGGCAGCCGCGGCGGCCGGTCAGGCGGTGGGCGGCCTGATCAACATCCTTGACCCCTCAGTGGTTGTGGTTTCCGGTGGCCTGGCCGATGCCGGCGAGCTGTGGTGGTCGGCCATGGACAGGGCACTGCGTGCTGAATTGCTCGCCCCGTTGGCAGCTGTCCCGGTTGTCAGGGCCACCCTGGGCAATATGGCCGCGATCATCGGTGCGGCATCCTTGGCCCTTGCCCTATAGTTAATTCCGCCTTTTCTTTCCTAGGAGTGACAGTGACACTGAAATTGCCCAACCTTGATGAGCTTGCCGGACAGCTTGTGGTTTCCGCCCAGGCCTACCCGGGCGAGCCCATGCGCGATCCCCGCACCATGGCCCAGGTGGCCGCCTCTGCCGTGACCGGAGGGGCTGCGGCCATCCGCGTCCAGGGCATTGCCGACATCCAGTTTGCCCGTGCCGCTGTAGAGGTTCCCGTCATTGGGCTCTGGAAGGACGGGCACGACGGCGTCTTCATCACCCCCACGCTGCGCCACGCCCTGGCTTGCGCCAATGCCGGTGCTCACATCGTGGCCATTGACGGCACCTGCCGCCCGCGCCCTGACGGACTCACGCTGGCCGAGACGATCGCGGGCATCCACGCCGACTCCAATGCCCTCGTCATGGCAGACTGCGGCTCGTTCGATGACGCCGTTGCCGCCGCCGAGGCCGGAGCCGACCTGATCGGCACCACCCTGGCCGGCTACTCGGGCGAGCGCCCCAAGACCGATGGCCCCGACCTGGAACTCATTGGGCAGATCGCAGCCGCCAACCTCGGCAAGCCGCTCATCGCAGAGGGCCGCATCCACTCCCCCGCCCAGGCCCGTGCGGCCATGGACGCTGGCGCGTTCGCCGTCGTGGTTGGGACAGCCATCACGCACCCCTCAACCATCACCGGCTGGTTCAAGGCTGCGCTGCAGGACTAGTTCACTGCGGCCAATGGCCCCGCCCGACGTCACTTACGACGCTGGACGGGGCCTTTTGCGTTCACCTCCCGTGTTCTCTCTCCTTCCAGAACCCTCCTTACGGGGAAGCTGCGCATGTGGAACAGTGGCTTAAGAACCTGGCCGAATTTGCACTGACCGGTCAGTTTTTGATATTGTGGTCCAGCTTATTACACAGCTCATTAAGGAGCGTCCCATGCTCACCACCCATCAGCTGCACATCGACGGCAGGAGGCACACGCTCCTGCCTGCCACCACGCTGGAGGCCCGCCGGGCCGAGGTCCTACTGGTCCAGGCTGAAGGACAGGAGCGGCGCACAGCCCTGGCCCTGGCCCTGACGGGGCGCATGAAGCCCACCACAGGAACTGTTGCCATGGGCCATGACGATTCCATGGCTTCCCTGCGCCGCCGCAGTGCGATCGTGGATTCCCCTGACGTCAACGCCCCCGAGCACCACCTCACGGTGCGCTCGCTCGCGGCGGAGGACCTGGCTCTCGTGCCCCAGAAGTTCCGCGACAGGACGCGCCCCACCGAGTGGCTGGTGAAGAACGGCTTCCGGGACATCCTGGAAAAGTGGATTGAGGAGGTCGACCCGGGCCGGCTCCTGCACCTGCAGCTCGAACTCGCCTTGGCCAACAAGGACGTGGACATCGTGGTGATTGACTCCCCGGACCGCCATACAGCGAACGATGAAAACTGGCTGCCCCTGCTCGAGCAGCTGGCCGACGGGAACATGGGCCGCGGCCCCGACACGCATGCCGACACCCCTCCACGCCCGCTCACGGTTGTCGCCGTGGTGGGCCGCTTCCCCGACGGGTGGGAGGGTGCGGCGGAAACCGCTGGCAACGCGATGGCCGTCCCCGCCCCGCTTCCGCCCTCTCTTCCCACCCCTCTTCCCACGACCACTGACGACGACGGCCTGCCGCCCGGGCCCGACGACACCGGCGGCCTGGACGGCGGTGAACCCGGCACTGAACCCCTCGAAACAGTGGAGCAACTGGACACCGAACCAAACCGCGCCCCCGAACCAGATGCGTGTGACGTGCCAGATGTGAATGAAGAAGAACTCCCGCCTGCCCAAGGCGCCGGGACACAAAACGCGAAAGAAGGCGAAGAGCGATGACCGTCTTCCGATTGGCACTGTCTGAACTCAAACGCATGACTGGCGGGATCCTGCCGAAACTGACAATCGTGGCCATGGTGATGGTCCCGCTCCTGTACGGAGCCGTATATCTCTATGCCAACTGGGATCCGTACGGCAACCTCGACCAGCTGCAGGCCGCCGTCGTGGTTCAGGACGTTGGCGCCGTCACGAAGGACGGCAAGAAGCTGCAGGTCGGCCAGGATGTGGCGCAAAACCTCATCGAGGGCCACAAGTTCGACTGGCAGCTCGTGGACACTCCCCAGGAAGCCAGCGACGGCGTCAAGAACGGCGAGTTTGCCTTCGCGCTGACCATTCCCAAGGATTTCTCGGCCAACCTGGCATCCCCTGAAAACTTTGACGCAGCCACGCAGGCCATGATGACTGTGACAACCAATGACGCCAACAACTATCTGCTGACCTCCATCGTGGACAAGGTGGCCACGCAGGTTCACGCTTCGGTGGCGCAACAGGTGGGTGAACAGACAGCCAATGCCCTGCTGACCGGATACGGCACCATCCATGGGCAGCTAGTGAAGGCCGCCGACGGAGCCAAACAGCTTGCAGACGGCGCCACCACGCTTGACAGCGGCGTGGGTACGCTGAAAACAGGCACGTCCGAACTCCTTACAGGCACCAATGGGCTGGCCGCCGGGCAACAAAAACTGGTGGCCGGAGCCAAGAGTCTCCAGTCAGGTGCCGCCGCCTTGAACAACGGGCTCGGCCAACTTCAATCCCAAACGTCCACGCTGCCCGGCGACACCCGGCAGCTCTCCGATGGCGCCGCAGCAGTCGCGGCGGGGAACGCGGCCCTGAACTCCAAGGTCCAGGGCGCCATCGGATCGGCCGGAAAACTCGACGATGCCGCGACGGCTGCCATTACCAGCAAGCTCGACCAGATGGTCTCCGCCGGTGTCCTCACCACGGAGCAGGCCACGCAGATTCGCACGTCGCTGGGATCGACCGCCACCAGCCCTGCCATCACCGATCTGAAAAACCAGCTCACAGCCGACGCCGCGGGCATCCAAAAACTGTCCGACGGTTCTGCAGCTGTTGCTGAGGGAGCGTCAAAGTTGGCTGGTGCGACGCCGGCCCTGACCTCTGCGATCGGGCAGGCCCATGCGGGGGCCGGGGAACTTTCCACCGGGGCAGGGACCCTGGCCGATGGCCAAACCTCCGCCCTTGACGGCGCGGAACAACTTGCCGCTGGCGCCAAGAAACTGGACTCCGGGGCCGCCGAGCTGAAATCCGGTTCGGCCAAGCTTTCGGCAGGAGCAGGCGAGTTGTCCACACAGCTGCACGCTGGGGCGGGCTCGGTGCCCAACCCGAACGACAAGGACAAGCAAAACGCCGCCGGGGTCATTGCCGACCCCATCCGCGTTGATTCGGTGTCCCAGGCCCAGGCCCCCAACTATGGATCCGGTCTGGCTCCGTTCTTCCTGGTTCTGGCGCTGTGGATCGGCGCGTTCATGCTGGTGCAGGTCATGCGTCCGTTGACCGTGCGGGCCCTGGCATCCAACGCGCCGTCGTGGAAGATTGCCATCGGCGGGTGGCTGCCGTTTGCAGCTGTGGCCACGGTTCAGGCACTGCTGCTGTACTCCGTCGTGCACTTTGGCCTGGGACTCGAACCCAGCCATCCGTGGCTGACATTGGGGCTGCTGCTGCTCGCGTCGCTGGCATTCACTGCCCTGATCCAGGGCATCGTGGCACTCATGGGCACGCCGGGCAAGTTCGTGGTGCTAATCCTGCTGGTGCTCCAGCTTGTCTCCTCGGGTGGCACATTCCCCTGGCAAACCACGCCCGAACCGCTGCACATCATGCACCAGATCCTGCCCATGGGCCACGTGGTTGAAGGCATGAGGCACCTCATTTATGGGGCCGACCTCGCACCGCTGGTGCCCATCGTTCTTGGACTGCTGGGGTATACGGCGCTGGGTTTCCTCTTTGCCTGGGCCGCTGTCCGCAAGAAGAAGACGTGGACCCTCAAGACGCTGATGCCTGAAATCGAGGCATAGTCAGGTGGCCGTCCGCGCTGAGCATGACTGCGGGCGGCCACACTGGGACCACTTCCACTCTTCCTGGCCCGTCATTGAGCACCGTCAGTCCATCGGATTTATTAACGGGAAAGTTCTGGAAAGTGTAGTAATTCCCGGACAAAAGGCCTAAAATAGTGGTATGGGCAGTTCAGTGAATTTCCCGACGGGTCGGGATCCTTCCCCCGCCACATCCGGTGTGGCGGCACTGGTGGCCGGTCTTGTTCTTCCCTCCATTGAACCGCTTGCCACTGACATTGCGTGCTTGGCGGATTTGCCGCGCCTGCCCGATCCCGCCGCTAGGTTCCAGAGCCGCCCCACCGGCCCGTCCGGTTCCGACCCTGATGCTGCTGCTGATGG
>NZ_JBCHVD010000033.1:0-14864 GCF_046736435.1 Arthrobacter sp. LAPM80
ACTCGACGTGCGAGGGATTGCCGCGTGCGCTTGGGGGCAGCAGGCGGTTAGGGGGCCATCCCTGAAACAACGGGCACGATATCGACGCCATTCCTGCGGTGAATCTTCGTGGGATGGCGATCAAATCCCTTGGCATCGAGATTGTTGCCAAGCCTGTATGCAGCCAGGGCCTCGTCGTAGATTTCGTTCATCCGGCGCCCGGAGTACTCCCCCGTTGTGCCATCCGTGAAAGTAATGGAAATGAGGGTCTTGGCCGGGAAGCGCCTGCTCATTCGAACGAATCCTTCGTTGTCCTGCTTCAATTGGATCATGGGTATTCCGCCTTACTGGGTGCATGTTTCAGGGGTGATGGCACGTGCTTGCAGTCCCTGGAACAACCAGAAACGAAAAGGTGCACGACGAGGATGCGTGGCCCACGCCGGCCCGCCGCGTCAGATGGACCAGCGAAAACCCCGCCGGATCAGGACGGGCTACTGCAGGCGCTTGCGAACCATCTCGGACACTGCCTTGCCGTCGAATCGGCCGGCGATCTCGGCCTGCACCGGCTTCATGGCCACACCCATCTGGCGCATGGATAAGGGCCCGTGCTCAACTTCAAGTTCGGTGATAATGCGGGCGACAATGCTCTCAGCCTCTTGCGCGTCAAGGGGCTTCGGGAGGTAGGCCTCGATGACCTCGGCTTCGAGGATTTCAGCGGCTGCCCGGTCGGATTCGCCAGCTTCTGTATAGATCTGGGCCGTATCGCGGCGCTTGGCGGCTTCCTTTTGAAGCAAGGTGATGACCTGGGCGTCATCGAATTCCACGGGGGTCTTGCCACCCTTTTCTCGTGTCTCGATTTCGCCCAGCACGTTGCGAACAGTCGTCAGGGCGACCTTGTTGCCTGCCTTCATGTGCGCGACGACGTCAGTCTTGAGTTGCTGCTTGAGCGAGGACATTGTGTTCCTTCTGTAGTTTCCACGGTGCAGGCCGCACGGTGGTTCACGCGGCCGGTCACAGCAATTATCCCCTAACCCGTCCGTTCAGGAAGTCCCGGGCACCCTCCTATCCGACCCACCGCTCCAAGGGTGGCTGCCGCCGTCGTGCTGGGCGAGCGGACCACAAGGCAGGGCCTGGGCCTTGTCCCGACTCCTATTGCCGCCGGTCCAGGAGCCATCCGGAGGGGGCCGTGACAAAGGCAACAGCCCCGCGGACTGCGCCAAGGCGTCTGAATGTCGGTGGCCGGGCATAGTCTTGCAGCTGCAGGTTTTGCCCACGTATTGCGGGATCAGAACAAAGAACCCGAGGATGCAAGGACGTGCCCCCATGATGGGTCCCCATCACGCTGCAAGTGGCGCCGCCGTTTGGCTGGCCCTGACCACACAATTTGATGTGGGGCTGGGTACCTTGGCGAAGGTGCTGCCGTCGGCACCCGAACAAGTGTCAATCGGCATGGGCCTGCTGGACCTCAATCCTGCCGCAGTGGTGGTGGGTGCCCTCGTGACCGCCGGAGCCGCGCTCGTTCCGGATGCCGACCACAGGAACGCCACCATTGCCCATTCCCTGCCGCCGCTGTCAAACATCATGTGCGTCCAGGTTGGCAGGATGTCAGGCGGGCACCGCCACGGCACGCACTCCATCCTTGGATTGGCCGTCTTCGTGGCCATCGCCGCATTGGCCGGCATGTGGACCGTCGAACTGCCAAACTATGGCATCATCTTCCCTGGTGCGGGACTGCTGTCAGTGCTTCTGGCGTCCTTTGCGGCAAAGGTCTTGAAGTTCATCCCCGACTCCATGCAGAAATTCCCGTGGATCGTCGGTATTGCCGTGGGTGCATTCGTGACGTTCCTTGCGCCGCAGGAACCCTACTGGTTCCCCCTGGCGATGGCACTGGGCGTCGCCGTCCACATTGCAGGGGACATGGTGACCACCGGCGGATGCAACCTGCTCTGGCCGCTGCGCATCCGGCCGCCCCGGATGCTGCGCAAGGTGCCTCTCGTCAAGCGCATCTGGAAGCCAAGCGGAAATATTGCCCTGCCCATCCTAGGCAATGCCGGATCCGTGCGGGAGTGGATGTTGCTTGTCCCCGTCAGCGCCTACGTCATCTGGGGCATTGCGGCCGCCATATTCGCCTAGGCCGGCGTTTTCCCAGTCCGGCGCCCGTCAGGGCCGTTCCACTTCCACATACCACAGTGCCTCGGCCTTCACGGGTCGGTGGCCGTGCTGTCCGTGGGCGACAACCCGGTACGTGTGGCCATAGGGATCCTGCACATGATCATCCACTGATCCGCCCAGATCCTGAATCCGAAGCTCAAGCTCCAACGTCTCGAACAGGTCGGCGAGCAGGACAGCCAAGGCGTTCGGATAGTGGCGGCGGATCCTGTACTGCCCTGGAAACAGCCGTTGCGATTCTGCCCATTGGTCCCGGAGCCAGGCAAAGTCAACCTGCCCGTGAACACCGCTGAGCGCAAGGGCCCGCGCCGGATCCAGGACAAGCCGGTAGTAGTTGCCCGACCGGTCCACAATGCAGACAACCTCTTCGGGGTACTCAAAGCCAGATGTCAGCGCCGCAACCGACGGGTGGTAGGAAAAGGCGCCACCGTCGTCGATGGAAACATAGTCCTGCCCGTTCGCCGTCGCCTGCGTCCCGTCCATGGTGTTCCACCTTCCGCGGATACCCACCGCACCGGGGGCGGTGGTGCTCCACTTCCAGAGAACCACCGCCAGCATCCGGCGGCGGAGGTCTTTACGCAATCCATATGAATCCCGCAAGGAAATTGGCGGAAATTTTACGCCTCCGAGCCGCTTAGATGATCCGGGGCGCCTTGGCGAGGTTCGCGGCAAGTTCGACGGCGTTCTGCCGCACCACGTAGGCCGGGCGGTCGCGCTCCACACGCCAGCTCTCGGACAGCGGCCCGATGTTGACGGTGTCGAAGCCAAACTCGTCATACAGCCGGGTGACGAGATCGGCCGCATCGGCATGGTCGCTGGCCGTCGCCAGGGCCCTGCGGTTTTCTGTGCCGGAAGGAGCACCCGCGGTAGTGATGTCCGGTGCCGCAATGTGGTTGAATCCCTTGGCCACGCGTGAGCCGGCCAGATGTTCCTGCACCAGCCCGGACGTTGTGGCGAGACCCTCGTCGAGGGCGGCGACATGGCCGTCGCGCTCCCAGTAGTAGTTCAGTGTGTCGATCACGATCTTTCCCTCAAGCAGGTCCGCAGGGAGTTCCCTGTAGTTCTTCAACGGGATGGTGACAACGGCGAAGTCGCCCGCCGCTGCAGCCTCCGCTGAGGTTCCAGCCCGGGCCCGTGGCCCCAGCTCCGCCACCAAACCGGCCAGCGTCTCCGGTCCACGCGAATTGCCAATCACCACGTCGTAGCCGAGCTCCACAGCCTTGCGTGCAACCTGGCTGCCAATGTGTCCTGCCCCGATAATTCCTATTGTTGTCATGCTCGTTGAACCACGGCAGGGGCCCAAAAAATTCCAGGCTCCCAGCGAGCACTGTTAACATGGCACTGAGGCTCCCTCGAGAAACAAGCGTGCCGGGGCACCGTGGACACGTCAGGACGAAAGAAACACATGTACGTAAAGATTTGCGGTTTGCAGACACCAGAAACTGTTGCCGCGGCCGTCGAGGCAGGGGCCGACGCGGTTGGCTTTGTCTTCGCACCCGGGAGCCCTCGGACCATTACCGCGGAACTGGCGGCAACGCTTGGACGCGAAGTGCCGCAGGGTGTTGAAACGGTGGGGGTGTTCCGCAACCAGCCGATCGACGAGGTCGTGCGGACCGCCCGCCTGGCATCGGTGACAACAGTGCAGTTGCACGGGGACGAGAGCCTCGCGGACATGGCCCGGGTCCGGGACGAAGGGTTCCGCACGCTGCGCGCGTTCTCCGCAACTGCTTACAACGCCTTGAAGGCAAGCGAGAAGCTTTCCTGGGATTCCGAGCGGATCCTGCTTGACGCCGTCGAACCGGGAGCGGGTGTTGCCTTTGATGCAGGCGTGCTCGACGGCGGATCCCCCCACGGCTTCTGGTTGCTGGCCGGCGGACTCACGCCCGGCAACGTGACCCAGCTGATAGCCGAGTTGCATCCGCTTGGCGTGGATGTTTCAAGCGGAGTGGAATCCAGCCGCGGCGTCAAGGACATCAAACTCATCCAGGACTTTGTCCGGGCCGTCAAGCAGTAGGGAACATCCCTGCACGGCACGAAAGTCCGTGGCGCAACCGACCACAATGCATTAAAGGCAATAGACTTTACATAATTACTGGTTGTGGCTGGGTTATAGCCCGTGGAAAGTGTGGGGAAAATGCTTACACCTGATGACAGCGCCTTGCAAGCGGTTCGGCGTAGACATGAGCTGCGGGTTCTGGAATCGCTGGTGACCCACGGACACCGCACCCGCCGAGAATTGGAAACCGACACCAAGCTTTCGCGCACCACGCTCTCGGCTATCGTCGGGGAACTGCGCCAGCGCGGAGTCATATCGGAGAATGATCAGTCACTGAACGCACCGGGGCGCAACGGCCGACCTACCAAGGTCCTTTCACTCAATCCTGAGGCAGGGGCCGCGGTTGGCATCGAATTGGGGCGTCGCCGTATCAGCATCTCCGTCATGGGTTTCGATGGATCCACTGTGGCCAGTGAGCACGTAGACATCTCCAGTTCCGTGAGCCTTGAGACCAAAGTCAACCATGCGGCAGACATGCTGCGTGACTTCATCAAGGACGGCCGCATCCGGCCCGAAACAGTAATCGGCACAGGTGTTGGCATAGCCAGTAGGCACGCCGATCCACAGTCACTCGCAGATGACATTGAACAACAAACCGACCCCCGGGGGGCGTCGCTCGCGCCACTGCGCGAAGTCCTTCCGGCTCCCCTGCTCTGGGACAACAACATCCGGCTTGCGGCTATGTCGTATGGAAAAGAGAGCGATGACCTGCTGTACGTCGTCCTTTCGGCAGGCATCAGCTCCGCCGTAGTGACAAACGGTGCGCTACTGCGCGGCGGCAACGGAATCGCCGGGGAACTAGGGCACATCAGCGTCGATTTTGCAGGCCCGCCCTGCTGGTGCGGACAGCACGGCTGCCTTGAAAGCTTCATCAACGAGGGCAACGTGCTAGTTGAGGCCGCTCATCGCGGCCAGTCGTTTGCTTCGATTGCCGACCTGGCACAGGCGGCAGCCGGTGGCCATGGCATTGCCAGCAACATAGTGGATTGGGCTGGCGAACTCCTCGCCAGGGCCCTTGTCGGAGCCTGTGTACTGCTCGATCCAAGCCGTGTGGTGATAGCGGGAGAGCTGTCACAATTTGGCGAGGCGCTTCTTGCCCCTGTCCGTAAAGCGCTGGTGGCCCAGCGACTTGATCTGGGACCGCGCTCGACCACCATCGCTACGGCGCCCTACGCCCCCACCGCGGGAAGCGAGGGTGCGGCGCAAACAGCGCTGAAGCACTGGGCACTGACAACACTCGGCTAGCTACCAGCTAGCCAGGCCGCGGGGCCTTAAAACCCTTGAATGACAGCAAAATTAACGCGTAAGTCTATTTATGTAAAGGCTATTGACATCATGTGATCCGTATCATATGTTGGTTTCATGGCATCAAAAGACACCATGACTTCGGTCTACACGCCCCCTGTCCCCACGGACGGCACCAAACGCGGTCGCGCGCAAAAGGTGTCAGCCCCGGCTCCGAAAAAGAAGGCCGCTACGCGCGGTCGCAAATTGAGCCGCAGGGCCCTGCTCGCCATCAACATTGCGTCCGTCCTTGCGGGCCTTGGCGCATGGTCACTATTTTCCGCCATCGGCGTCGTCGGTTTGCCAGGACCCCTCGAGGTCCTCCTCCGCGGAGGGGAGGTACTAGCTGACGGCACACTGGCCGAAGATACGGGAGCTTCTCTGGCTCGCGTACTGAGCGGGTTTTTGATTGGAAGCCTGCTCGCGGTACCTGTCGGCTTCATCATGGGCTGGTACCAGGTGGGCCGGGCCCTCATCGAACCGTGGGTGCAGTTCTTCCGCACCATTCCCCCGCTGGCCCTGCTCCCCCTCGTTATGGTGACCATGGGCATCGGGGAAACGCCCAAAATCTTCGTCATCTTCCTTGCCGCTTTCCTCTCCTGCGTCATCTCGACCTACCAGGGCGTGGTCAGCGTCGACAAGACACTGATCAACGCAGCCCGAGTTCTGGGCGCCGGCAGCTACGTCATCTTCATGCGCGTTGTGGTGCCTGCCTCCTCTCCCTTCATTTTGGTTGGCATGCGCATCGGCCTCGGCGCCGGCTGGGCCACCGTGGTTGCCGCCGAGCTTCTGGCCGCCCCCAACGGCCTCGGTATGCGGATGCAACAGGCACAGCAGTTCTATGACATGCCCACCATCCTCGTCAACGTGATCGTCATCGGCATCCTCGGGCTCCTCATGGACCGCCTTTTGCTGATGATCGAAGCCCATCTGACCCGCTGGCAGGAACGCCGCTAAGGACCCCCATGACAACCACAACAAATAACGCCATGATCCGTTTCGAGGATCTGCGTCAAGAATTCACCCTCACCGGTAGCACGTTCACAGCGCTCGACGGCGTGAATCTAGACATTGCCGACGGCGAGTTCGTCACCGTCGTTGGCCCCTCTGGCTGCGGTAAGTCCACCATGCTTAACGCAGCCGCAGGGCTGCTCGAGCCCACCAGCGGCCGGGTCATGGTCGATGACCGTCCCGTCAACGGCCCCAGCACCCGCACCGGCGTCATTTTCCAGCAGTATGCCCTGTTCCCGTGGCTCACCGTTCGCAAGAACGTTGAGTTCGGGCTCGAGCTAAAGAAGGTTCCGGCCAAGGAACGCCGTGCCATCGTGGACCACTACTTGGAGCTTGTGGGCTTGTCCCGCTTCGCCGAGGCCCTGCCCAAGGAACTTTCAGGCGGCATGAAACAGCGCTGCGCCATCGCCCGCGCCTACGCCGTGAACCCGGAAATTCTCCTCATGGACGAGCCCTTTGGCGCCTTGGACGCACTGACCCGCGTGCACATGCAGGAACAATTGCTACAAACCTGGACCAAGGAACGGCGCACCGTCATGTTCGTCACCCACGACGTCGACGAATCGGTGTTCCTGGCCTCCCGGGTGATTGTCATGGCAGCCAGGCCCGGCCGGATCTTCAAGGAAATCAAGATCGACCTGCCGTACCCGCGCACCGAGGAAATGCGACTCTCAGACGAGTTCGCAAAACTCCGTTCCGAGGTGTGGGCTGCCGTCTACCACCAGCCCGGTGTGGCCGAAGCCCACCAGTAACCCGGCACGTTCGGTCGGGCAGTAATTCCCCCACATATCTTCTAACTTTTACCCTTTCAGCAGTGTTCCGATGACGGGACACACACAACCAGGAGGACTCATGTCCGCTTCATTTTCCCGCCGTAACGTACTCCAGCTCTCCATGGGTGCTGCCGCGATCTCCCTTCTAGCTGCCTGTGGCGCCAAGAACGACGCCGGTGCCGGCGCCAGCCAGGGAGCCAAGGATCCGGTGGAGATCAAAGTTGGCTACATCGCCGACTACAACGGTGCCGGACTCATGGCTGTCGCCGACCAGGAAGGATACTGGGCCAAGGCTGGTCTGAAGCCGAAGTACCTCCCCTTCACCAACGGCCCCCTCGCCATCCAGGCATTGGGCACCAACAACGTTGACGTCGCCTACATCGGCTCCGGCGCATTGTGGCTGCCCGCCTCGGGCAAGGCTGAGATCTGGGCTGTTAACTCCGTCTCCAACGCCGACCGCATCATCGCCCAGCCCGAGTTCAAGACCTTGGCCGCACTGAAGGGCAAGAAGGTCGCCATTCCCACCGGCACCTCCGGTGACCAGTTGTTCTCCTTGGCGTTGAAAAAGGAAGGCCTCACCCGCGAGGACTTCGACATCACCGCCATGGAGCCCCCCGCCATCGTGGCGGCCTTCGCCGCGAAGCAAATTGACGGCGCAGCACTGTGGTACCCGCTGATTGACAGCGCCAAGAAGGGGCAGCCCGACTTGGTTGAACTGTTCTCCAACGAAGACTTCATTGACCAGCTGACCTTCCCCTCAACGTTCGTGGCCGGCCCGGGCCGCGGCGCCAAGGACAAGGAACTGGCTACCAGCTTCATCTCGGTGATCAAGAGCGCCAACGACTACCGCCACGAAAACCAAGACAAGACCGTCGCCGCCACCGCCAAATTCCTCAAGCTCAAGGAAGAAGACATGGCTGCCCAGGCCAGCGTGGCCAAGTTGTTCACCTCCAAGGAACTGGATGATCTCTCCTCCAAGGGCACCGTCTACACCTGGCTAAACGCACTGCAGGAGCAGTTCAAAGCCTCCAAGAAGATCACTGAGGTTGTCGATCCCAAGACCTTCTACAACTCCGAACTCTTCGTCAGCGCACCGGCGGTATAACTCTCGATGACCTCTACAGATCAATCAGCCAGACGCCAAAACATGCTGTTCCTGATGACGGACCAGCAACGCATCGACACGCTTGGCTGCTATGGCAATACGTCCCAGCACACTCCAAACCTGGACAGGCTGGCAGCACGCGGGACAACTTTTGACCGGGCCTACACGCCAACGGCCATTTGCACCCCCGCACGCGCCAGCCTGCTCACCGGCTTGCAGCCGTTTGAGCATGGCTTGTTGGCCAACTACGAGTGGAATTCGGGCCACCGTGAGGAACTTCCTGACGGCTTGCCCACGTTCTCCTCCGCGTTGATCGAACAGGGCTACCGCTTGGGGCATGTGGGCAAGTGGCACGTGGGGAAGGACCGTGGTCCGGAATATTACGGCTTTGAAGGTATTCACCTGCCAGGGGCGTTGAACGTTTTCGACGACCCTGGTTATGAGGACTGGCTCAAAGCCAACGACCACCCCGACTTCCACATCTCCAGCCCCGTCTACACGACCCGAGCCGACGGAAGTCAGGGGCATTTGATTGCCGGTGTGACGGACCAGCCGACAGAGGCCACCTTTGAGGCTTTCCTGGCGGACCAGACGATTGCCAAGTTGCGTGAGTTCGCGGCCGGCGCCTTGTCCGAAGATGACGGAACCCCGTTCTTCCTCTCCTGCCATATCTTTGGCCCACACCTGCCGTACCTGATTCCGCAACAGTGGTACGACATGGTGGACCCGGCCACCGTGGAACTACCTGGTTCCTTTGCCGAGACGTTCCACGGCAAACCCATGGTGCAGCAGGCGTACGCCGAATACTGGTCCACTGACTGCTTCACCGTAGAGGAATGGAAGAAGCTCACGGCCGTCTACTGGGGCTACGTGTCGATGATCGACCACGAGATTGGGCGAATCTTGGATGTGCTGGATGAGTTGGGTCTGACGGATTCAACAGCCGTCATGTTCACAGCTGATCACGGCGAATTCACCGGCGCTCATCGGCTCAATGACAAGGGACCGGCCATGTATGAGGACATTTACCGCATACCTGCCATTCTTGCCCTTCCCGGCGAACAGGAACGCCGCGAGGACAAGTTTGTCAGCCTGCTCGACTTCACCGCCACCTTCCATGAGATTGCCGGGGCCGACGCCTCGGGTGTCCATGGCAGGAGCTTGCTGCCCCTGGCCGCAGGGGAGGATGTTGAGGGTTGGCGAGAGGACATTCTGTGTGAATTCCACGGCCACCACTTCCCTTATGCCCAGCGCATGATCCGCAACAAGGAAGTAAAGTACATTGCCAATCCCGAAGGCATCGACGAGTTCTATGACATGGTGGCCGATCCCGACGAGCTTATCAACGTCATAGATGTGCCCTTCTACCGAGAGCAAGTCAGTCTCATGCGAAGGGCCATGTACCGCCAGCTTGTGGAGCGGGGCGACAAGTTTGCACAGTGGCTGGCATTTGCCGGCGACATCCCCGCAGAAGAACGCGTCCGTCCTGTGACGGCCGTTGAACGTTTCATCACTGCATAAAACCCATCCTGCGTTACTTCATCCACTGGATGCCTCTTGAGGTCCAAGAGTAGTTAAGCGAGTAATTGATTGAGAGCTTTGAATAGAACGACGACGGCCGGGCTGGCCTGCGCTGCAGCCTTGGGCTTGTTCGCTGCGGTGTTGCCCGGCACTTTTACTGCCTCACCGGCTCAGGCGGCACCCATCGTGGTGCCACCTCCGGCGCCGCTGGAGTCCCCGGTGAATTTGGCATTGACCGGGACGGCCACGGCCTCGAGTGTGGAAACAGCGTTGCCGGGTAATACCGCAGCCATGGCCATTGATGGTGATTCCACCACCCGGTGGTCCTCTAACTACATTGATGCGTCCTGGTTGCAGGTGGAACTGGCTACGGCCGGTCCGATCGACCATGTGAAGATCACCTGGCCCAACGCCGCGGCCAAAAAGTACACCCTGCAAACCTCGCTCAATGGCACCGACTGGACCGAGGCGAAGGTAGTCACCTCCGCCACCGGCCCGGGCCGTGTTGATGAGCTTCAGCTGGGGGTGGCCAATGCCAAGTTCATCCGCATGCAGGGGGCCACTCGCTGGTCCACGTACGGGTACTCGATTTCGGAGTTTGAAATCTACGCGAAACCCCAGCCGGTTCGTCCGGAGAGTCTGGCGTTGGTGCCCCAGCCGGTCGCTTCGGCATCCACCGCCGATGGCACGTTCCGTCTGCTGCCCTCGAGCAGGATCGTGGCCAGCGGCGATGCCGTGGCGGCGGCCACGTACTTCGCGCAGAAGGCGCGCAAGAGCACCGGGTTCGCCCTGCCGGTGGTCTCCGGGACCGCTTCCGTCAATGATGTGGCGTTCACGGTGGCGCCGGGCCAGTCCGAAGACAAGCCCGAAAGCTACACCCTCCAGGCCGATGCGCGTGGGGTGAAGATCGCCGCGAACACCTCCGCCGGTGCGTTGAATGGTGTTCAGACACTGCGTCAACTGTTCCCGCAGTGGATTGAGTCAGGGACCACGGTGAACACCCCTTGGACCGTGGAAGGGGTAGTCATCAGTGACTATCCGCGCTACGAACACCGCGGTGTGGGCATCGATGTGGCGCGTTCCTTCTACACCGTTGATGAAATGAAGGAACACATCGACAACGCCGCACAGTTCAAGATGAACGTCCTGCACATCCACCTCACCGATGACCAGGGCTGGCGTATCGCCATGGACCAGCCGGCTGCGGCCGACAACCCCGCCGGGATCAAATACACGGACCTGACCGATATTTCCGGTAAGACCGCCATGACGACCAACCCCAGCCAGAGCGAACCGGGCCACACCGGCTTCTACACCAAGGCTGACTACAAAGAAATCGTGAAGTACGCCGGGGACAACGGCATGATGATCATCCCCGAAATCGACATGCCTGGTCACTCCACAGCGGCGCTGCATGCCATTCCTCAACTGAACACCGGCAAGTCCGCTCCCAAGCCCAAGGCGGGCAACCTCACCCCCGATGCACAGGGCACCGGCGACGTAGGAGTCAGTTCCTTTGACGTTGACAGCCCCGTCACTTACGAATTTACCAAGCAAGTCCTGGCTCAGATCGCCGCCATGACCCCCGGACCGTTCATCCACATCGGCGGCGACGAGTCCTACTCGACAACGACCGCGGATTACAACACGATGATCGGTGCCTTCACCAAGCAGGTCACCGACGTCAACAAGCGGGTCATTGGATGGAACGAGTACGGCTCCGCGACCCTTCCGCCGAACTCTGTCATCCAGCTCTGGACCGGAGGTGGCCAGGGTGAATCAGATAAGATCATCAAGAACAACGCCAAGCTGATCCTGTCCCCCGCGTCCAAGACCTACATCCCGCAGAAACAGGACAATTCCGAGAAGTTCGGTGGAACCTGGGCCTGTGGCGGTCCGTGCACCTTACAGGCGCACTACGACTGGGATCCGGCCAAATACCTTCCCGGCATTGGTGATGACCGCATCCTGGGCGTGGAAACCGTGCAGTGGGGCGAGTGGATCCGCGGCATGGATCAGACGGAAAGCTACCAGTACCCTCGCACCTTGGCCACGGCCGAGGTCGGTTGGTCACCGCAAGCTAACAAGAACTACACAGATTTCACCAAGCGCGCAGCAGCTCTGGGCGGCCGCATGGCCCTGGAGAAGTTGAACTTCTTCAAGACCCCCGGCGTTAACTGGACCGCCGCCACCCCGGCACCGGCCGTAAAGCCTGCCATAGTTGATCCGGCAGCACTGCCGAGCCAGTCACCGGCAGACCTCAAGGTTCCGACCGCAGGGCTCAACAGCGGGGCTTACCTCACCCTGTCCAACCTCCCTGCCAACACATGGCTGCTGCTCGCCGTTCACGGTGACGGCACAAACGGACAGCCGGCAGTGTCTTCGCAGTGGGCGCTCAGCAATGCTGCAGGGAATGCACCGTTGACGGTTCCGCCGGGCCTTGTCGCAGGCAACCACGTGGTCACCGTCCAGCAGGCCACGGGTGACGTGGCAGGTTTTGCAGGCATCAATGTCCTGGCAGACGTGGTCGTTCCAACGACCGCCCCGGCCACTTCTGCTCCGGCAGCCACGGCACCGGCCACCACAACCCCGGCCGCGGAAACCACTCCGGCAACCACAGAATCTTCAGCCGCTCCCACCACGGAGCAAGCTGGAACCACCCCCGCCACTGACGGAACCACAAGTTCCGCTGCAGCAAGTGGAAAAGCGACGGCCGCGTCGTCATCCACGGGGGCAAGTACGAGTGACTTGGCGCAGACCGGCGCCACCTCACCGTTGATGATTGGTGGTGCAGTCCTCGCGCTCATCGTCGGCCTGCTCGCGCTGGCCACTTCACGACGACGCTTCGGCCAGCACTAGAAACGACCGCTAAATTGCCGGGCACCCTGCCGAGGGTGCCCGGCTTTTTGCTGCGGGCTGCGTTCCGGTCCGCATGCCGATCCGCTCCCCTGTTGGCGGACGGTGCAGGTCCAAGGACATGTCGGTGTTGGAGGAGCGGTAATTGTCCGGCGGCCACACCCAACTCAGGCCGCTGCCGCACGGAGGTCGTGGGCATCACCTGGTGCGATGATCGTGCCAAGCAGCCTGTTGAGTGTCAGTCGCCGACCAGGAAATCCCAGCCGAGCCACCAGACAAACAACAGCAAGGTGATCCGGGCAGACCGCATCACAAAGACCCGATCCAGCAGGGCGCCTAGGACAGCAAGCATGGCCTGCGCACCACCTTGATCAACGCCGCGCAGGCCGCAAGCCACGCGATCATCATGAGCCTGCGGCTGGAATCGCTGTCGAACAACGGCTGGAGCGGCTCGGTCAGCGGCGGGAACGTCGCCGCGTCGATGGGAGCCAGCTTGCCGATGAACCATGTGCCCAGCTCCCACAGGCACAGGACAAGCAGGACGCCGGCCCACCAGAATATGGCCTGCTGCACCGCCCGCGGTGCCTTGATCGCGGCGATTGTGGAGGGCGAGATAACCTGGCCTCTGGTGGGCGCAAGCTCATGGCCCTTGACAGGTGTGCAGAGGAGTACTGAAAAACCAGTGCTCAACACTCGCCTGCACAACCCAGGAAACCGGCAATCCACTGTGCAGACGGGTATGGAAAATGACAGCAGGTCAGCGGCCGGACTGTCCGGTGGAGGACCGGTTTGCGGAACACTTTGGCGGTGTCTAAATGGGACACCCCTTTCGGGGCGGTTCGGCAGTTCCGGCGGCCACAGAGCACTCAATTGCGTTGGCGTTCAGAGAGCCTGATGAGGTTAGAGTCGCACGCAGGCAGCCACGGCGTAACCCAGCCCAGCAATGGGACAACGGGAGCTCCTTGGCCTACCCAACCACCCGACTACCGAAAATGACAATGCCTCTCCCAGTCCCTTTCGGTGATCAGGAGAGGCACTATTCTTTATGGATAGATGACGGTGGTAGGTGGGACCTGTCTGGACCATGACTCACTATTCAGTCTGCAGAGAATTCCGAGGCCACGGGTTTATGCGCTGCTGTGCCATTAGCCTCGTCCGCAGGTCGGCCAGCTGCGTAGCCTTCTGCGATCAGAACTGCCATAACAGACAGTATTCCAACGCAGAGGATAGCAAGACCAAGTAGACCCACTTGAACTGTTTGACCTGTGTACGTGTCTGGTGAATTAGGATCCCTACCCCACAGTGACGTTTTTCCAACCACGATGAGAATGGCCCCCACCACGGTCGTTGTTAGTGACACTGCCCAAGCAGCGGTGCGTGCCCATCGTTGCAACTTCGTGTTTTGCGTCATTGTGAAAGACTACTGCCCAACCGTGAAGCCCTGAACTGGGGAGAACGCAGTAAGAGTTCCAGATGTGCTTTGCAGCACCCAGTTGACATTTGTTTGGCCAGTGACCTTGGTTCCCTTCCAGTACTGAACTTGGTAGGTAGCACGTGTTCCTGTGGCCCAGGCCTTAAAAGACGAGCCAACCGGTGCAACACCTGATGTCCAAGCGATCGTTCCAGAAACAGTCTTTGTCGCACTGAATCCGAGGTTTGCGGCAACGTCGGCTACACCAATTCCAAGGCTCGTTTGGATTGATGTTCCAACGGTGTAAGTGTTTGAAATCGTGCACCTACCTCCTCCAGCCCCTGCTGCCACCTTGCAGAGGCCAATCTGGAGCGCCTTGTTCGTCCAGTTTGAAGTTTTCTGAACATTGACAACCGTGTACTTGTACATGGTCACCTGAGCCAGCGGACTCGCAACCAGCGCGTCAATCTGGCCACTGAGTGCAGCCTCAGTCGCCATTGAATCGGGAAGTGGCGCTTCGGCTGCAGATGCAGGTGCCAAGCCACTAAAAACGAGAACACAGAGCGCCACGGTGATCCGTAGAATTTTCTTCATTGAAAATCATTCCCCCATGCTAATGATCATGCGTGTGGTCAAGAATATGTGATCTGCTCAACATACAGGAAGGTACTCCGCATAACTACAAGAATGGCTGTCCAA
>NZ_JBCHVD010000034.1:0-12975 GCF_046736435.1 Arthrobacter sp. LAPM80
CCGCGGCGTTGCTACTGGAGCGTAAGTTCAGCCCTGACAACGTCAACAAGGCCGTTGCAAATCCGCTCAGCCGTTTCTGTGTCTGCAGCCTCGACCATGACCCGCACCAGAGGTTCGGTGCCCGAGGAACGCAGAAGCACCCGCCCGGTGTCGCCGAGCTCTGCCTCGGCCTTGGCGATGGCGGCGTTGATGGCCGGCACGGTTGAAACCCTGTTCTTGTCCACGTTCTTGACGTTGATCATGATCTGCGGCAACTTTGTCATGGCGCCGGCCAGTTCCTTCAGGGTCTTGCCCGTCATGGCAACCTGGGCCGCCAGCTGCAAACCGGTGAGCACGCCGTCTCCGGTGGTGGCGTACTTGGAGAAGATCACGTGGCCCGACTGTTCGCCACCCAAGGTGTAGTCGCCGCGGCGCATCTCCTCAAGCACGTAGCGGTCGCCCACACCGGTTTCCCGGATCGTGATGCCGGCGTTGCGCAAAGCAATCTTCAGTCCGAGGTTGCTCATGACGGTAGCTACGAGGACGTTGTCCTTGAGCTCACCTGATTCCTTCAAGGCGATGGCGAGAATTGCCATGATCTGGTCGCCATCAATGACGTTTCCCTCATGGTCAACGGCCAGGCAGCGGTCGGCGTCGCCGTCGTGTGCGATGCCGAGGTCGGACCCGGTGGCGATGACGGTTTCCTGAAGCAGTCCCAGATGGGTGGAGCCGACGCCGTCATTGATGTTCAACCCGTCGGGGTCGGCACCGATGACGGTGATCTGGGCACCGGCGTTGGTGAAGACCTGCGGTGAACATCCGCTGGCCGCGCCGTGGGCGCAGTCAAGGACAATCTTCAGCCCGTCAAGGCGGTTCGGCAGGGTCCCCAAAAGGTGCACGACATAGCGGTCTTCGGCGTCGGAGAAGCGCTGGATGCGCCCAACATCGACACCCACGGGCCTGAAGGCATCATGCTGGAGCTGGGCTTCGATGGCGTCCTCGACATCGTCGGGGAGCTTTGCGCCACCCCGGGCGAAGAACTTGATGCCGTTGTCCGGTGCGGGGTTGTGCGAGGCGGAGATCATCACGCCAAAGTCAGCCCCGAGGTCTGCAATGAGGAACGCCGCGGCAGGGGTGGGAAGTACGCCTGCATCGTAGACGTCGACGCCGGCACTGGCCAGCCCCGCTTCCACGGCGGCGGCAATGAACTCGCCGCTGGCGCGAGGGTCGCGGGCAATGACGGCCCGGGGCCGCTTTCCCTCGCTCATCTGTTCATGGCCAAGGACCACAGCCGCAGCCTGGGCAAGGGATAAAGCCAATTCAGCCGTCAGCAGGCCATTGGCCAAACCGCGGACACCGTCTGTTCCAAATAATCTTGACATCAGCCTCAGTCTAAATGATGGACCTGATAAAAAAGCCCCAGTCGGTCCCAGCCGTGGCGCACATTTCCCTTTTGGCGGTAAAAGAACGGCGTTCTGTGGCCTTTCCCACACTGGTTCCAACAGCCACGGAACACAAAATGCCCCCGCTGGAAACCAGCGGGGGCATTGTGAGAAGCGTCATCTTAGCGCGGATGGGTCCGAGTACTAAGACAAGCCGAGGGCTCCGTGCCGAGGCGCGGGAAGGCTTGGATTAACGCTTGGAGTACTGCGAAGCCTTACGAGCCTTCTTAAGACCAGCCTTCTTACGCTCGATGACGCGTGCGTCACGAGTCAGGAAGCCTGCCTTCTTCAAGATGGCGCGGTTGTTCTCTTCGTCGATCTGGTTCAAGGAACGAGCAACGCCGAGACGCAAAGCACCGGCCTGGCCTGAGGGGCCACCACCGTGGATGCGCGCCCATACGTCGTATGCGCCTTCGAGATCGAGCAGACGGAACGGGTCGTTTACTTCCTGCTGGTGCAGTTTGTTCGGGAAGTAGTTGGACAGTTCGCGGCCGTTGACGATCCACTTGCCGGTGCCGGGTACGACGCGAACGCGGGCAATTGCCTGCTTGCGACGGCCTACAGCAGCGCCTGAAACGGTCAGAGCCGGGCGTTCCTTCTTGGGTGCTGCAACTGCTGCAGCTGAGCTTTCGCTCGTGTAGCTGGTCAAAACTTCTTCCTCGGCCACAACGGCCTCGGTGTTCAGCTCTTCAGTGTTCTGAGCCACGATTCTCCTAAATAAATATTGGCTTGGTGGCCAGGACTACTGGGCGACCTGGGTGATTTCGAAAGTCTGGGGCTGCTGTGCTGCATGGGGGTGCTCGGAGCCGCGGTAGACCTTCAGCTTGCTGATCTGGGCGTTGCCCAGCTTGGTCTTGGGGAGCATGCCAGCGATGGCCTTCTCCACTGCGCGAACCGGGTTTTTCTCCAGCAGTTCTGCATAGTTGACGCTTGACAGGCCGCCCGGGAAACCCGAGTGGCGGTAAGCGCGCTTCTGTTCGAGCTTGGCGCCGGTCAGGGCAACCTTCTCGGCGTTGATGATGATGACGAAATCGCCCATGTCCATATGGGGAGCGAAGGTCGGCTTGTGCTTTCCACGCAGCAGTGTTGCGGTCTGGCTGGCAAGACGGCCCAAGACAACGTCGTTGGCATCAATGATGTGCCACTGACGGTTGATATCGCCGGGCTTCGGGGTATACGTACGCACGGTTTTTGCCTTCGTTTCTTGTTCTTAGGTGGTGTCACAGATGGTTGACACCTGCTATCTATGCGTTTACCGGAACAGAGGTGAGGGCTCTAACACCAGTCATCCTTACACTTCCCGAAAACGCCCGTTCAGTGGTAGTCCTGCAACCGGACCTGCAACGGGCGCATGGCATCGGGATAGGACACGCACAACGACTATCAACGATAGCGTTAATAATGGCCTCCGGTCAAAGTGGGCTGCCGAACGCCTCCATATCGGCCCTCACCGCCCGAGTGAGCCGCGCACGGGAGTGGAGTTCGTCGTCCGCCGGGTAGCGCACTTCCTCGAATACCAGCGGATGGGCGCTTGCCAGCACTGATTTTGCGTCCCTGACGCCCGCCAACTGCCTCTCACGCATCCAATGCGGACCCTCCACGCCCTGCCCGACCCGCAGTGCCGCACCCGTCAAGGCGCGCACCATATTGTGGCAAAAGGCGTCGGCCTGGATATTGAGGTTAATCACACCATCATCCCCGCGGATGAATTCGAAGCGCTGCAGGGTCCGCACCGTGGTGGATCCCTCGCGCGGTTTGGCAAATGCCTTGAAATCTCCCAGTCCCAGAAGCTCAGCGGCACCAGCATCCATCAGATCCGCGTCAAGTTCCTGGTTGAACCACAGGGTCTGCGCGCGCTGCAACGGATCCCGCCTGGTTGAAGCATCGGCAATCCGGTAGCTGTAGCGCCGCCACAGGGCCGAGAACCGCGCGTCAAAGCCAATGCCTGCCCGCTGCACCCGCTGGATCTGGATAGCCCCCTGGGAGCCCTTCAGGACCCACCCCAGCGCCCCGTTGATGCGCCGGAGCAAGGCGAGGCACGGTTCGACGGTGTTGCCTTGGTTCAGAGCATCCCATTCCGCCTGGGTGAGGTCGCAATGGGCGACCTGCCCGCGGGCGTGCACACCCGTGTCGGTGCGCCCTGCCACAGTGAGGCGCACGAGTCGGCGCATGATCAATGCCAGGGCCTCCTCCAGGGTTCCCTGCAGTGTCTGCAGCCCTGGCTGAATGGCCCACCCGCTAAAGGGACCGCCGTCGTACGCGATATCCAGGCGGATCCGCACAAGGCCCAGTTCTTCGGGGGAAGGGTGGTGGGTTTTCATGGCCTCAATTCTATCGGCCGCGGGCCGCGGCGTGGAATCGGGCGCAAGCGCACCTTCGGCTCCCTGAAGAACAGTGCCATCATGCACAAGAACCCGCCACCCCAAAGGGATGACGGGTTCTTAGAGGTAAATCCAAAGCTTTCGCTTTTGAACTACTTGGTCTCTTCAGCAGTTGCTTCTTCAACCCCGGCAGCGGCTTCGTCGGCCACTACTTCGGTCTGTGCAACTTCTTCGCTCGGTGCTTCTTCAACCGGGGCAGCCTTGGCTGCAGCAGCGGTAGCTTCCTTCACAACAGCCTGCTTGGCGCTGACCGGTTCCAGAACGAGCTCGATGACAGCCATGGGAGCGTTATCGCCCTTGCGGTTGCCGATCTTGGTGATGCGGGTGTAGCCGCCGTCGCGGTTCTCCACAGCCTTGGCGATGTCGGTGAACAGCTCATGGACAATGCCCTTGTCGCTGATCAGGCCGAGAACGCGGCGGCGTGAAGCCAAGTCGCCACGCTTTGCGAAAGTTACCAGTCGCTCTGCGTAGGGGCTCAGGCGCTTTGCCTTGGTCAAGGTGGTGGTGATCCGCTTGTGCTCAAACAGAGCGGCGGACAGGTTCGCGAGCATAAGACGCTCGTGAGCCGCTCCGCCTCCGAGGCGGGGACCCTTGGCGGGTGTAGGCATGGTGTTTCTCCTCAAGTGTCAGCCGGACCCTGGCGGACACTTCACAGTGTCCGCCAGACCGGCTCAAGATTTGTTGTTCGAACTTAGAGTTCGTCGTCGCTGAATGCGTCGTCGTTCTCGTCAAGGGCTGCGGCACGGGCGGCAAGATCAAATCCTGGAGGGGAATCCTTCAAGGACAGACCAAGCTCAACCAGCTTTGCTTTTACCTCGTCAATGGACTTTGCACCGAAGTTGCGAATATCCATCAGGTCAGCCTCGGAGCGAGCAACGAGTTCACCCACGGAGTGGATGCCCTCACGCTTGAGGCAGTTGTAGGAACGAACCGTCAGGTCCAGATCCTCGATCGGCAGGGCCATGTCTGCGGCAAGAGCGGCATCCGTCGGGGACGGGCCAATCTCAATACCTTCAGCCGCGGTGTTCAGCTCGCGGGCCAATCCGAACAGTTCAACCAGCGTCGTGCCGGCAGAGGCAATGGCATCCCGCGGGGAGATGGCCTGCTTGGTCTCTACGTCAACAATCAGCTTGTCAAAGTCGGTGCGCTGTTCAACACGGGTTGCTTCCACACGGAAGGTCACCTTCAGAACGGGTGAGTAGATGGAGTCAACCGGGATGCGGCCGATCTCCTGATCCACGTTCTTGTTCTGGGCTGCCGAAACATAGCCGCGGCCTCGCTCGATGGTCAGTTCAAGTTCGAACTTGCCCTTCGAGTTCAGTGTGGCAATGTGCATGTCAGGGTTGTGGAATTCCACACCGGCCGGCGGGGCAATGTCTGCAGCCGTGACGACGCCGGGGCCCTGCTTGCGCAGGTAGGCGACGACGGGCTCGTCATGCTCCGAAGACACGGAGAGACCCTTGATGTTCAGGATGATCTCGGTGACATCTTCCTTGACACCGGGGACCGTGGTGAACTCGTGCAGAACGCCATCCAAGCGGATGCTGGTGACAGCAGCGCCGGGGATGGAGGACAGCAGGGTCCGTCGGAGGGAGTTTCCTAGGGTGTAACCGAAGCCTGGCTCCAGCGGTTCGATGACGAACCGTGAGCGATTCTCGGAAACTACTTCTTCAGATAGGGTGGGGCGCTGTGCAATGAGCACTGGGTTTTCCTTTCAGCGAGCATCCGCTATATGACGCAACACAGGTAGTGGAAACGACGGCTGACGAAACTTGACGGCGGCGGAATTGGCCTCCACCTTGCGGTGAAGGCCAATTCTGCTGCTCTGTGGTCTCGTTAGACGCGACGGCGCTTGGGCGGACGGCAGCCGTTGTGGGCGCTGGGGGTGACATCCGAGATGGAGCCAACCTCAAGTCCAGCAGCCTGCAGCGAACGAATAGCCGTTTCGCGGCCCGAGCCCGGACCCTTTACGAAAACGTCAACCTTGCGAAGGCCATGCTCCTGTGCGCGCTTGGCAGCTGCTTCAGCAGCCATCTGTGCAGCGTACGGAGTTGACTTACGCGAGCCCTTGAAACCAACTTCACCGGCAGAAGCCCATGAAATGACAGCACCGTTCGGATCCGTGATGGAAACGATGGTGTTGTTAAAGGTGCTCTTAATGTGCGCCTGGCCCAGCGCAATATTCTTTTTATCCTTGCGACGCGGCTTACGAACCGCGCCCCGAGTCTTTGGGGGCATTTTATTCTCCTACTAAAGTTTAATGAGGGGTCGGCATAGGCTAAAACCCACGCTTGCCAGTATCCTGAGCAGTTACCTGCGCAACCTTTCAAGCCGGCTAGCGGGATTTACCTGCCGGCCTTCTTCTTGCCAGCGACGGTACGCTTCGGACCCTTGCGGGTACGTGCGTTGGTCTTCGTGCGCTGACCGTGCACGGGCATGCCACGACGGTGGCGGATACCCTGGTAGCTGCCGATTTCAACCTTGCGGCGGATATCAGCGGCAACCTCGCGGCGAAGGTCACCCTCAACCTTGTAGTTACCCTCGATGTTGTCACGCAACTGAACGAGTTCAGCGTCAGAAAGGTCCTTCACGCGGACATCCGGGGAGATCCCCGTGTCGGCCAGAACTTTCTTTGCACGGGTCTTGCCCACGCCGTAGATGTATGTAAGCGCTACTTCCAGCCGCTTTTCGCGGGGAAGGTCTACGCCAGCGAGACGTGCCATATTTGGCTGCTCCTTGTGTAAACCGGAGGTCGTAGGCAGTACACCCGCATTTTTGTCGATGCGGCCCTGGCCTCCGACCAGGGGTCCGTTGATACGGTTGCGGATTGCTCCGCCTTCGTCCAACTTGTGCTGCCTTATTAATTTACTTGCGTGAGCATTTGCCCGGGTCCTGCCTCAAAAGAGGAAGGATTAGCCCTGGCGCTGCTTGTGGCGCGGGTTCTCGCAGATCACCATGACTCGACCGTTACGGCGAATCACCTTGCACTTATCGCAGATCTGCTTGACGCTCGGCTTGACCTTCATGGCATTCCTTTGCGTGATTGCAGTTGTGGTTATTTGTAGCGGTAGACGATACGACCACGGGTAAGGTCGTACGGGCTCAGCTCCACCACAACTCGGTCCTCAGGAAGGATACGAATGTAGTGCTGGCGCATTTTCCCTGAGATATGGGCAAGAACGATGTGCTTGTTCGTCAGCTCAACGCGAAACATCGCATTGGGCAGCGCTTCAGTCACAACGCCCTCGATCTCAATGACCCCATCTTTCTTGGCCATATCCTCCGCTAACTTTGTTGCGCCGACATAGCCAGCCCCTTGAGGAACTGATTTCAGATCGGCGTTCGATTTGCTACTGATTATTGTTTGACAGCCTGCACACTGTCCGGAAGGGCTTGACGCCGCATCCTGCCAGGTGCCCCGCAAAATAGCAGGCACAGACAACCAACAACCTACTCTAGTGCAATTGTGCAAATAAGTTAAATTGAGCCCTGCGTGGTCTGCGGGAAAGGACGCAGCATCCCCGCGGGCGTTTCAACGGCCGTGGCGCGGCTCACCCCGTCGAGGATCGCCAGCCGAACCGCTTCGGCAGCTGCACTCTGCAGTTCAATAAGCGAGGCAAACGGCGCAAGAGGATGCGGGAGTAACGTTTCCGCGCAGGTGGACAGGACAAAGATGGTGTCCCCATCGGCCAGGGTATGCACGGGAATCAGGGCCCGCGCCATGCCGGCATGTGCAGCAGTGGCCGTGCGTTTGGCCTCCGCGACGGTCAGCGTGGCATTGGTCGCCACAACAGCCAGGGTGGTGTTCAACCCCTCCCCCACAGCGGGTGGTTGCGCACCCGGCTGCCACGGAACGCCCGCAGCATTGACCACAGCAAGGGCGCCGACCACAATGTGCGCGTTCTCCCCGCCCAGCCGGACGGAGGCCGTGCCCAGTCCGCCTTTGAAGGTGCCGGACCCGATGGCTGCCCCCGTCCCGGCTCCCACGTTGCCGCGTACGACGTCGGCCCCTTCCGTTGAGCTTGCTGCGTCAAGTGTCGCTTCGTACCCCATGGCGGCGTCGGGCCGTGCCGCGAAGTCACCGCCGCGGCCCAGGTCAAAGATCGCCGCTGCGGGTACGATGGGCACCACCCCGCCGGGGACGGCGAAGCCCCTGCCGTTTTCTTCGCACCAGCGCTGCACTCCCCCGGCCGCGGCCAGCCCGTAGGCACTGCCGCCTGTCAACGCGACGGCATCCACGGTGGAAACCATGGTGGTGGGGTCAAGTGCGTCTGTTTCATGCGTACCGGGTCCGCCTCCGCGAACGTCGACGGAGCCGATGGTGCCAGGGGGCGGCAGAACTACGGTGACCCCTGTCAGCCAGCCGTCGGTGCGGCGCTGGGCCTGTCCCACCCTGATGCCGGGGACCAACGTAATCGATCCCGTGGTTGTTGATGCCGCCATCTGGCTCATGTCTGTTCCCCGTCTGTTGTCTCCAGGCCACTGCGGCGCCGGCCTCCTGAGACGATTATGTCCGGGCGTGGCCGGCGGCGCCACGTCCGGACACCGTCAAGAAGCGGTCCCCCCGCTGGTGCCAGGCCGTCTCGTCTTTAGAGGTAGGGCAGGACGTTCTCCTTGTAGGACTTCGTGATCGACGTTGCGGCAAGGGCAAAAGCCTCGGCGGGGTCGCCCTGTTGCAGCATGATCTTTTCCAGTGCCGTGGTGAGGTCCTTGTCACCATTGGGCACGAACACCCGGCCCCAGTCTTGGACGCGTGTGCCGGCGAGCTGGTCCACGGCCGTGCGGAACTGCGGGGTTTTGGCGTAGACAGCCTTCATGGTCTCCCCCTCAAGTGCCGAGGTGCGCACCGGCATGTAGCCGGTGTTGGAGGAGAAGTAGGCCGTGTTCTGTGCATTCGTCAGGAATTTCAAGAACATGCCCGCCGCCAACTGCTGCTCGGGTGACTTGCTTGCGGGGATCGCCAGCCCCGTGCCTCCCGTGGGGCACGCCGCGCCTTGGGCTCCTTGGGGCAGGAAGCCGGTGCCGACGTCGAACTTGGCCGAGCCGAGAATTCCTGTGAGGGAACCTGTTGAGGCGATGGTGCACCCCGTGATACCGGCACCGAAGTCGGCCACCTGGTCCTTGGCCGTGACGGCAGCGCTCTTGTCCTCGTAGATCAATTTCTGCAGGTAGTTGGCGGCTTCAAGCGCTTGTGGGCTGTCCAGTGTCATGGTCCAATCCTTGGAGTAGGAGCCGCCGGCGCCCCAGAGCATGTTGCAGAACCACCAGGCGCTCCATGAGCTGCCTTTGCCCAAGCCAAGCGGCACCACGTTGGAGGCCGTGGCGATTTTGGGCGCCCACTCGTCGAACTCAGTCCATGTCTTCGGTGCCCGGTCGGGCAGTCCGGCCTTCTCCCAAACACTCTTGTTGTAGTAGAACAGGGGCGTTGAGCGAGCGTAGGGAACTGCCCAGTGCGCATCCTTGAACGCGTAGTCGTTGTACAGGGTTGCGTTGAAGTCCCCGGTGCCGAAGTCCAAGTGGGCGGCGAGTTGATCCAGCGGCAGTATCTGGCCGTTGATCATGTACCTGAACCACCACACATCGCTGGCAATCACCAGATCAGGGACGTTGCTGGAGCCCGAGGCTGCCTGGAATTTCTGGGCCACCTCGTCGTAGTTTGCGCCGGCCGTGACGAGGCTGACCTTGATGCCGCTTTCAGCCGTGAAGCGCTTGATGAGTTCCATTTCTATGTCCTTGGATGTGCCCGGGTGGTTGGACCACCAGGTGATCTCCTTAGCGGCCTTAACGGTTTTCCAGTCAACAGTGTTGTCGGTGGCTGCACCACCGACTTCTCCCACAGTGGGTCCGCCACAGGCGGCCAGCGCGGCGGATCCGCCCAACAGGGCGGCGAGCTGGAGCATCTGGCGGCGGTTCACGTTGGCAAAGGGCGACGGTGTCATTTTTTCTCCTGGGTGGCTGCCTGGTCTGAACCGGGGCAGGGCTGTCAAAGGCATGGTTGTTGGGTGTTCTTGGTAGGGCGTTGAGATGGCTGGCGGACCGAATTACCCGGTCACGGCGCCTGAGGTGAGGCCGGTGACGATGCGTCGTTGGAGCAGGAAGAACACGATCAGCACGGGGACGGTGATGAGCACCGTCCCTGCCATGAGCACGCCCCAGTTCGTGACGCCGTCGTTGTTTTGCAGCAGTGTCAGTCCCACCGGAAGCGTCATCATTTCGGCCTTGTCCACGACAAGCAGCGGCCAGAGGTATTCGTTCCATTCCGAGACAATCGAAACCAGTGCCACAGCGGCAATCGTGGGGGCTGAGATGGGCACAACGAACCGCCACAGCCGGGTCCAGTGACTGGCCCCGTCGAGGGCAGCCGCTTCAAGGATGGACACTGGCAGTGTCAGAAAGTGCTGGCGGAACAAGAATGTGCCAAAAGCGCTTGCCAGTCCCGGCAGGATCAGGCCCCGGTAGGTATTGATCCAGCCAAGGTCCGAGATCAAGGTGTAGTTGGGGATGATGACAATTTGTTGTGGCACCAGCAGGGCGAACACCACGAGAGCGAACACGAACTTCTTGCCGGGGAACTCCAAAAACACCACGGCGTAGGCGGTTGTCAGGCCCAGTGCAATCTTCAAGGTGGCCCCCACCAAGGTGGTGATGAGCGAGTTGATGAAGAAGTTGCCAAAGGGTACGGCATCAAGGGCCGCCATGTAGTTGGACAGGTCAAAGCGTTCGGGCAACCATTGGATGGGCACGGTGTAAATTTCGTCGCGTTCCTTGAAGCTGGCAAGCAGCATCCACACCATCGGGAGGATCATGGCTCCCACAGCCAGCGCCATCAAAAGGTATCCGCCAGGTTTCACCTTCGGATTGCTTCCCGCTGGGCGGGGTTGACGCCCCGTCAACGCCACTGCGGCTTCTTCTTTCGCGTCAATGCTCATCAGTAGTGGACTTTCTTTTGGACAAACAGCATTTGCACTGCCGTGATCGCAAGAAGCACGATAAACAGCACGGTAGCGATGGCCGAGGAGTATCCCGCACGGCCCACGGCGAAGCCTTCTTCGTAGATCTGGTACATCAGCGTGGTTGTGCCTTCAAGCGGCCCACCCCGGGTCATGGCCTGGATGATGTCGAAGGACTGCAGGGAACTGAGCAAGGTGGTCACTGACAGGAAAAAGGTGGTTGGACCCAACAGCGGCAGCACCACGTTGCGGAAGGATGCGAAAGCCCCGGCCCCGTCAAGGTTTGCGGCCTCAAGTAAGTCCTTGGGCACAGCCTGCAAGGCTGCAAGGTAGATCAGGGCAACGTAGCCCACGTTCTTCCACAGGTAGACGATGATGATCATCGGCAGCGCCCAGTGCGGATCGTTGTACCAATCAGGCCCGCTCACACCCGCCGCCTTGAGCAGCGCACCGAGGACGCCAAAGTTGGGATCAAAAACGAAGAGCCACAGCAGTCCGACGGCGACACCGGAGAGGACAAACGGGGCCACGACCACTGTGCGGGCCAAGCCCGTGCCACGGAGCTTTCGGTTCAGCAGCAGTGCCAAGGCCAGTCCCAGGGCCATGCCTCCGCCCACTGTGGCTACGGTGAAGACAACTGTCACCCTGACCACATTTGCTGTGGTCGGATCCGTGAACCAGCTGACGTAGTTCTCCAGTCCAATGAACCGTGCCGTGGCCGAGCCTATGTTCCACTGCAGCAGTGAGTATTGCAGTGACTGGATCAACGGTTTGTAGGTGAAGATGATCAGCAGGGCCACATTGGGGCCTGCGAAGAGCAGGAACAACAACCATGTTTTCCACGGAGCGCGGCGCTTGCGCATGGCCTGGCTGTCCGGGCCGGGTGCTTGTGTGGTTTCCCGTCCCCGATTGCGCGGTATCTGCGCTGATCTGGTGCTGCGAATCAGAAGTGCCATGGCCTAGGCGTCCCCGGCGACGGTCTCGAGTGTCGCCGGTGCAGCTCCGGCCACTGCCCTTTGAATGAGTTCAGGATCATCGGTGCAGAGTGCGTCCACCCCGATGGCCGCCAGTTCACGGGCCCGGGCCGGATCATTCACCGTCCAGGCCCACGCCTGCAGCCCCGCACTGTGGATGGCGGCGACATCAACCGCATCAAGGCCGTTTTCCCAAATGGAGAGACCCTCAGCGCCGTGTGCCAGGGCAAAGTCGATGGCTGCCATGAGTCCCCGGCCAGTGAACTGTTCCTGGATGCCGTCTCCGGCCAGCATCGCACCGAGCTTTTCAAGACGCCCCACACACAGCGGATAAATCATGGCCTCGGGGCGGATATGGCGCAACCGTGCCAGCGCCAGCCAATTGGCGGAGGAAGCAAACCAGTCCAGACCGGGCACGGCCGCTGCAGCCGCTGCCACGGCGTCCGCCGAAGCGGCGTCCTTGAGCTCAATGTTGACACGCAGTTTTCCTGCCGCCAGTTCAAGCACCTGGGCCAAGGTGGGCACGCCCTGGCCATCGCCTGCATCGAGACGGCCCAGCTGGCTTGAGGTGAACTCCGTGATGCTGCCGCGGCCGTTGGTGGTGCGATCTGCGGTGTCGTCGTGGATCACCATGGGAAGCAAGTCTGCTGACAGATGGACGTCAAGTTCTATGCCGTCAACGCCCAGTTCACTGGCGCGCGAAAATGCAGGCAAGGTGTTTTCGGGTAGGTGTGCAGACACTCCGCGGTGGGCATAAATGCGCATACGTTTTCAGTCCTTGGGATTGATATCTAAGGGGCTGATCACACGCTTGGGTGACTGCCCCCTTGGCTTCAGTGACCAAGGTACGGAGCGCAAACGCTGTTCTGGTGGCGGCAATATTAACGGCAAGGGTACCGGGACTAAACAGTGGGCTGGAGAGCCTGGCAGGGGGAAAAATATATTGCCCGGATCTCATTCTGCGCAGCACCTATGGCCTATGCGTGGGGCTTCAGACGGCCGACGCGGCCGGCCGTTCCGCATGGCCGTCAGGTTGTCGAGGGGATCGAGTGCGGTAACTGTGTGGGATCTGTTGGTGGGACTTGCCCGGGTCGTTCGGGCCGTGGGGACTCGACGATCAGCGGCGGTCGGGCCAGGGCCCGTCCACGGCATCGACTCCGTGGCGCTTGTTGCCGTCAACGGTCCACGCCGGTACATTGACGAAAGGGGAATCGTCATAGCACTTATCGTTGTCGGAATCGTACTTCTC
>NZ_JBCHVD010000035.1:0-11345 GCF_046736435.1 Arthrobacter sp. LAPM80
ACTTAAACGCAGTTGCCCCGCATGATCGCAGTAAACAATCTACGATCATGCGGGGCAACTGCGTTTAAGACAACACAACACGCTCCGGGTCGGGCTAGTTGCGATTCAGCTCCGCGGAGATGACCTGTGCGGCCTGGCGCAACATCGGGACAGCCCTTTCGGCAAAATGCTCATCGACCCGCTGAACCGGGCCAGAGACGGAAATGGCCGTCGGTGTGGGCGCGTTGGGAACGGCCATGGCAAAGCACCGCACACCAATCTCCTGCTCTTCCTCATCAATGGCATAGCCGCGCTCTCTGATGACATCAAGGTCAGCCAACAGGCTCTCGACGGTGCCATGGCTCTTGCTGGTGGGTGTGGGCATCCCTGTGCGCGTCACAATGGTGCGCACGGCGTCATTGTCCAACTGCGCCAGCAGCGCTTTTCCCACACCGGTGTCGTGTGTGTGGGCGCGGCGCCCTACTTCGGTGAACATGCGCATGGAGTGCGGTGAGGGAACCTGGGCGATGTAAATGACCATATCGGTGTCCAACACCGCCATGTTGGCAGTCTCCCCCAGATGCTTCACCAGAGTGTCCAGCTGAGGCATGGCCATGGCACCGAGTTGCTTCGTTGCGCCTTCGCCCAGACGGATCAGGCGCGGCCCCAATGCATAGCGGCGGCTAGGCAGCTGCCTGATATAGCCCAGCGACACCAGTGTGCGCAGCAGCCTGTGGATCGTGGGCAGGGGCAGTTCGGTGGAGGCGGAAAGCTCACTGAGGGTGACATTGCCACCTGCTTCGGTGATCAGCTCAAGCAGTTCAAAGACGCGTTCCACTGATTGGACGCCGCCGCTTGCTTTTGCTGCCATGGTAGGTCTCCTACTGGTGTATGTGCCAACGAATATTCCGCATGATGGTATCAAGTTTCCAACTCCCCAACATACCTCATTCCGCAACGCGAAAGAGAATGCAGGGCTAGGGCTTGAAATTCCACTAGATAGATAATAATATCCATTCTACGAGAACAATCGTAAATGTCGATAGCCCGCATGGGCCTAACCCAAAGGAAATTCAATGGCGAATCCCAGCCCCGGCAACTCCATCACCCTCCGCGTGAGCGCTCCGTCCAACTTCACTGTCACAAGCGAGCTCGCAGCAGCAGCTGCCTCGGCCGGTGCAGCAGTCACCGCCTTGGACATCGTCGAATCACAGCATGAGAGCATTGTCGTCGACATCACTGCCAACACCACCGACGACGCCCACGCAGACCGCGTCAAGGAAGCCCTGCAGGCGCTCGAGGGCGTACACGTCCTCCACGTCTCCGACCGCACCTTCCTGATGCACCTCGGTGGCAAGCTCGAGGTCAACTCGAAGTTCGTCATCCGCAACCGCGACGACCTCTCCCGCGCCTACACCCCCGGTGTTGCCCGGGTCTGCATGGCCATCGCAGAAAACCCCGAAGCCGCGCGCAACCTCACCATCAAGCGCAACACCATCGCCGTCGTCACCGACGGAACCGCAGTCCTGGGCCTGGGCGATATCGGCCCCGCCGCAGCACTGCCCGTCATGGAAGGCAAGGCTGCACTGTTCAAGCAGTTCGCCAACGTCGATGCCTGGCCCGTATGCCTTGACACCAAGGACACCGAAGAGATCATCATGATCGTCAAGGCCATGGCCCCGGTCTACGGTGGCATCAACCTTGAAGATATCGCCGCCCCTCGCTGCTTCGAGATCGAGCGCCGCCTCAAGGAAGAACTGGACATCCCCGTCTTCCACGATGACCAGCACGGCACCGCCATTGTCACCCTCGCCGCCTTGAGCAACGCGTTGAAGGTTGTCGATAAGAAGATTGAAACCGTGAAAATTGTTGTGGCAGGCGTCGGCGCCGCTGGCAACGCCATCATCCAGCTCCTGCTCGCCCAGGGCGCCAAGAACATTGTGGCCTGCGGACGCAACGGTGCTGTGAACCGCGACGAGGTTTACACCGACGAACACCGCACCTGGCTGGCCAACAACACCAACCCGGAGAACTTCACCGGGTCCCTCCACGACGCCGTTGCGGGAGCAGATGTCTTCATCGGCGTCAGCGGGCCCAACGTTCTGGGCGAGGCACAGGTGGCCTCCATGGCGCCGAAGTCAATTGTCTTCGCCATGGCCAACCCCACCCCCGAGGTCGATCCTGTCATCGCATCCAAGTACGCCGCCGTGGTTGCCACAGGCCGCAGCGACTTCCCGAACCAGATCAACAACGTGCTGGCGTTCCCCGGATTCTTCCGCGGACTGTTGGACGCGGGCGTGTCGGACATTTCGGATGAGATGCTTGTAGCGGCATCCGAGGCCATCGCAAAACGCGTGGATGACTCCGAACTAAACGCAAGCTTCATCATTCCCAGCGTCTTCGACCCGCACGTGGCCGGAGATGTCGCCGCAGCAGTGGCCGCCGCGGCTGCCACATCACTCACCGAGAGGGCTTCCGCATGAGCACCCCGTCAGTAACCGTTACAGATCCCACACCCATTCCCCGCGCCGGTGAGATCCTCACCCCCGAGGCACTGGAATTTGTCGCAGAACTCAACCGCCGCTTCAACCCCACCCGCGTACAGCTCCTTGCTGACCGCACGGCCAAGCGCGAAACTGTTGCCGTCACCGGCAAGCTCGATTTCCTGCAGGAAACGCAGTCAGTCCGCGACGGCGGCTGGAAGGTTGCCCCGGCACCGGCACCGCTGCTTGACCGCCGCGTGGAGATGACAGGCCCGGCCTCGCCGGCGAAGATGGCCATCAACGCCCTCAACTCGGGCGCCAAGGTGTGGCTGGCAGACCTGGAAGATGCCTCCACCCCGCTCTGGGCCAACGTTGTTGACGCCGTCCTGAACCTTAAGGACGCAGCGGCAGGCACCCTCGAATACACCTCGCCCGAGGGCAAGGAATACCGCCTGCGCACCGACGCGCCCTTGGCTGTTGTTGTTGCCCGCCCCCGTGGCTGGCACCTCAGCGAAAGCCACGTGCTGGTCGACGGTGCACCGACCTCGGGCGCACTGGTTGACTTCGGCCTGCTGTTCTTCCATACGGCAAAGGCACTGATCGCCAACGGCCAGGGCCCCTACTACTACCTGCCGAAGATGGAAAGCCACCTCGAGGCCCGCCTGTGGAATGACATCTTTGTCTTCGCCCAGGACTACCTCGGCGTGCCCCAGGGCACCATCCGCGCCACTGTTCTCATCGAGACCATCCCGGCAGCGTTTGAAATGGACGAGATCCTGTACGAACTCCGCGATCACGCCTCGGGCCTGAACGCCGGGCGCTGGGACTACCTGTTTAGCATCATCAAGTACTTCCGCGACGCCGGCGAGTCCTTCACCCTGCCGGACCGTGCACAGGTCGCCATGACTGCGCCGTTCATGCGCGCTTACACCGAACTGCTGGTCAAGACCTGCCACGCCCGCGGCGCCTTCGCCATGGGCGGCATGGCCGCTGTCATCCCCAACCGCCGCGAGCCCGATGTTACGGCTGCAGCGTTTGAAAAGGTGCGCAACGACAAGACCCGCGAAGCCAATGACGGCTTCGACGGCTCCTGGGTTGCCCACCCGGATCTGGTCCCCGTGTGCAAGGAAGTGTTCGACGCCGTTCTCGGCGACCGCCCGAACCAGCTGGACAAGCTGCGCCCCGAGGTCACCGTAACTGCCGACCAGCTGCTTGACATTGCGTCTGCTGCCGGCCAGGCAACGGAGGCGGGCCTTCGCCTGAACCTGTATGTGGCAGTCGCCTACACGGCCGTCTGGATCTCCGGCAACGGCGCTGTGGCCATCCACAACCTGATGGAAGATGCCGCCACGGCGGAAATCTCCCGTTCACAGGTGTGGCAGCAGATCCGCAACAAGACAGTGCTCGCCGACACTGGCAACACGGTAACCCGTGAACTCGTCACAGGCATTCTCGCCGAGGAAACGGAAAAACTGCGCGGCGAAGTTGGCGAGGAAACCTTCGCCAAGTACTACAAGGCAGCCAGCGAACTCATCGGGGACATCTGCCTCTCCGAGGACTACGTGGACTTCCTGACCATCCCGGCCTATGAATTGGTGGGCTAGAGATGACCGTAACTCCTTCACTGAGCACAGCGGACCTGGCGCACATCGATTCATCCTGCGCGGCCACGGATGAACTCCTTGACCGCAATTACCCCGGCGATGACGGCAGTCGCCAGCCCGTCCACACTGTGTACGTGCCGGCGGACCGTTTCACCCCCACCTTTGCCGCCGACTGGGGCAGCCAAGGCCAGGAAGCCATCAACAACTATGGCGGACTGGAAAAACTTGGTGCACTCCTGGGTCAGGACGCCGAGCTGGCTGCTGAGGTGGCCCCTCGGGTGGCTGCCAAGCTCGCCACCGAGGCCATCGAAGACCTCCGCCTGGATTTTGAAGACGGCTTCGGGGACCGCGGCGACGCAGCAGAGGATGCTGCAGCAGTAGCAGCAGGCAAGGCGGTGGCAGCTGCCACCGCCGCCGGGACGGCACCGCCATTTATCGGCATCCGCTTCAAGTGCTTTGAAGCTGCCACCCGGGCCCGCGGTGTGCGGACCTTGGACCTGTTCGTCTCCAGCCTTGTCGACGCCGGCGAGCTCCCCGACGGGCTCGTGCTCACACTGCCTAAGGTCACAACGGTTGACCAGGTCAAGGCGATGGACTTTGCCGTGACGCGACTGGAAGAAATCCACGGCCTGCCCGCCGGCCGGCTCCGCTTTGAGGTGCAGGTGGAAACCCCGCAGCTCATCCTGGGACCGGAGGGAACCTCCCCCGTGGCCCAGCTGGCACACGCCGTGCCGGGGCGGATCAGCGGACTGCACTACGGCACCTACGACTACAGCGCCTCGCTGGAAATCTCGGCCGAATATCAGTCAATGGAACACCCCGTGGCCGACTTCGCCAAGGAAGTCATGCAGTTGGCAGTGGCCGGAACAGGCATCCGTCTCTCCGACGGCTCAACCAACATCATGCCCGTTGGCGAAGGTGCCGAGGCAGCCTGGGCGTTGCACGGACGCCTCGTGCGCCGGTCACTTGAGCGCGGCTACTACCAGGGCTGGGACCTGCACGCAGCCCAGCTGCCCAGCCGTTTCAGCGCCACCTACGCCTTCTACCGCCAGGGCCTGCCGGCCGCGGCGGTTCGATTGCGCAACTATGTTCAGCAGACCCCCGGTGCTGTCATGGACGAACCAGCCACCGCTCGCGCCCTGGCCAACTTCATCTTGCGCGGCCTCGTCTGTGGTGCTGCCGGCGCCGAAGAAGTACAGGCACTGACCAGCCTCGACCAAACGCAACTTACCCTGCTGGCGCACCCCCGCCTGGCAGCCGTCATTTCTGGAGCGAACGCATGAGCAAGTATTACTCCCCCGCAGGCGGCCTGCCGCCGCAAACACACCTGACAACAGAACGCGCCATCGTCACCGAGGCCTACACTGTCATCCCCAAGGGCGTCATGACTGACATCGTGACCAGCACGCTGCCGGGCTTCTCCAATACACGTTCGTGGATCCTGGCCCGCCCGATCTCCGGGTTCGCCACCACCTTCTCCCAGCTGATCGTGGAGATCGCCCCGGGTGGCGGCGCCCCCATCGCCGAGTTTGAGTCCGGCGTCGAAGGCGTGGTCTTCGTCACCAAGGGCAAGGTCAACCTGACCCTTGACGGTGAACTGCACAAGCTCGAGGAGGGTGGCTACGCCTACCTCGCCGCCGGCGCAACCTGGGGACTGGAGAACGTCTCGGACGACGTTGTCTCCTTCCAGTGGATCCGCAAGGCCTACGAGCGGCTCGAAGGCTATGAGGCCAAGTCCTTCGTCACCAGCGATGCTGACGTTGAACCGACGGCCATGCCTGACACTAACGGCGCCTGGAAGACCACCCGTTTCACGGACTCTTCCGACCTGGCCCATGACATGCAGGTCAACATCGTCACCTTCCAGCCCGGCGGTGTCATCCCCTTCCCTGAAACTCACGTCATGGAACACGGCTTGTACGTCCTTGAAGGCAAGGCCATGTACCTGCTCAACAACGACTGGGTTGAAGTGGAGGCCGGCGACTTCATGTGGCTCCGCGCCTTCTGCCCGCAGGCCTGCTACGCCGGCGGCCCGGGCGAATTCCGCTACCTGCTGTACAAGGACATGAACCGCCAGATCAAGCTGACCTAAGCTGCGCTACCTCTATTCAATGCGCCCGTTTCCACTTTTCGCTACCTCTACCCGGGGCGCGAAAAGCGGGAACGGGCGCATTTTTGTCCCAGCATCACAGACGCACGGAACACTGCAGGACTTGCCCCTTGACGTCCGTCACATCCTTCTCTAGACTTTTCATAAAGCAGAAACTAATTTCCACAATATGAAATGCATGGAATGAAGAATTCCTTGGAAGGACCGACAATGACGTACACAGTGAACTGCTCCATCCTCCTGACCGAGCTCCCCCTGTTGGAACGCCCGGCCGCCGCAAAGGCAGCCGGATTCGATGCAGTCGAGTTCTGGTGGCCCTTCGACACTGCAGTCCCCGCCGACGCCGATGTCACAGCCTTTGAAAACGCCATCACCGACGCCGGCGTCCAGCTCACGGGCCTGAACTTCTTCGCAGGCAACATGCCCGGCGGTGACCGCGGACTGGTTTCCTGGAAGGGCCGCTGCTCCGAGTTCAAGGACAACGTTGACGTTGTTGTCGGCATCGGCGAGCGACTCGGCACCAAGGCCTTCAACGCCCTCTACGGCAACCGCCAGGACGAGTTCACCCCGGAAGAGCAGGATGAGCTCGGCCTGAAGAACCTCGTGTACGCAGCCCAGGGCGTCGCCAAGATCGGCGGAACTGTCCTGCTGGAACCCGTCTCCGGCACCCCCGCCTACCCGGTGAAGACTGCCGCTGACGCGCTGGCCATCATCGCCAAGACCCAGGAAGCCGGCGTGGACAACGTCAAGCTGCTGGCTGACTTCTACCACCTGGCCGTCAACGGCGACGACGTGGCCGCCGTGATTGAAAAGCACGCCAAGAACTTCGGCCACATCCAGATCGCCGACGATCCCGGCCGCGGCGCCCCCGGCACCGGCAACCTGCCCCTGGGCGAATGGATCACCCGCAGCCGCGACCTCGGCTACGCCGGCCCCATCGGCCTGGAATACAAGGCCGCCGCAGCGGATGCCTTCAGCTGGGCCATCCGCCAGCCGGCCAACTAATCCTCCCTCCCCACACACTTTTAGAACGTAAGGACACATTATGAGCAACGTTGCAGTCATCGGACTCGGCATCATGGGCCTTCCCATGGCACTGAACCTCGTCAACGCAGGCCACAGCGTCACTGGTTTCAACCGCAGCCAGGGCTCCATCGACAAGCTCGTCGCGGCCGGTGGCAACGGCGCCACGTCGATCGCGGACGCCGTCAAGGAAGCCGACGTCGTCATTACCATGGTTCCGGACTCCCCCGACGTCGAAGCAGTCGTCTCCGGCCCGGAGGGCGTCTTCGCCAACGCCAAAAAGGGCACCCTGTGGGTTGACGCCAGCTCCATCCGCCCGGATGTTGCCAAGCGCCTGTCAGAAGAAGCCGTAGCGGCGGGCATCCGCCCCCTTGACGCCCCGGTCTCCGGTGGCGAGCAGGGCGCCATTGATGGAGTCCTCTCCATCATGATCGGTGGCGACGCCAAGGACTTCGCTGACGCACAGGACGTGTTGAAAGCCGTGGGCAAGACCATCGTCCACGTGGGACCGTCAGGTTCGGGCCAGACGGTCAAGGCAGCCAACCAGCTGATCGTGGCCGTGAACATCCAGGCCCTGGCCGAGGCAGTTGTCTTCCTCGAGGCCTACGGCGTTGACACCGACGCCGCGCTCAAGGTTCTTGGCGGCGGCCTCGCCGGCTCCAAGGTCCTTGACCAGAAGGGCCAGAAGATGCTTGACCGCAACTTCGATCCCGGCTTCCGCCTGGCCCTGCACAACAAGGACCTGGGCATTGTCACAGCAGCAGCACGCGAAGCAGGCGTCACAGTCCCCCTCGGCAGCGCCGTGGCCCAGCTCGTCACCTCCATGGTGGCCCAGGGCGACGGTGGCCTTGACCACTCGGGCCTGTTCAAGGCAGCACTGGCCTCCTCCGGGCGCAAGTAGCGCAAAGACGCGCCGCACCCCCAAAAAACCGACTCCCCGCCGTCGCGCATCTTGGCCACGGCGGGGAGCCAACCAAAACCACACACGCCCGCACAGGGCAACCCACAAATTTTGAAGGAGCAATACCATGGCAAAGATGCGCAGCGTTGACGCAGCCGTTTTGATTTTGGAAAAAGAAGGCGCAACGGAGATCTTCGGTCTCCCCGGAGCAGCCATCAACCCGTTCTACTCGGCCATGCGCGCCCACGGCGGGTTGAACCACACCCTGGCCCGCCACATGGAAGGTGCGTCCCACATGGCAGACGGCTACTCACGAGCAGCCGACGGCAATATCGGTGTTTGCACCGGCACCTCCGGCCCCGCAGGCACCGACATGATCACCGGACTGTACGCAGCTCAGGCCGACTCCATTCCGATGCTGTGCATCACCGGCCAGGCCCCCGTTGCCAAGCTGCATAAGGAAGACTTCCAGGCAGTGGACATTGAGTCCATTGCAGCTCCCCTGACCAAGCTCGCGATGACCATCAAGGAGCCCGGCCAGGTTCCCGGCGCCTTCCAGAAGGCCTTCTACCTGATGCGTTCGGGGCGTCCCGGCCCGGTTCTGTTGGACCTGCCGATCGATGTGCAGATGGCCGAGATCGAATTCGACATCGACGCGTACGAGTCCCTCGTGCCGAGCAAGCCCGCTGCCACGCGCAAACAGGCCGAGAAGGCCCTCGACATCATCTTGGCCGGAAAGTCCCCGCTGATCGTCGCCGGTGGCGGCGTGATCAACGCCGGCGCCTCCGCGCAGCTGGTTGAATTGGCCGAACTGCTCTCCATCCCGGTCATCCCGACCCTGATGGGCTGGGGTTCCATTCCTGATAACCACCCCCTGATGGCCGGCATGGTCGGCCTGCAAACCTCGCACCGCTACGGCAACGCAACCTTCTTGGAGTCCGACGCCGTCATCGGCATCGGCAACCGTTGGGCCAACCGCCACACCGGCGGCCTGGACACCTACACCGAGGGCCGCAAGTTCGTGCACGTGGACATCGAGCCCACCCAGATCGGCCGTGTTTTCTCACCGGATTTGGGCATCGTTTCCGACGCCGGCGCAGCCCTAGACATCCTGCTCGAGGTTGCTCGTGAGCGCAAGGCTGCCGGCACCGTCCCGGACTACAGTGCCTGGGCCGACTCCTGCGCCGCCCGCAAGGGTTCGCTGCAGCGCAAGACCCACTTCGATAACGTGCCGATGAAGCCTCAGCGCGTGTACGAAGAAATGAACGCAGCCTTTGGCGAAGACACCACCTACGTCTCCACGATCGGTCTCTCGCAGATCGCCGGTGCACAGATGCTGCACGTCTTCGGCCCGCGTCGCTGGATCAACGCCGGACAGGCCGGCCCGCTCGGCTGGACCCTGCCTGCAGCCCTGGGCGTTGTCCGCGGCAAGCCCGGTCAGACGGTTGTCGCCCTCTCGGGTGACTACGATTTCCAGTTCATGATTGAAGAACTGGCCGTCGGTGCACAGTTCAACCTGCCCTACATCCACGTTGTCGTCAACAACTCCTACCTGGGCCTGATCCGTCAGTCACAGCGCGGTTTCAAGATGGATTACCACGTCTCCTTGGCCTTCGATAACATCAACTCCCCCGAGACCAACGGCTACGGCGTCGACCACCTCAAGGTGGCCGAAGGTCTGGGCTGCAAGGCCATCCGCGTGGAGCGTCCCGAAGACATGCCTGCCGCCTTCGCCGAAGCCAAGAAGCTCATGGAAGAGTTCAAGGTTCCCGTTGTGGTTGAAGCCATCCTGGAGCGCGTCACCAACATCTCCATGGGCACCGAACTGGACAACGTCAACGAAATTGAAGACATTGCCGAGTACGCAACGGATGCTCCCACAGCCATCCTGGCCTTGCAGGGCTAGGGAGGAACCATGCGCGTCATCCTCGCACCCGACAAGTTCAAAGGTTCCCTGAGCGCCCCCGAGGCTGCCGGGTTCCTGGCTGAAGGCCTGAGCTCGGTCGCACCGGAGCTTGACATCGTTTTGATGCCAGTGGCCGACGGCGGCGAGGGCACCATCGACGCCGTCGTCGCCTCGGGATTCACCCGGGTCAGCGAAACGGTACAGGGCCCCACAGGGGAAACCCTCCAAGCAGACTTTGCCGTCAACGGCAAGGTCGCAGTGATTGAGATGGCTGCCGCCTCCGGGCTGGCCGTACTGCCCGACGGGCGGCACTCACCCCTGGGTGCCAGCACGTTCGGCACCGGCCAGCTGGTCAAGGCAGCCCTTGACCGGGGCTGCACGGAGATCGTGCTGGGTGTTGGTGGCAGCGCAACAACCGACGGCGGGGCGGGCATGCTAGCCGCACTTGGCGCCACCTTCAAGGACTCAGCCGGGCGGCACCTGCCGCCCGGCGGGGGCGCCCTGTCCACCGTGACAAACATCGATCTTGGCGGCCTGGACCGGCGCCTCGGCGGGGTGCAGTTCACTCTTGCCAGCGACGTCGACAACCCGCTCTTGGGCCCTGACGGCGCAGCCGCCGTCTTTGCCCCGCAAAAGGGTGCCTCGGAGAAAAACGTGGCACACCTGGAGAACGCTCTCGAGCGCTATTTCCGCGTCATGGCCAACGCCCTTGGCACCGCCGCAGTGGATGCCATTGACGCACCTGGTTCCGGAGCTGCCGGCGGCACGGGCTACGCCGCACTGGCTGTGCTCTCCGCCAAGCGCCGGCCCGGCATCGAGGTTGTGCTGGAACTGACAGGACTGGCCGATAGGATTGGCGCAGCCGATCTGGTCATCACGGGCGAAGGCAGCCTGGATGAGCAAAGCCTGTTCGGCAAGGCACCCATGGGTGTGGCCACTGCGGCACGCGCCGCCGGTGTTCCCGTGGTGGCGGTGTGCGGACGCAGTACCTTGTCCGCCGACGTCCTGCGCGACGCCGGCTTCGCCCACAGCTACGCACTCACGGACCTGAATGCCGATACGGATTACTGCATGAAAAATGCAGGGGCCATGCTGACTGAAATTGGTGCCACCATTGGCACCCGGCTTGCCACACGTGGCAAGGAAGAGGAGAACTCGTATGTCTAATACTGCAGGAATTGACGAGAGCGGCGATCTCTTCGATCTCGTCATTCGCGGTAAGCGGGTGCTGACCACCGCCGGCATCGCTGCCCGCGAAGTCGGTGTCCGCAACGGTGTCGTCATCGCGCTCGAACCGCTGGGCAACAAGCTGCGCGGCCGCGAGGTCATCGAACTCGCT
>NZ_JBCHVD010000036.1:0-5329 GCF_046736435.1 Arthrobacter sp. LAPM80
CTATTTTTCATGTGAAGTGGATCCATATATGGCTCTTCCGAATCCAGAGTGTAGTCGGGTTGCCGTGTGAGATTTCCGAGTGCCGGCGGTCGGTTCGGTGTAGGTGAGGGCCTTGGTAGAGAATCAGATCGTCTAAGATCTCGTTTTCTACAGCAAGGCCCTCGTGTTCAACGCTACCTTTCAATGCCCTGACCTGACTACTTTTTGCCGTCTTGATGGCCTCGGACTTGAGGTGACCGGGCAGTATGTCCGCCCGGATCGTGCGGTCCTTGCCTGCCGTGTTGTTGATCCCGATGATTGGTGCCACCGGTGCGGATCCCAAGGAGTCCCTCGCGATACCGTGACCCGCCAGCTCGGCCATGAACCTTTCGGTTGGCGTCCTACAACGTTGTTGGTGCGGATCCGCCGTTATCAGTGCACCGGTTGCCGGCATGTGTGGCGGCAAGACACCACGAAGGCGGCCGATCCGAGATCGAAGCTTTCTCGCCGTGGGCTGCGCTGGGCGTTGGAGGGAATCGTGTGTCAACACCTCACCGTGGCCAGGATCGCTGAAGGCCTTGGGGTCACTTGGAAGACGGCTAACAAGGCTGTTCTGGCCGAAGGGCGGCGTGTACTCATTGATGACCCTTACCGTTTCGACGGGGTGAAAGTCATTGGTGTTGATGAGCATGTTTGGAGGCACACCCGACGAGGGGAGAAGTACGTCACCGTCATTATTGACCTCACCCCGATCAGGGACGGAACCGGTCCTTCCCGCTTGCTGGACATGGTCGAGGGCCGCTCAAAGCAAGTCTTCGCCACTTGGTTGCAGGGACGCCCGCAGGCATGGAGGGACTGTGTTGAGGTCGTGGCCATGGATGGGTTCTCCGGTTTCAAAAGCGCCGCCGCCGATGAACTACCCGACGCTGTTCCGGTCATGGATCCGTTTTATGTTGGACTCCTTGTTATGCCGACAGTGATGGCATCGGTGCTGGTCAGAGCAATTTTCATACGGTTCTTGTCGGCATAACTAGAGTCCGTTGAGGAAGGCGAGGAGTTCGTCAGAGGCCTTGTAGCGGCCGGTGGGTACGTTCAATGGTGTTGTCCTTTTCAGAGCGTCCTCCTTCATTTTCATGTTGGCGTGCAGGTAGGGCTGGGTGGATTCGATCCCAGCGTGGCCGAGCCATATGGCGATCATCGCCACGTCGATGCCTGCATCGAGTAGACGGATTGCTGCCGTGTGTCGGAGCACGTGCGGTGTGACGTTCTTAGCGGCAAGCGTGGGGCAGGTAGCTGTTGCCTTGTCCACGTGTAGGTTGACCCGGGCAGCGATCGCGTCCCTGCTTAACTGGTGGCCGTTTCGAGTAGCGAAGACGAAGGCTGCCGGCTGTGCGTGGTCCGTGTCGATGTCCCTGAGTAGCCGCACGGCCGCGGCGGTCAGAGGGGTAGTGCGGTCTTTACGTCCTTTCCCGTCGCAAGTCACGTGCGGGCCGGTGCCCAGGTGAATGTCGGCGCCGGTGAGTGAGGCCAGCTCGGCGACCCGAAGCCCTGTGGTGATGGCAACCAAGAGCAGTGCCCGGTCACGGCGCCCGATCCACGTATCAGGGTCTGGGGCGGCCAGCAGTGCCTCTGTTTCATCCTTGGTGAGGAAGGTAATCTCCGCCTGATGTTGCCGTTTCCGGGGTATCGCCAGGACCTGGCTGAGCACGGCCGCGTGCTCGGGGTGCTTGTAACTGGCATAGGTAGCGAAGGAATGCACGGCGGCCAGCCTGGCGTTGCGGGTCCGGATGGTGTTTCCACGTTCGTCTTCCAAATAGTTAAGGAACCCGGTGATCAGGTCGGCGTCCAGTTGGCCTAGGTCCAGGTCTGAGGGCCGCGTGCCGGTGGATTGGTGGGCATAAGCGAGCAGCAGCCTGAAAGCGTCCCGGTAGGCTTCTACCGTGTGTGGGCTGACTCCGTAGTGGCTGGTCAGCCGCACGGTGAAAAACGATTGAAGAGTTGGGGCCAACGCACTCATGACTCCTCACTTTCTAGTCGTTGTGCCGCGGCCCGCATCAGCGCCGGGGTGCAGCCCAAATACCAGTACGTGTCTGCAAGCAATGAATGCCCCATCCAGGTGGAAAGTACGGGCAAGATCTTTCTGGGGTCCTGCCCGCTGGCGTAGGCATCCAGCATCGTGTTCACGGCAAAGGTGTGGCGAAGGTCTGTCAACCGTGGCCGGCATTTGCGCGAGTGTTGACTCAACGAGGTATGTGTCAGAATTTCCCGAAAGCTCTCATCAACGTGAGTTGCACGTAGCCGGTTGCCTCGGGAGGAGACCAGCAATGCGGGACAGTTGGCGGCAGGGGCGAGGCCAGTCCGGAACTCTGTGTAGGCCTTCAGTGCTGTCATGGTTGTGGGGTGTGGAGGAAGTAGCCGGATTTTTCCATACTTACCGGTGATCCTCAGCGTGCTGGCCACCGGGTTGAGGTCTCCGATGTCCAGGGCGCACGCTTCACCAGTACGTATCCCTGTCGCCGCCATCAACCCAATCAGAACCGCCATGGTCTTCGCCCTAAAACTCGGGTGGAGTCTGAGAGAAGCATCAAGGAGTTCACTGACTTCTTCCGGCGTGTAGATATAGGGAACGTTGCGGCTCTTGCGGGCCTTCAGCAGCCCGCCAGGCGGGACCTCGATTGTGTGATCTATCGTCTGTGCCCAGCGACAGAACCCACGCACTGCCGATAGGCGCAGAGCGATGCTTCTATCCGATAGCCCTTCCTTGTCCGTGGCGAATCCCACGGCGAGCTGCACGGTCAGGGCCGTATCCTGCGATGCCTGAACGTAGTCGCAAAACTTTGCCAAGATCCGTCCGACATCCACGGCGGTGGAGCCCTGTGCCCGTCGGATCTGTAGATACTGCTCGACCATCTCCGGTAGCTTGTTCATGCCCGTTCACCTGCCACTGGCCAGGGGCGTGAAAGGCCGGAAAGGCGTGTCATGTCCGTCTTGGCGTAGATGGTGGATGTCTCTGTACTGGCATGGCGCAAAAACTGCGCGACTTCTTCCATACTGGCCCCTGCGTTGAGGACGTTAGAAGCCGCCGTGTGACGGAGCCGGTGGGCGTGCACGGTGCCCAGACCAGCCTTCTTGGCCAAACGGCCAACAATGCAAGTCACGCTTGTACGTGTAAGGCCACGATATGGAGCGCACAGGCGGATGAATACCTCACGTGATTCAAGCCCCGGCGGGCGCGCCTCCCGGAGGTAGTCGACCAATGCGGTCCCGACATCGATAGGTACTGGCACGGTATCAACCCGGCCTCCCTTGCCATGAATGACCACGGTACCGGAGCCCCAATCCAAGTCATCAAGGCTCATCACTGCCACCTCCTGGCACCGCAGAGCCGTCCGCAATAGAAGCAACACAATGGCGTAATCTCGCTTCCCCGCATCGGTAGTCCTGTCCGCTGCAGCCAACAATGCAGCTGTTTCTTCCCGGGTCAGGGGCTGAGGCAGGCCCGAAAGCCGCCACGCAGTAATCGGCGGGATTGCCGTGGCCAAGGACGCAGTGTTGTACCCCGCAGTGTGGATAAACCCCAGGAATGAACGCAACACACTGGTCGTCATCTTCGCCGACTTCCGCGACAATCCCACCAGCCGGCTCACAAGGTAGGCGGCAATGATCTCGCCATCCAGCTCGCCGTCCTTCACCTGGCAACCCACATCCTGGAGATAGTCGAGAAAGGGCATGATCCAATGCCCATAAGCTGTGATCACCGGCGTACTCAAACCCCGGCGCACCAACAAATAGTCCTGATACTCAGCCAACAGAATTTCCTGATCTGTCACCGGCAAACGAGGCTCCAGATCAGGAACAACCCCCAATACACGCAAGTACTCCAAGAACGGACCCAAGGCTTCAAGCGAGATCAGGTGGGTATAAGTCGCCCTCCGCTCCACCAAAAATGCCTTGATGACCGGCTCCGTCAAATCCCAAGCCTCGAACTTGTTTTCCTGCAGCCATCGGGAAAGATGCGCAGCGAGCTGGAGCTTGACGGCAGCCGAAGACGCCGCATAGCCCTCGGCCACCAAAACTTCTCGCCAACCCGAAGCGAATTTGGCCAACGGACCGGTGAAACGAACCTTGGAAAGATCGGGATCATACATTTGAGCCTCCTCGAAGATATGGAAGCTTCAGGATGACCCCGTCGAGTTATGCCGACAAGAACCGTAGGAAAATTGCTCTGACCAGCACCGATGCCATCACTGTCGGCATAACAAGGAGTCCAACATAAAACGGATAGTGCGTAGACGGTTAGCTCAGGTAAAATTGGTACATGGGTCGGACAGATTTTCCGAGGACGATTTTGGAGTTTCAGGCGCGGTTCGTCGATGAACAGGCGTGCCTGGACTATCTGTTTGCCTGTCGTTGGCCAGAGGGGTTCGTATGCCCGCGCTGCCATCGCCAGAAAGCCTGGCCGGTTTCCGCGCGAGGTACTTGGGAATGTTCCGGCTGCCACCGCCAGACGTCGCTGACCGCCGGGACGGTGTTGCACAAGACGCATACACCGTTACAGCTGTGGTTCTGGGCCGCGTACTTGATGACGACCGGAACCCCCGGCATTTCCGCCGTGCAGCTTCAGCGTCAGCTGGGCCTGACTCGCTACCAAACAGCGTGGACCATGCTGCACAAACTTCGCCGCGCCATGAAAGACCCCACTCGCAAGATGCTCTCTGGTGAAGTGGAAGTTGACGAATGTGAAGTTGGGGGCCGGGCAACTGGCCGGCGCGGAGGCCGCAGCCTGACTGCCAGAGCCGCAGAAGTCATCGTCGCGGTAGAAGTGCGCGGGCAAGGCTCCGGACGCGTCCGGATGCAAGTCATCCACGATGCCACCTCCCAGACATTGTGCGGCTTCGTCGTCGAGAACGTGGCGCCCGGTTCGATTGTGCACACGGACGGCTGGATGGGCTACGTACCCTTGGCCAAGAAGGGCTACGAGCACCGTCCACGATCCCAACGCGCCGCGCGGAAGGCCGATGACCCGGACCCCGTCATGCCGCGCGTCCACCGGGCCATCAGCAACTTCAAATCATGGCTCCGCGGCACCCACCGATCAGTCAGCAATGAACACCTCCAGGTATATCTGGATGAATTCGTCTTCCGCTACAACCGACGGGGCACACCGATGGCAGCCTTCAGGACCATCCTTGGACTCGAAAGCGAACAGACGCCGGCCACATACCAGCAGATCACGGCCGAAGGACCCCACGCTAAACGTCAAACCTGAGCTAACCGTCTACGCCAGGGTGGCTGCAAAGTCTTTTATGAGGGGATGGCGTCTTAACATGTGAGACGAACGGGGCCGTGG
>NZ_JBCHVD010000037.1:0-5043 GCF_046736435.1 Arthrobacter sp. LAPM80
GGGAATCCCGCCGTCAATGATCTCGTAGCTACCTGCACGTTCGGTGGATACGACAGCATGTGCGCCTTTTTCAAGGCTTGTGGAGTCGTGCCATAGTTGGTTTATTTTCCTCGTCTGGCGATTGCATATGAATACTGATATTGACACAAATGGTTAGCGGCTGGTGAGGAAAAGTGATTTGTCGGTGATCGGTGGTACAACCAGTAGACAAGTTTAGGATCACCTCAGGGGAGAATTTTGGCAACTGGCAAGCAGGTCCGTCTGTTCTTGGTCGATGGATCGCCCACTGGCGTCTTGACAGCGGAAATTATGAACTGGACGGGCCGGCTCGTTTCCGGATCCCGGTCAGAACTCAATGACCTGCTCGCACGGGGAGAGGCGAATTCGCCCGGCGTGTACTTTTTACTCGGCGAGAATCCGGAAGACCCCGACCGGAGGCTGCTCTACGTTGGCGAAGCGGACGATGTGGCTATCAGACTGCGGCAGCACAACAGTGCCAGCACAGGTAAAGAATTCTGGTCGCGGGTGATATTTCTGACCAGTAAGGATGCCAACCTCACGAAGGCGCACGTCCGATACCTTGAGAGCCGATTCATTGCCTTGGCAGCTGCAACGGATCGGTGCGCCCTCGAGAACGGGAACCGGCCGCCGACCGTAAACCTTCCCGAGGCGGACATCTCCGATATGGAGTACTTCATCAGCCAGGCGCAGATCGTCTTGCCTGTCCTTGGATTGGATGCGTTCCGAGGACGGCTACTTCCGACGTCGTCTGAGAGAACTCCCATCGGTGAGCATGTCTCGCCGTTGTTCGAGATGAAGGTTCCAGCTGAGGAGGGCGTTGCCCAGGGACGAGACATCAACGGCGAATTCGTTGTGGCCGCTGGTTCCAGGGCTCGTTCCTCATGGACCGGCTCGGGTCAAAACTACGGGCGGCTCTATGATCGGTTGCGGAAATCAGGGACTCTCGACGTCGTGGAGGGTGTAGTAGTTTTTGCCGACGACCATGCCTTCGCCAGCCCGAGTGCCGCGGCCGCTGTGGTGTCCGGCCGCAACGCGAACGGACGAATAACCTGGCGAGACTCTAATACAGGACAAACCTTTGCCCAATGGCAGGAACAGCTAGCTCCGCCGATACCTGAGGAATCGTGACGCCGAGGCAGACTCCATGACTTCCTTGATTTCCTGGCTCGACGCCAGCTCTGCCGAGACGAATCGCATGCGCGAACTCGTCCGCCTGTTTGAAATGCCTGAAAGCGTCGATGATCTGGCTCTCGGTCAGTTCCATGACACGATCAGCAACTCACTTTTCCCCGGAACATCGGTCCTGCATGTCGCGGCCCGCTATCTACTCTTGATTCCTTGGTGCTTCCAGTCCGCCAGTGGAATGAAGGGCGCCGATCAGCTAAAAGTATCGGCCGAGCAGGCTGAACGCCGACTCATTCGACGATTTCAAGAGCTCAACGTCGAGCGGTTTATTGGCCGTTCTGCCGGGGACAGAGTCGCCCAGCTGCCCTCGGCAGCTTACTGGTCGGCGTTGCGGTCATGGGGGATTGTCCGCAACGATGTAGAGCGCAATGCTATCGGCGACGCGATGCTCGATGCGGCCGCGGCCGTACGTGACGGGCTGCCACAGGAACCAGTCTGGCATGTGGGACTTCCGCCAGCTCCCGTTGGTTTCCCGACTACAGCAGACCGAGGCATTGCGCTCAGCCATGGCGAGGCCGAATGGATCCGCGACCGAGTCCTCTCCGCTGTCCCCGGGACGCTGATCGCACAGCTTGTAGCTAAACCTCGACGAATTCTCAAGACAGGTAGTGTGCCTTGGGCGGATCCGGCTGCCCAAGCCGCGACCGGCGAAGCTGCGGTTTGGCTCAAACACGCGGAGGCATATTCCGCGCTACAGCACGGGCTCGATGCCGTCTACGCCTACAGTGTTACAGCTCAAGCTCGACGCCGGTTCGGCGAGGAACCCGAAGAGACCGACGCCGAGACCCTTGCGAAATGGCGTGAAGACGAAAACTACCAGCGATTGCTCCGCGACTGGGATGTCCAAGAATTTGTCTCTCACGCCAGGGCGGTGAACCCGCGGATACAACCCCGCAGCATCGCGTTCCTAGTCGGATCCATCGACGAATTGCGCTCGGGAGATGACCCTGTGACGAACGAGGCTCTGCACCGAATGGTCCGAGAGCGTGAGAAACGGGCGAAAGGCGCCAACTCACGTTTCATCAACGAGCGACGACTCCGGGCTTGGACATCGCCGGAACGCATCAGTCCACAAACGTTTCGCTGGATTCAGGTTCGCAACATGATTGTTGATCTAAAGGAAGGCCTGACCCGTGCTTGATCCCAGCGCTCGTGAAGCACTCACCGAACAACTGCGTCCGCCAGCAGGTTACCGACTCAGCCACGCCGTCGGTACCACATTCACCTTAGACATGATCAGTGCGCTCGCCGTCCCCCTTAGCTTCGTTCGGGGTTCCGGCGAAGACCCGAGCAACGCCGTCGCACTACTCAATGCGGTGAGGAAGGTGTCGGACCGCATCGACATCTTTTGCCAAGCAGGCCTTATCCGCGTGCCACGTCACGCCAACGACTTACTTGCCGTGCTCGAACCGATCATCCACCAGGTCAAGGCGCCTCTGGCAGGTGGACTATTCCATCCCAAGGTATGGCTTCTTGAATACGAGTGCGACGGCGACTACACGTATCGATTTTTGTGCAGCAGTCGCAACCTCACACCCGATGCCACCTGGGATTTACTGGTTCGAATCGACGGCCGACCGCCCGAAATGGATAACGCGGAAGATGATTTTTCGGTAGACATCGACAACGCGCCTTTATCGCATTTCGTGGACGAGCTGCCGCGGATCAGTACCGTTCCTCTGTCAGCGTCCCGTCTGGAGACGATTCGAGGACTGGCGCGAAGAGCATCAGCAGTCCGATGGGAGCTGCCGCAAGATATCAAAACTCTTGCGTTCCGGCCGCTCGGCACAGAGCAGCGTTACCCGGCCAACTCCTTGGTGGGATTGTTGCAGGACCCGGCATCCGCCGTCGGACTTAATGGGTTGACAGGCGAGCGGAGCAATTTCGGTGGGAATCGGCTGCTGATATCTCCATTCGTCGATGACGCAACGCTCGGCATCCTGGCAAGCTCCGGAGCCAGATCGCTACGCGTCTACGGGCGTGACAATGAGCTTGACCGGCTGAACCCGGAGACCGTGGGGAACCCAGTGATGGCATTCAAAGCTGTCGATGACATTGGTCTTGCCCCCGACGAAGAGCCGGATAGCGAAATCGCTCCCGCGGCCGAGGACCTCCGCGGCCTGCATGCAAAAGCAGTGTTCACGGATTACGACCACACCACTCACGTTCTGCTCGGCTCGGCCAATGCCACAAGGGCCGCATTTGGGCGAAACATCGAATTTTCTCTGGAACTCACCGGGCCCAAGAACCGGATCGGCACGGAGAAGATCGTTGAGTCGCTCAAAGCGCTGCCATTCTCCGAGTTCAATGGCAGCGGTGGGTTCGAGCGAGAACCTTCGGAGGAAGCCGAATGGCGGCTTCAAAATGCGCTGATCGCGGCAGCAGCTCTGAACTACTCACTGGATGCGACGCAGTCCGCTCAAGGTGACGATTACGACGTCGTGCTGGAGCACTCGTATTTGCCGCCTTCAAATATGACGGCTCGGTTGGGTTTACTGACGCTGCCTTCGCGACTGTCCGAAGTGCAGAGAGACTTGAGCAGTCAGCGCCACGTATTTGAGGGTCTGCACTTGGCCATGGTCACACCGTACGTGCTGATCGAATTGCGTGACAGCGCAAGCGGGATGGTGCGCTCGACTGTGGCCCAAGGAGTGCTGCGCACTGACGTGGAAGGAAGGACCGATTCCATCATCGCCAGCCAGCTGGACACCGTGGAGAAGCTGCGCGAATTCCTTTTACTATTCCTGACCCCGGAGGACCAGTCGCCATCGGGAGGCGGAATGTTTGCCGGCGCATTCGGGAGTATCGGCGCGGGCGGGTCGTTCGCTGGATTATTCGAGGCCATCGCGGCAGCAGCATGCAGCCCGGACGCGGCGGAGCTGTTCGCGGGTCTAAACCCTGTGATGGACCTGCTGTACCGGATCTCTAAAGGGGATTCCGAGATTGAAGAAGTGCGATTGCTGTGGGACGCTGCCGTGGCTGCCGTCGCTGACGTGGGGAGAAGTCATGACGATATTCAGCGCTAAGGCGACACTCGCCGGACCCAAGCCTTTCCAGAAGCGCACCGTGGACCACGTATTCAAACGCTTCTACACAGGGGACGGAACGACGAACCGCTTTCTCGTGGCCGATGAAACCGGGCTAGGCAAGTCAGTGGTCGCCGCCGGCGTCATCGCGCGGGCGATTGAACATCTTGAGATGGTCGATGGTGTGGACCGGATCGATGTCGTCTACATGTGCTCCAACGCGGACCTCGCCAAACAGAATATCGACCGCGTGAATGTCACCCGGCAGACTGACGTTATCGAGTCGGGGCGGCTAACGCTGCTACCGCTGCTACCGCTGGAGCTGAGCCGGTTGAACGCCGCTCCCGGGGAGAATACTGGGAAGCGGGTCAACTTCATCTCACTCACTCCTGGGACTTCTTTCAATGAAGGGCAACGCCTGGGAAATGCTGAGGAGCGGGCTGTCCTGTTTCTCATGCTTGAGGCGTTGCTTGGGGAACACGAGAGCCAGAAGGATCCCAAACGGTTCCCCTCTGAACTCGATGAGAAGGTTGTGGAATTGCTGCGGGGCAATGCTGGGGTTACCGGATTCATGTACGGGGTCAACAAGTTCCGCCAACGCCACACTGAGGGTTTTGCGCCGTATGTACGCGAGGACTTCCGGAAGCAGACAACAGGTCGTGGCTTGATGCGACGTTTCAAGAAGGCACTCCGTTCGGATGAGACTACGGACCGCCTACGGGAAGACATGCCGGATTTGATCCGCGACTTCCGTACCGTTCTGGCCGAGGTTGGCCTGAAATGCCTAGAACCGGACATCATCATCCTCGAC
>NZ_JBCHVD010000038.1:0-4515 GCF_046736435.1 Arthrobacter sp. LAPM80
AAAAATAGCTACCCACGGGTCAACGTGCACCACATCAACAGTGCACGAAAACGTAGCCCAATACCCATCTGACCTGCGACGATACCGAAATCCGACGGCAAAAAGTTGACGACCCCCAGAGAACCACCACCACGGCGAAATCGGATACATCCCACCAGTCGAAGCTGAAACCAACTACTACTCAAATCTACCCGCCATCAAAACGCTGGAACGGGTCTAACAAACCCTCCACCAAACCCGGGGCTTGACACTGGCCCCAGGGCGTCTGCAAAGTCTTTTTTGAGGGTGAATCGTCTTAATATGTGAGACGACCGGGCTGTGGCTGTTAATGAGCGAGAACTCCCATTAAGCATGTGATTGTTCAGTCCCACATGTTGCCAGGAGTTCTCGCATGCCATCGTCTCACCTTGCCTCGTTCATTGACGAATTCGCTAAGACGGGGCCGGTGGAGATTGACCCGGGCAAGGTCCTTGCCGCCCTGGCGGAACTACCGGACCCCCGGAAACGGCGTGGGGTGAGGCACCGTTTCGCGCACCTGTTGGTCATCATGGTCTGCTCGGTGGTGGCCGGGGCGACATCGTTGGTGGAGATGGCGGAATGGGCCGCCGATACAGCCCGGGATCAGCTCGCTGCGCTCGGTATAGGTGCCCCGCACGCGACAACATTGGCCAGGGTCCTCCAGCGCCTGGACGCCGACGCCCTGGACCGGTTGGCCGGGTCGTGGGCACAAGGCATGACAGCGGTGACGGCGATTGCCATTGATGGGAAGGAAGTCCGTGGTGCCAAGAACGGCGGTGGCACGCGGGTCCACCTGCTGGCCGGCGTTGACCACGCCACCGGGGCCGTGTTGGTTCAGGAGAACGTGTCCGAAAAGCACAACGAGATCACCTATTTCAAACCCTTGTTGGAAGGCATCAAGGACATCGGTGGCGTCATCGTCACCGCCGATGCCCTGCACACACAGCGCGAGCATGCCGACTACCTGCACTCCCGGTCAGCCCACTATGTGCTCACCGTCAAAGCGAACCAGCCCAAGCTCCATGACCAGCTGCGTGCCCTGCCATGGAAACAGGTCCGTGCCGGAAACACGAGTAAGGAGACTGCCAACGGCCGCGAGATCCAACGGATCATTAAATGCGTTGGCCTCGCTGCCGGGATCAAGTTTCCGCACGCCGCCCAGGCCGCTCAGATCACCCGGAAATCCAGGCCAATCGGAACCCGGAAATGGTCAACCGAGACGGTCTACATCGTCACGTCACTGGCGCCAGCACAAGGAAAACCGGAACTCATAGCGTCCTTGATCCGAGGGCATTGGGGAATAGAGAACGGCCTCCACTGGCGCCGGGACGTAACGTGGCGCGAGGACGGAAGTCAGGTGCGACGTGGAAACGCGCCACGGGTCATGGCCTCCCTTAGGAACATCGCCATCTCAATCCTGCGTCTGGAAGGCGAACCCAACCTCGCCAAAGCCACCCGAGGAGCCCGCAACTACCCGCACCGCGCACTCAAACTCGCCGGCCTCATTATCAGCTGAACGACTTTGCAGACGCCCTGACACTGGCCCTGATCCACCAGAAACCCCACCTCATGAAAGATCGAGGCTAACCGTCGGGGAGACTGATTAATAATCGTGATGTCAAATCAATACGTACCTCAACAATCAATTTCCCTTGGTGAAGTGCCTGATATGCTTGCACCATGGCTGGGTGCATTTTAAACGCGGAAGAACTAACGAGGGCCACCGAGCATGACACACACCGTATGCCCAGTTCCACGCCTTGGGTGTTCTGCGACGTAAAATCACAGATCTCAATGCTACTCACAACACCTCAAATCGACCGATGCGCCCTGTCGGCTCGTCACTGGAAGAAGACCGCTGATATATCTATGGTTAACCACATTTACATTAGGCCCACGCCACGACCGCAGCACTCGTGGACGTTCATAACAGTTACCTATAACAGCGCATCAACGTTACGTAGTTTTTGGCCAGTAATGAACGGAAACGAAGATTTCGAATGGATCGTAGTCGACAACGCATCTACGGATAATTCTGCCGACCAGGCCGAGGCATTGGGAGCGACGGTGATCCGACTTCCAAAAAATCTCGGATTTGGAGCCGCAAATAATGTCGGATACCAAAGCTCTAAGAGCAAGTATATTGCATTCATAAACCCTGATGTCTCTCCGCAGCCCGAAGATCTAAAAATATTGGAAACTCACCTCAACGCACATCCCTTCGATTTGGTGTCGCCACAACTGATCAACCCCGATGGTTCGCTACAGCCAAATGGCAGAGGTTTGCCGTACCTATTGAATAAGATTCAGAACCGAATCAGGCCGTCTAGGTTAGTTGACTCATATCTGAAATATTCCGAACCCGGAGAATCAATAAAGGTTTCATGGCTAATGGGAGCTGTAGTGGCTGGGGTACGCGACCATTTGGATGACTTGGGCCCTTGGGACGAACACTTCTTTGTATATTACGAAGATGCCGATCTCGGATTACGAAATTCAAAACTCTCTGGCGATTCAGTCGTTATAGGGAATGCTCAGTGGTATCACGGATGGGCGCGAGAAACAAAACGAATCTCTTGGAATGCTTGGAAGCTGGAGATACCGTCACTGATTAAATTCTATTCTCGTTATCCACACCTACTTGGAGCACCAGGAAGAAAAAAGAATGACAGTAATGCCATTTACACTTCCGCAGAAATCAAAGCATCATCATAACGGTCAAAAATAATAATTGATCAACTATTAGATCTAAGTATTAATAACTCCCAAGTTGATACAATGAAGCAGAGCAAAAATTATACGCATAAACTTCTGAGTGGATCATGACAAAAGCGTCTATTAAAATGCCTAACGTAAATTGAAAGACGCACCAAAGGCAATGATTCTTGTGAAACATTCCCTAGATCACAAACAAAAGAATTCTCGCACCCATTCCGATACAAAATCGAATTTTTATACACTCCATTGGCTACGATTATAAAAAATGGGACCTATTGGATCACATGAAACCTGAGAATATGTTCACGTGATTCCGCCAACAGCGACCGTATATGTGTTGAATATTGAGCAGTGGTCGCTTTCAAAATATTTCTAATAAAAAACGCCTAAATAATGCCGCTTGCACCATATGAATTCATTCTTGCATGTAATTAAAAACTGAAAAATAGCAAGCCTTATAACTTACGTATGAACAAATTATTCCCCCATATGCCGACAGTGACTACTTACATAGGAAATAAAAGCCCCGATGAAAATTGCGATTGACATTTTAGCGTCTACCGAACTATCCGGGGGTATGAGACTCCATGCCACCGAAATAATAAAAAGTTGGTCTGCTGACTATCCGCTAGACCGCCTAATCATCATAGGACCAAAATGGTCGCAGACCGAATTCCGAGACCTCAAAAATATTAAAATAATTTGTTGGCCAAATGAAAATATACTCACTCGTGCCGTCGGGCAGATACTTATTACACCGCTAGTCGGCCTCTTGTCTCGCACGTCTTCGGTTCTGTCACTCAGTCCGATAGTTTCCCTTCTAGTGCCTCGGCGTCGAGCCTTTTGCTTTCAGCATGACTGGCGTCACAAAAAAAACCCCGATGAATTTCCGAGAATCCAGCGTTTTTACAGAAAATTATGGGAAGTATCTGCGCGACATGCATCCTACAATATTTGCATTTCGGCCAAGACTGAAATTGAAACGAAAACTCTCGTCTCCAAAACTAGAACGATAGTCATTCCAAACGGCGGCGACCATGCTCGAACCTGGAATACCAATGAACCGGGAGAAGCTACCTGGGTAGTAACATTTGGTCACCATAACAATAAGCGCCCAGAATTGGTTATAAAAGGGTTCGCACAAATTCCTGTAGAAATACGTCCAGACGCTCTCATAATTTTGGGTGCAAGAGGCGGATATGCCGAACGCCTCCTTAGCCTCGCCGGTTCATATGGCTTATCCGAAAGTATCCGGTTGCCGGGATTCGTCGAAGAAAGAGAATATCAGCGACTAGTTTCTGGAGCAAAGGTCGTTGTCTTGGCATCCTCGGATGAGGGATTTGGCTTGCCAGTGGCTGAAGCAACGTATTTTGGAATCCCAGCGGTAGTTACGTCAGATAGTGGCCTCGACGAAATTTTCAGTGGTTTGTATACTGCTGAACCGACGCCTGAGGATCTGGGGCTCCAATTGACGAATGCATTAGAGGATGTTCGTTCCAAGAAGATCCGCGACCAAGGAACGCTTAATACTTGGTCTGATACAGTTTCTCGAACACGGAATTTGTTGGTACACGAAAATGCGAATGTCTAACTAAGAACTTACATTATATCATGAAAGTAATTAGTTTCCATTTCTAAACAAAACGACTTCAAGAATTACATCCAGATGCTAGGCCTGATATCTATCATTTGCAGAGTTATATTAGGAATTTCGTAGTACGATTTATGATAAACGCGCTAGTGCGTAGACGGCAGGGCGGCTGCAAAGTCGTTTAGACA
>NZ_JBCHVD010000039.1:0-3494 GCF_046736435.1 Arthrobacter sp. LAPM80
GGCCAGTTCAATTTCCTCGCGGCCGCGCAACTTGTTGCCCAGCGGTTCGAGCGCGACGACGACACCGTTGCGGACACCGACTTCGCGGGCAGCGATGCCGGCGGTGGTCAGCACCCGCTTACCGCGAATGACGAGATCGAAAGTGTTGGATGTGGGGTCAGTCATTGGATTGTTCCTAATCACCTGGTGCGGATATGCAAACGACGAATGTGGGGTGAACCTGGCTGAAGTCGATTCCCGTATGGTCTTATTGTTCCAGCGTTGCGGGCAGAGGCCAGCCTATGACTTTCTTAGGCCGTGGCGTGGCGTAGGTTCGGACTTTTGAGGTGCTCAGTCCGAGCCGGACCAACGATTCTGCGATGGTGACTGCGGCGGCGACGCCGTCGACCACGGGAACACCCAACCGCGTGCGGATCTGCTCATCCAGGCCGGACATGCCGCCGCAACCTAAGACGATGACTTCTGCCTTGTCCTCCTCCACTGCCTGCGTGGCCTGGTCAATGATTGCGGACACTGCCCGGTCGGGAAATTCCTCCAGTTCAAGCACTCCCAGTCCACTGGCACGCACCGAGGCGCACCGGGCATCCAGGCCTGCGAGTTTAAGCCGGTCCTCAATCAGCGGCACTGTCCTGTCCAGTGTGGTCACAACCGAATATTTATGGCCCAGGAACATTGCTGTGCTTGCCGCAGCCTCGGTGATGTCAACGACGGGGACATCCAGTAGTTCCTGCAACCCCTCCCTGCCGTGCTCACCGTAGCCGGCCTGAATGACGGCATCGAACGGCTCCGGGTACGCCAGTATTGCGTCCATGACAGCAATTGCAGCTAGATAACTTTCAAAATTTCCTTCGCAGGAATCGGCACCAAAACGCGGGGTGATGCCGATGATTTCCGTTCCGGGAGCCGCTACACTGCGGGCCTGCGCGGCGATGGATTCAGTCATAGAGACCGTGGTGTTGACGTTGGCGACGAGGATACGCATTGAATGTATTCGCTTTCTGTGGTGCCGTTGCGGGGGCAGTCCTCAAGAGGGCTGCACGCCAGCGTTTGAAAAATGATTAGTGCATGCTGGGGATGGCGATCGGTTCCCCGGAGACGTCGTCGAAAGTCCGGCTGCGGTCAGCAACGGCGAAGTAAACCACGGCTCCAATACCGGCACCGAAGAACCATGCGAACGGTGAAACAGTGTGGAGAGCAGGGATGTAGGCAATCAGCAAGGAGATCAGAGCAGCGGGAATGAAGGCGATGATGGCCCTTGAATTGATGCCTTTGGTGTAGAAGTACGCGCCGGTGCGGGCCTCCGTATAGAGCTCGGGTACGTTGATCTTGGCTTTACGCAGGAGCCAGTAATCGGCCATGATGACGCCAAACAGAGGGCCAAGCAGCGCACCGAGACCTCCGAGGAAATAGAAGATCACTGCCGGGCTGTTGTAAAGGTTCCACGGCAAAATGATCAAGCCGATGACGGCGCTAACTAGGCTGGCCCGGCGGAAGTTGAGCTTCTTCGGCAACAAGTTGGTCAGGGCGTAAATGGGTGCAACGAAGTTGGCCATCAGGTTCACGGCGATGGTCAGTACTAGCAAGGCCAGTGCGGCCAAGACGAGCAAGAAGGTATTCGGGATGGCCTGGACAATGTCAGCCGGGCTGCTGATGATTACACCATTGATCTTGAACTGGGCGCCCGTGATGACGACAACGATTAGGCCAAACAGGAGCATGTTAATCGGGATGCCCCAGAAGTTGCCTTTAACGATGGCCTTGCGGCTCTTCGCAGAACGGGTGAAGTCGCAAAAGTTCAGCACAAACGTTGCGTAGATCGAGACCCAAAGAGCTCCACCGGCGAAGATTTCACGCCACATTTCGCCACCGGTTAGGGCATCGGGCTTTGACAGGGCAATCGAGCCGCCCGCTTTTGCGAACATCCAGATCGCCAGAGCGACCATCGTGAAAAGGATGATGGGCCCGGCAAAAGCCTCATACTTGCGGATCATGTCCATGCCATAGCGGACGATGATGACCTGAACCAACCAGAGGGCGAGGAAAGTCAGCCATCCCAGAGTAGAGAGTCCGAGGATGGAGTTGTGGTCGAGATTATCCAGTCCCGGCGCTAGTGCGATCAGCAAGACACGAAGGACCAGTGATGCGAGGTAAGTCTGAATTCCGAACCAAGCGATAGCTACACCACCACGAATTAGCGCCGGAATCTGGGCGCCATGGATCCCAAAGGAGATGCGGCTCATCACCGGGAAAGGGACACCCGTTTTGTACCCCATGAAACCCGAAAAGGACAGGAGACCGAACAACAAGACGGCTCCTACGCCCAGAGCCATCAGAATCTGCCAGGCGCCGAGGCCGAGTGCGAACAGGCCAATGGCGAAGCCGTAGTTTCCCAGGCTATGCACATCGTTGGCCCAGAGCGTGAAAATGCTGTAACTGCTCCATCGCCGGCCCTCTCCCTTGGTCGGGGCCAGATCCTGGTTGTACAGCCGCTCACTAATGTCCGGTAGCCCTGGCACATTCGAAGCAGACTCAGGCGGGTGGTGCATGATCGGATCGGGATGGAACCCGTGATGGTGGCTGTGTACCTCTACCGGCGCTGTTGGATCTGTACTCATTGGGAGTCCTATCGTGTGACGAAGATTTGTCTGCGGTTGCACGTCTGGGCATGCGGATCCGGAGCGGGTGATGCCCTGGATCCGAGGTACGTGGAGTGCAGTGAGAGAAGGAGACGACGCCTCTCGCCGAGTTCGGCTGCGTTGACCGAGGCTCAGCTTTTGCGTCGGCATGCAGGGAATCCGGAAGAATTGGCATTGAAATTTTGCGGGCCGGAGCAAACATTAGTGGATGCATCGACGGCTTATCAGCACTGGGCCATGAACTTAACTGGGCGGAGTGCGAGGAGATTTTTCGTGCCCGTTCCTAGGGCCGAACTCCATGTTCTTGACAGCTGCGGGGATCTGCCTGCGGCGGTCGTATTCGGACTCTGAATGCGCCGCCGGAGCGATCAGAACTGTTCAAAAGAAGCGCTGGCAGCAGTGCCTGGCGTCTCTTGGCTGCGACCGAACTCGCTTTCAGCGCAGCAGGTTGGGGAATGGACATTAACCTAAACCAATCTCTGAATTGATCCTCAACATTGAGGATACAAACTACAGTAAGGTAAATCACACATTTCCACAATAGGGTATCAAATATTCACATCGTGGAAGTCGGTCGCTTCTGCCGTCGCGGCGCAAGGTTTACAATTTTGCTCTAACAGACGCATCCATGCGTATCACCCCAACAATGCACTACATCGCTGAGGGTCCATCCAAATGACAATCTCGCTATCGTGGCTGTTGTCTCTGGCTCGTCGTTCGCAGACGGCGAGAGCGCGACTCCTGAATTTTTTGCTCTCGATGTCATTTTCAGGACTCGTCAGCACAGCGAGTCCTTTGTTTCCGGGGTTATGCAGGCGAGTAGTGAACCGTCCTTGGTTTGATGCCGCTGTCTTTTTT
>NZ_JBCHVD010000040.1:0-3395 GCF_046736435.1 Arthrobacter sp. LAPM80
ATTGACCTATGCCGAGCCGGCAACTATGCCGAGGTGTCGCGAACATGGGCGTCCGATAGGGCCTTGGCATTGGGCTCCGGAGAAGAATTGGTTGTTCCCGTATCGGCATAGTTGCTGTGGGAGGACGCTGGATATGGAAGCAACGATGCTTCCCTGAAGGAGGCGAAGTCTCATGTCTGGTCCGAAGAGAAATGATGGTCAGCTGGGTGCCCATGTTATTGGGTATCGAGCATGGTTGGTGGAGCGTGGTTATACGCCGGGCACGATCCGGAACATGCTCAAGGAAATTGGGCGAATTGGCCGATGGCTTCGTGCTGAAGGAATCATGGTCGCAGAGTTGAACGAGCAGGTCCTTGGTACTTACTTGTCTGCGCGAAAAGGGGCGGGAAACCGGGGAGTCCCTGGCCCCCGGGCTTTGGTGCCTCTGTTGGAATTTTTGCGGTGCTCCGGTGTTGTCCCCGAGGCTGCACCGGTGGCGACGGCACTGGGCAAGCTGATGGATGAATATCGTTCCTGGATGCTCCAGGATCGTGGCCTGGCTCCAACGACGGTGCTTCGTTATGAGAACGCGGCGCGACGATTCTTGGATGAACAGTGTCAGCGCAAGGGAGTTTTCGTGCCGTCTGCCTTGACGGGGGTAGACATCAATGAGTTCTTGCTACGGGAATGCAACAGGGTGTCGGCCGGCTCAGCGAAGGGCCGTGTGGCTGAACTGCGGGCGGTATTGCGTTTTTTGTATCTGCAGGGAATCACCGAGTTGCGGTTGGGATCGGCCGTGCCCCCAGTGGGCGGGTGGCGGTTAGCGACACTGCCACCCGCATCTGTCTCAGTTACCGACGTGCAGCTGTTGCTTGACAGTTTTGACCGCGGCACGCTGCTAGGTGCCCGGGATTTCGCGATTTCGCTGCTGGTCGCCCGTCTGGGGTTGCGATCAATCGAGGTCGCCCGGTTGGAGCTGTGTGACGTGGATTGGCGAGCAGGCGAGCTCGTGGTTCGTGGCAAGGCACGGCGCCAGGACCGGATGCCGCTGCCTGCCGAAGTTGGTGAAGCGTTGGTGGCATATCTGTCTTGCGGTCGGCAGCCGGCCAATGCCACAAATGTTTTCTTGACCTGCCGTGCCCCTCGCGGACCAATTCGTGCCGACTTGGTGGGAGATGTCATTGAGCGTGCCTGCAAACGCGCAGGCCTGCCAAAGTTTGGCCCGCACCGACTCAGGCATGCCTTAGCTGGCGAGATGCTCAAACATGGTGCCGGCCTGACCGCCATCGGCCAGGTTCTTCGTCACCAAGACCTGGCTACGACCGCTCTTTATGCCAAGGTCGATTTAGACTCGCTGCGCAAAGTGGCCCAGCCCTGGCCGGGGACAGTACGATGAGCGAGCTGGAAAAGGACCTAGTGAACTATCTGCAGCTACGCCATTCACTCGGGCACGAACTCGCGGATAGCCACAGGCTGTTGCCAGGCTTTGTCCTGTTCCTTGATACCCGGGGATGCGCGACGATCACCACGAAGGCGGCGTTGGAATGGTCGCAGCAATCGTCAACGGTTGCACCTTCGAGCGTGGGCCCGAGGCGAATGACCGCGGCACGCGGATTCGCCCGCTATCTGGCAGGGATCTATCCCGAAACCGAAGTCCCGCCCTTGGGACTCATGCCTCACCGACAGCGATGGCGTCTGCCCTTCATTTACTCCGCCGACGATATCGAAGCGTTGATGAGCCAAGCCCGTCACTCAATCGCCCAACCCTTGAGGGCGGAAACGTATGAGACCCTGATCGGTTTGTTGGCGGCAACGGGGTTGCGCATTGGCGAAGCCATCAAACTCGATCGCTCGGACGTGGACTCGAAAGAGAAGCTGCTATTGATCCGGGAGTCCAAGTTCGGAAAGTCCCGGCTGGTGCCTCTTCAGGAGAGCACCATGGAGGCCTTGATAAGCTACGCCGTCGTGCGCGATGAGCTGCAACCCTCGCCACTCGATGCCAGCTTCTTCGTTTCGCTGACCCGCAAACGCCTCTGCTACCAGGTCGTGTCGCACACGTTCCGGCATCTGGTGACCGCTGCCGGCATTGGGGCAGATGCACCATCCGCCCCGAGAATTCACGACCTCAGACACCGGTTCGCCATTGAAACCCTTCTCAGCTGGTACCACAGTGACGAGGACGTGCAGGCTAAGATTCCGGCACTGTCAACGTATCTTGGCCACCGCGAACCGGCTTCCACCTACTGGTATCTTTCCGCCGCGCCGGAACTACTGGCCTTGGCGGCCGCACGCCAAGACGCGCACTGGATCAAGGCACACTCATGACCCTCATAGCCCCGACCCTGCAACTGTTTTTCACCGACCGCCTGATCCAACAGCGCCAGGCCAGTCCCCGCACCATCACCGCCTACAGGGACGCCCTGAAGCTTCTGTTGGAGTTCGCGCACGAACAGACCAAAAAATTGCCAGCTCAACTTGAATGGGACGATCTGGACTCGACCATGATCTCCCGATTCCTGAGCTATTTGGAGAACCAACGGCACAATAGCGTCAGAACGCGCAATGTCCGCCTCACCGCGATCCGTTCCCTCTATTCCTACGCATCACTGCGCCATCCCGAACATGCGCTCCTGATCCAGCGAGTACTTGCGATCCCACCCAAACGGTTCGAAAAACGCATCGTCACTTTCCTCACCGCACCGGAAGTTGACGCGATGATCGACGCCCCAGATCAGTCAACTTGGGAAGGTCGCCGGGACAAGGTTCTGATGCTTCTGGCTATTCAAACCGGGTTGCGTGTTTCCGAGATCACCGGACTGAACTGCAGTGATATCAGCCTGGGCCCTGGCGCCAACGTACGGTGTGAAGGCAAGGGACGTAAGCAACGCGCGGTTCCACTCAACAACATCGTCGAGGCAATGCTGAGGGCCTGGCTGAAAGAACGAGCCGGCCAACCCCAAGAACCGCTCTTCCCCACCCGCACCGGACGCCGACTCAGCCGCGATGCCGTCGAACTGCGCGCCACCACCCACGCCAAAACTGCCGCCCAGAAATGCCCGTCAATGGCAGGAAAGACAATTCATCCCCACGTATTCAGGCATACCTGTGCCATGAATTTACTCCAAGCCGGGGTTGACACCTCAGTGATCGCATTATGGCTTGGCCACGCCGGCGTTCGCTCCACTGACGCCTACATCCATGCGGACCTCACTATCAAGGAAAAAGCACTCGCTCTGGTCACACCGACAGCAGCAACACCAGGACGTTACCGGCCAACAGACAAGACGCTGGCGTTCCTCGAGAGCCTGTAACTATGCCGATACGGGAACAGGCAATTCTTTCCGGGTGCCCAATGCCAAGGCCCTATCGGACGCCCATGTTCGCGACACCTCGGCATAGTTGCCGGCTCGGCATAG
>NZ_JBCHVD010000041.1:0-2915 GCF_046736435.1 Arthrobacter sp. LAPM80
TATGCGCTCGAATCGCAGAAATACTAAGGAATTCACGTCAAAATGGAAGTCAAATTCAGATTGACCCAAGCTGACAGTCTCACCATATCCAGTGCCCCGGGCCTGGAGGGAAGACCCCGGCAAGATCACCAAAGCCGCCAGGGGATCACCCTGCCCGGGCGCTAAACCCAGTAGGAACCCACATCTCTAAACGGGCTTGCAAGTACCCCCGCCGGAGTTCAGAACAATGACCCATCCTAAATTGTGGCCAGACCTATCCGAAAGGAGCGTTACTCCCATGCGTTTGTACCTAGAGGATGAATATCACCCACAAGGTCTCCATTTGGCGGCTACCGTTCGATGCCAAACCAAGGCGAGAAAACACGAACGGCGTCACGAAAGTGGAGCTGTCTTTTCGTCTAGGTAGAGGTTGCCGGGCTTATAACGCGGGCCCTTCCGTGAGACCACGCTGGGGGCTGCCCGTTCTTTTGGACCGCACTCATTTCCACTAAAGATGAACAAGTTTGACCGATCATACCGCTACTCAAAGGAGCAGCCATGGGAACTCATACAGGAACCCTGAGCAAGGCCGGATCCATCCACCATGTCGAGGGCGGTTATTTCGGGCTGTCCTCGATGAACGAACCCAGCATTGAAGCAGCCATCGGCGACTCCCTCCATAACCCAAAGGGGTCGGTCATGGGCGCCGGATTCTTCAAGCTGAAGGCCTCCGAGCTCCTGGGAACCACAGTGAAGTTCAAAACCCCCGACTACGCGCCGGGGTTTTTCGCCGGCCAGCGTTCCTTCGCACTCTAAGGCCCGCAACCATGACTTCCCGCAACCGGCCTAGGCGTGACCATTCACCTCGCATCTGCAAACCCGGCGACCCCTACGTGCCCCAGATCGCTACCCGGGCGCTAGCACGTCAGTGTCTGCTTCGTCTTCGCCCCACCGCAGGACATTTATGCAGCTGCAGGTCGCGCTATTGATTGTTGCCGCTGTTGGCCGAACCTAAAAGTTTTGAATATAAAAAGGCGGGGCCCTCTCCATATTTTCGCAAACCCGGGTTCTGCGTATCACGGTAATAAAGCCCGAAGAATCTGCTGCATCCCAGATCAATCAGCCCGACTGGCCCCGCAAGGCAGCGCCACGTCATGCCACTATCAATTCTCGACGGGAGGGTTGTGGTTTTTATTATTGGCACCTTAGAAATTCGGGAAATTATTTACACAACCAAAAAATTGACCGACTTTAAATTGTTTGAGGGAGATTTTAATGAGTGAAAAACATCCGCATGGGGACGATGACCTGAAAAGGTCGATCAACTGGAAGCAGGGCATGGCCATTGCGCTGGGTGTGCCCCTGCTAATTCTTCCGTCTTTGGGCTATCTTCCGCTGTATGTGTCTGCTGCAGCTATTCTGATCTGGGGATTATCGGTCCTTCAGGGTTTCATGCAAAACACCGCTTACGCCGAAATGGCCACCACTTTTCCCAAGGTCTCTGGTGTGCCGGGTTTCGCCCAGCATATATATGCCGAAAAACAAGATGGTCGATACAACAAGGGCAAGCTACTTGGTGGGTTTACCGCTTGGAGCTACTGGTTTGGCTGGAACCCAATTCTGGCAATCTTTTCCATCCTCGTAGGCGGTTACCTTCATGGGCTGTTTCCGGTGCTGGGCGAAACCTTTACGGAGTATCAGCTGTCCCTGATGTCAGGTGCGGTGATTTTCACCGGATTATTCGTGGTGAACTGGTTCGGCCTGAAGGATGGTGCCATTTTGGGTTACATCCTGGCGACTATTTCCCTGATACCACTGGTGATCCTGGCCGTGGCGCCCTTTGCCACCGGACACGTTGAGCTGTCCAATATCACCGGCAGCTGGTGGCCGACTGACTGGGCCTGGGACCTGCATCATGTCCTGATTCTCTTTGGTGTCTTTGGAATTGCGCATTGGAGTGCCTGTGCCTGGGAAACGGCAGCCATGTACGGCCCCGAATACAAAAATCCTGCCAAGGATGCCCCTAAAGCGCTGTTTGCCTGTGGCGTGATCTGTTTCTTCTTGTTTGTCCTGCTGCAATCTTCAGTGATCGGTGTGCTTGGTGTTGAGGGTGTGTTGGCCGAGCCGGTGTCTCCCCTGATCCCGGTCGCCCAGGCCGTCTTTGGCCAAGCCGGTACGATGATCACCATTATCCTGCTGATGGCTGCCATGGTCCTGATCATTCAAACGGCTTACCTGGGCGCTTCCCGCGCCATGCACTCCATGGCTCGGGAAGGAAACCTTCCCAAGGTATTTGGTCAAACGAACAGCCATGGAACACCCTTTATTGCACTGCTGACCATTGCGGCCTTCAACCTGGTGCTGATTTCAATGGGAAACGCCTCGGCAGTTCTTGGGGCCTCGGCGATTGGTTACACCATAGCCCATGGGCTCAGCCTGCTCGCCTATGTGAAATCTAAAAAAGACCCGTCATTTGCTGATCTGAAGAGGCCTTTCATGGCGCCAAAGAATTGGAAATATGTCGGCTTATTCTTTGGCCTGTTCAATGTGCCTCTGTGCGTTATTGGAGTAGTGTACCTGAATAGTCTGGAAATCGGCTGGGCTCCCACCTGGGTGGCCTTTGCGGTATTGGCGGCGTATATACCCATCTGGCTGTATTCCCAACATGAATCAAGACGCTCGAAAAACAAGGCAGTCGCTGTTCCCTCTCCAGTTCGCGATGCCGCGGATCTGGAAAAGGTTCCGTAACATTAACTGCAGTAACCAGCGCGAAAACTGGGTTGCTGGGCGGTGTGGATGATGGCGGCATCCTATCCGAGTCATTGTCCGGCTCTTCAGAGGAGCGGGTTCGGTTCCCGTGCTGTGGTGTCATTTTCAGTACTCGTCTGCATAACACCGCAATTTCTCCGTTGCGTTTTCAGGCGAGTACTAAAAAT
>NZ_JBCHVD010000042.1:0-2890 GCF_046736435.1 Arthrobacter sp. LAPM80
TGTTGACCGTCGCTTTGTTTGACGATGGGGCCGCTACCGGGTTTGACGATGTGTTTGATATGAAAACGCCCCGCCAAGATTTTCCTGGCGGGGCGTTCGTTGTCATGGTGGCGGCGTGATCGTCAGTGCTGCCGGGGTGTTATTCGCTGAATTCACGGACTGCTGATTGTGTTGCGGCTTGGTCCACGATCGCGTTTTTTGTTGAGCGGGTGGCCATGAGAGCGGCGATGGCGAGGTTGTTGATGGTGCGTGGGTAGCCGCGGGAGGCTTGGTGAATGACGGTGATGGCGTCCTCGGAGAAGAGTGGGTCGGGTCGGTTGGCGAAGCTGAGGTGGCTTTTGATGTAGTCACCGGTGTCTTCCAGAGTCATGCCGTTGATGGTGAACCGTGTGCCGATGCGTTGGTCCAGGGCGGCCATGACAGCTAGTTTCAGGCGGCGTCGCAGGGTGGGTTGGCCGATGAGTAGCAGTGCGAAGTGTGACTCGGTATCCATGTTTACGTTGCTGAGCATCCTGAGTGCTTCGAGGTCGTCGTTGCTGAGCAGGTGTGCTTCGTCGATGACGATCACGGGCAGGCGGGAGCGTTCATCGAGTTCCCCGGCGAGCAGGGACGCGGCTTGGGCGGCGAGGGCGCCGGAGAAGAACGAGGGAGTCGCCCCGAGCGCGGTAACGATGGTCGAGCGGATCCCGCGGATCCCGATGGTTGGATCCGGGATGTAAATGATCTGGTGGCGGGAGGGTTCCAGATGGGCCAGCGCAGCGCGGGCAGCAACGGTTTTCCCGGCACCGACTTCCCCGGCGATCACTCCCATGCGGCGTTGGTCGATGCACCAGGAGATGCGGGCGACGGCTTCACGGTGTCCGGTGTGTTGATTCAAGGCTGCTGGCGGGATGTCACGGCCAAAAGGCATGCGGGTAAAACCAAAATAGGATTGCAGGGTATCGATCTGGCTCATCGGGATTCCTCCTTGATGGTGGGCTGTACTTGGTTGCCGGTGGTGGTTTGGTGGTGGATGTCAGCGAAGCTGATCGGCGCCCCGGTCAGTGATTCGCGGTGGCGGGTAGCGACCAAGTCCAGGTAGTTGATCCCGGTGCTGATGTTGGTCGCAGTGTCGTTGTCCTTGACCGCGTTGGTGACTTTGGCATGCACGTGTCGACCAATATCCAGTGGCTTCGCGATTCCTGCCGGGGCACCTTGGTGGTTGTTGACCGTGATGAGCCCGTCAAGGTCGAAAGGGTCATAAACCAGCTCAACCTTCGTGCCGGCCAGCAGCGGGTCGACTTCGTAAATATTCGAATGCAGGGACACCGTCCCGGTCTTGCCCACGGTGCGAACATCTGACCACAGAAACGCCTGCCGGATGACTTCCAGGGGTTTACTCACCGGGGAGCGGTGTTCCCAAGACGCTTCCCACCGTGCCAACGGGGTTTGCCCGGTGCTGGAATGCATGCTGTGGTGGTAAACCATGTTCACCCACGCAGTAAACAAGGTATTCAACTCATCCAACGAACTGATCTGGGAGCCTGCTTCCGGGCTGGTGCCCGGCAGCATGGGTGTGTCTGTGACAGTGATTTCCCCTAGGAACTGGCTCGTAACCGTGTTAAAGAACCGCTCGATCTTACCTCTGCCCTGGGGCCGGTACGGGGCCGAGTGCACCAACCGGATCCCGAGTTTCGCACACGTCCTCGCCAGGGATTTATCACTCATCGCTGCCCCATTATCCAGATATGCCACTTCGGGGATTCCGTGGGTTTCCAGGGCCGGGCGCAACACTGCTGAGAGGCGGATGGCGTCCTCGGCGTAGGCCCAGCGGGCGGCGGTGACCATGCGGGAATGATCATCCAGGAACGCGAACAGATACGTTTTCCGGGCCCCAATCTTGGGCCCGTGTAAAGCATCACCGACCCAGATCTCGTTACTGTGATTGGTCTCGAAGCGGCCGGTGGCTACCGGGCGGGTACCGGTGGAAATGTTCTTCGCTCTAAAGTGGCGCAGCAGTGTTGTCTCTGAGGGTGCCTGCCCGAGGGTTTCGGTGATGATCCGTTTGATCTGGGCTGAGGTGCGGTTCGGCTTCTCACGCTTCAGCGATTCAGCCAGGGTCAGCACGGTCGGATCAGTCCCGATAGTGGTAGAGCGTTCTTCGGGTTTGAGCCCGTCGAAGCCGTGTTGGTGCCAGGCTTTGATCCAGCGGTCCAGGGTCTCCCTGGAATAGCGGCGGGTTCCACCGAACGGCCAGGGATGATCCACTCCCGCCAACGCCCGTACCAACGGCCCGCGCTGGCGGGTACTCAACGACGGATCTGCCACGCCTCGGATCACTTGATATCGGAATAACGCAATATTGTCCCGGTGTTCCTTACGCATCAACGGTGTGCTGGCCCGCGGAGCCGAGCTGGCAGCTATCGGCGAGACCACGGCAGAGAACTGCTGCTTCAATGCGGGGGCCGGCGGCGGGGCAGGGTCAAGTTCATGGGGCAGGTGGGCTGGAGCATGCTTCATCGAAAAGAGTCCTTCCAGTGGGGTGAAAACAAGGGACCATGCCAACTGCGGGATGCAGAAATGGCAGGTGAACCCCACCTTCGCCCATTTACCGCACTAGCGGCAGGGTGGGCTCGTGTTGCACACATCGGGCCATCCGACCCGGCTGAAGAACCATGGCCCATGAGCAAACAAGGCAGCACCATGCCACGTCATCATGACGACCTGAGCGGCACTAACTCCATGGTGGTGGGCGTCGGTCAACACCCGGGCATGAGCGATCAGCATGCCCAACGCATGAGCAGCAGCGGTCGGTGACGGGGACGGCCAGTACCCCAACGCCTCCGCTGTTCCCCGGTGCACCCGAGCAGCGAATGCTGCCACGATCGCCGGAGCATTGGCCATGAAGTCC
>NZ_JBCHVD010000043.1:0-2801 GCF_046736435.1 Arthrobacter sp. LAPM80
GCCACCGATTCCCCATACGCCACACCGCTTCCCCGGCAGGAAACTCTTTATCGGTGGTGAGGATGTGGATCTGCCGTGTTCCACCGTCCTTGCCTTTCGCGGGAACGATACGGCTGAGCTGGCGAATCTGGTACATCCCCCCGGTCTTCTTCGTCGTTGGCAGGGCCAAATCAACGAGCGTGTCCGCCACACTCCAGGTCCCAGGACTCCGGATATCACGATTTAATGTTTCGGAGCTGGTGTCTGGTTTTGATGGCGTATTTGAGGGTGAGGTTGGTGCCGGGGTAGCGGGTTTTGGTGGTGGTGAGGTGTTCGCAGAGTTCGGTGAGGGCGGCTGTTTTCGCGTGGGTGGGTAGGGGGTCCAGGGTGATCGTCAGGTAGCCGGGAACAGTCGGGTCAATGTCCCCGCTCTGATGGAAGGCTTGACGGATGAGAGCGTGTGCTTCGTGGTTGCCGCGTTTGTAGCCGGTGTTCGTGCGGATCTCCCTTGCGAGGGTCATCATGGTGTTGAACGCGGCCATGCGGATGCTGTGGTGGATGACTTTCGTCTCGGTGTCCAGGACTTGCTGGCCGGGGGCTAGATCACCCAGGGGTAGTTTGGCGGGAATGGCTTTGTGGGCTGCCTCGGCGTGCTCGAGCAGGGTTTGGGCTTCCCAGCGGGGGGCGTTGATGGTGTTGACCATTTCACTGGTGAGGGTGATGTCTGTGGTGCCCGGTGCCGGGGTTCGTGCGCCCAGCAATGCTGCATCGGTGGCGGACTTGGCCGCCTCGTTGTGGTTCCTGGCGGCCAGGACTTTCGCGTAGGCCTTGGTCTTGGCGGGGTTAGGGACCATTCTTTCCGGGTCGTCATCGCCACTGGCGTAGGAGTCGTGGGAGTCCAGGGCGAAGTGCATGCGGGCGTAGCGGAACTGGTTTTCCTGTCGCCACCGGTTCCCCATCCTATAAATCGCCTCCCCAGCACTGATGTCGTGGTCGGTGGTGAGGATGTGGATCTGCCGGGTACCGCCACCGGTGGTGGGAACGGTCCGGGTGATTTGGCGGATCCTGAACACTTCCCCGGTCTTCTTCGTCGTGGTTAGGGGCAGGTCCACGAGTGTGTCTGCCGCGGTCCATGTCCGTGTTTGTCCGTTCTCATCAAGGTGGGTGACTTCGGTGAACTGATCCTCGGGGACGTCATCGGTGGTGCGTTTGCGCCAGGTCAACACGTTAAAGCCCTGCTCTTTCATGTGGGCGAAGAGGGCCGGGGACCAGCCGCCGCGGTCGAAACCGACCAGCACCGGCCGGTCGTCTCCTATGATGTCCCGCAGCTTGGGCAGCAGGGCGCGTAGTTCCCCGGCCAAGGAGGCACCGGGGGTGGCCATGACCAGAAAGACTGGGGAACCATGGGCGTCACTGACCCAGGTTTCCTCCGTGGCCGGGACGGGGAATTTCAGTCGGGTGGAATACAGCTTGCCGATCTTTTTCGTGCCTTGGTAGGCGCGCACGTGCCCGTCCACATAGAGGATCGCTGCGAGGTTTTCCCCGCCGGGGCCTGCGTTGCCCAGGTGATGGGATGCCAAGGCCGCAATCAGCTCTGGCGCTTTCCCTGTTGCCGCGGCTTGGGTGATGCGCCGGCGGATCGTTTTCACTTCCGGAGCCCTATCCAACCCCAAGACTCTTCCCAAATCTTCGGGGTTGAAGCCGGTGGCGCCCTCGGCCCGGGCTTCCCCGGCCAAGGCCCGCAACACCGAGTCAACCAAGATGGTTTCCAAGCCATAAAACCCATTCGGCAACGCGCCCAACGTTTCCTTCGCACAGGAGAGCAAGCCAGTGGCCTCCAAAGCGGGGAAGGCCAGGAACAACCCGGCATGAGGGACCCGTGCTGCCGGGGCAAATACCGGGCCCGCACACTCGGTCAGACCGGCCGCGGTGCGCTCGGCGGCCCGTGGCACCGGTGCCGGCAGAATCGGCAATTCCGGCTGCACCACATCAACTGGCGGCGTTTCCGGCTCACTGGCGGCTAGTGCCGCGGCTGCTTCTGATGCTTCCTTGGCGTCCTGTTCGGCGGCGAGTTTCAAGGCCCGGCGGACACTGAATTCCGAGACCCCGACTGCATCCCCGACCCTTTGATGGGACAAGCCGGTGGCGCGTAGTTCCACGATCCGGCTAATGGTATCGGCGCTGAGCCGCGACGCACGCTTTGGGCCCTTCTTCTCCGGTGCCAGGGCCAGGATCCCGCCCTCAGCGAGCATCTTTCCCCACGCCCACACCGTGCCGGGGGTGACACTGAAAACGGTTGCAATCTCGCCCAGGGTGGCAGCCTTGAGCTGAACCAGTTGTACCGCAGTCCACCGGCGTGCGGTCTCATCCCCTCCATCCCAGGCAAAGGACATCTGGCCATGCAGATAAACAGTCCCGCCACCGGTGGAATCCAGGACCAGCGATCCTGCCAGTCCCAACGGCACCGCATCCGAAACCATCGCTACGGGAAGAGGGGGCTGAGCAGTCATGACACCCATCTTCCCACCCCTCTCAACGATACGGATCCTTGAATCTATTATATCGAATAATAGGCAAAATTAAAAGCCTTTCACCATCAAAAAACCCGGGAAATCAACGAACCCACAAAACCATCAACCGACCGTGACCGGAGTCCTGAGTCCTGGGCACCGCTGGTGTCGAATTAGGCAAGCATCGCAGGCTTCGTACGAGCCGGGCGCCTTCAGGGCTCGGGCAGCCAAGCAGGGTGGCTGCAAAGTCTTTTATGAGGGGATGGCGTCTTAACATGTGAGACGAACGGGGCCGTGGCTGTTTAAAGATGA
>NZ_JBCHVD010000044.1:0-2630 GCF_046736435.1 Arthrobacter sp. LAPM80
TGGCGCATAGCCCCGGATGGTAGCGCTGGTCTGCGTTGTTGGTAGCGGGGTTCTGGGGACCGGGTAGCGCCAGCTTTGTTGGGCTACCCGGCCACCGGTTCCGGCGCCAGTATTTTGTGCGGTTTGTTATTCCCAGAATCCGCTGGTTTGGCGTGTTTCTTGGCTGCGTTGGCGCCGCATGTCGACCTCGCCGAGTTTGATGGTTCGGGCGTTGTTGGCGAGGCGGTTGACGATGGAGTCGGCCGCGACGCGGTCTGGCAGTGCTTGTGCCCAGTAGTCTGGGCCGGTTTGGCTGGCGATCATGGTGGGGAGGCGGTGTTCCCGGTCGGCCAGGATCGCGAACAGGTCGCTGGCCGCGTTCGGGTCAATGCCGACGGTGAGGAAATCGTCAATGATCAACAGGTCCGCGTTGGCTAGCCTGGTGAGCAGGTCCTGGTGAGCGATCCCGTCGCCGCGGGCGATGACGAGTTTGCGGGCGAGGTCATCCATGCGCAGGTAGAGAACGTCGTGTTCGCGTTCGCAGGCGGCAATGCCGATGGCGCAGATCAGGTAGGTTTTCCCTCCGCCGGTGGGTGAGGTGATCAGCAGGTTGGTTGGCTCGCTCTTCCAATCGTGGGCGGCGTAACGTTTCATCCTGTTGGGGTTGATGCCGCGGCCTTCGCGGTAGTCAATTTCAGCGATGGAAGCCGTCGGGATCGGGAATCCTGCCTGGCGGATGAGCTTCTCGATCCGGTTGGCCCGGCGTACATCCAGGGCGTCATCAACGGCGGTGAGGAAAAGCTGCTCCGGGGTGAGCTCGTCATGGCTTTCGTCATTGATGAGTTCTTCAAAACGGGTCGCCACGTTCGTGATGCGCAAGGCCCTGAACTTTTCGTGATCGATACTGGTGAACATCTTCGCCTCACTGCCCTTCCTTGTAGTAGTCAGCGCCCCGGACATAGACGTCCGGCAACTCCGCGGTGGCGGCGTTGCTGTTCAGTAGGTTCGAAGCAGCAGCTTTGAGAGGGGCAGGTCTTTGCGTGTCACTGTCGATGCCGGCCATCAACCGTTTCAAGGTGGAGTAGGACGGATAGCCGCGCATGTTCACCAGTTCCTGGCAGGCTGCTTCGAGCTTCTGTTTATTCTTCTTCCCCAGGGTCTCGAGAATGTTTTGGCAGTCCAGGTAGCCTTGGGCTTCGATCACGCGCCGGTCCAGGACCTGTTCAATGACTTGGATCGTGGCAGGACCAAAGGTGTGGGCCCGGTCGATGAACCACTCCCGGGACCAGAGCCCGTCAACACCCCGGTGCTGATGTGGGACATGGGCTGGATCTGTTGAGTACTGCCCTTTCCGGCCGAGTTTGCGCGGGTGTTCGGCAACGATGAGCTGCCCGTCAAACACTGTCACCCGCGTCCCGGTCAGGCGCACGCGCAACAACCGCCCTGCCAACGTGTAGGGCACGGAATAATGCTGGTAGTCGGCGGTGACATGGTAATTCCTCCCGACTTTGAGTTCCTTCCATTCGACCTGTTCAAAGGCGGACTCGGGCAGCGGCGAAAGGACCTGGGACTCCTCCTCGGTGAACCGCTCGAACCGGGTCGTGCCATCAGCACGGCGAATGTCGTGGTTGATCTCCCACACCCGCTCAGTAATGGCCTCGTTCAACTCAGCAAGTGTCATCCAGACGTCCTGCGCAAGGTACCCGATCACGCGCTTGTTGACGGTGTTCACCGCAGATTCCACGGCGGCCTTGTCTCTTGGTGCCCTCACTCTGGCGGGCACGATCGCCGTGCCATAATGCTCGGCCATCTGCCCATATCTGTCGTTGACGAACCGTGCAGGATCCCCTTTCACCTTCCGATGCGTCGCGGTCAACGTGTTATCGGGAACAACGATCTGAGGAATGCCCTGATAGAACGCGAACGCACCAACGTGGGCGTTCACCCAAGCCTCCACCCGCATGTCCGTGAACGCCTGGCAGAACACGTACCCGGAAAACGGCAGCACGGCGACGAACAGATACGCCTTCACGCTCGTCCCGGCCACCGCGTCGGTGATCGGAATCGTGTCCCCGGCCCAGTCAACAAACATGGACATGCCCGGCTCATGATGAAGCGTCGCCACCAAGTCATTTTGCACCGCGTATCCGCCAAAGAGATGGCAGTACTGGGCATAGCCGTACTTCCTCAACACAGAACGTGAACCCACATACGTCCGCCATGCCTGCAGCAACGTGAAGTGCGGGTTCGCTTTCATCGACTTCACGACCTGTGCGAAATCCGGCGAGTCATACTCGGCAGAGACCTTGCTGCGCCCGTCAGGGAACCAGCCGACAAGCTCCACATCCGAGAGCTCCGCCAAACCCGCCGCGCTCAGTCCCCTGTCATCGATGGTTTTCCGTGCCGCTGAGACATCGCGATGGGAACACCCCACCGCGTCAACGATCTGCCGATAGCTCCGGCCCTGTAGCAACAGGGCCATAATCGCCCGGTAATCTGCCATAATCTTTGCCTCCTTGCAAAGAAACGGCGGCGCCCAACGCGTCGCCGTAAATGACAGAAAACCACGAACCTCCACCCAGCGCTACCAGGTCCCCAGAACCCCGCTACCAACAACGCAGACCAGCGCTACCACAAGAGGCTATGCGCCA
>NZ_JBCHVD010000045.1:0-2246 GCF_046736435.1 Arthrobacter sp. LAPM80
AGCAGGACCGGAACTTCACGTTGCAGCAGGCGTGGCAGGCCTACGTCACCGGATCCGGTGTTGATCGAAAGTACGGGTATTCGAAGTTCTGCTCGCTTTTTGCCCAGTACGTCGCTTCGAATGACCTGGCTGCGACGATTCATCACGAGCCGGGCAGGACGATGCAGATTGACTGGGCCGGGCAGACGCTGCCGGTCACCGATGTGCTCAGCGGGCAGATCGTGAAGGCGTACTTGTTCGCCGTGGTGCTGCCGTACTCGGGCATGGTGTTGGCCCGGGCGTCTTTATCAATGAACATTGATGCCTGGATTGACCTGCATGTGCGGGCCCTTGAGTATTTCGGCGGCGTGCCACAGATCCTCATCCCGGATAACGCCAAGACCGCGACATACCGGCCGCAGCGCAAGGATCCTCAGCGGCTGCTCAACGATCGATACTCCCAGTTCGCCACTCATTACGGCGCCGCGATCGTGCCAGCCAGAGTTCGTGCGCCCCGTGACAAAGGCTCTATTGAGCGGGCGGTACGCACCGCCAACCATCGCATCATCGGCCATCTCAGCCATGAAGTGTGGTCAACGATCCAAGAGTTGAACGAGGCGATCGAGGTGCAGGTGGAAGTGATCAACGATCTGAAGAACCCGCACGGAATCACGAAGCGGGAAATCTTCACAACCGAGGAAGTCTCCCACCTTGGGGCGCTGCCCGCCCAGCGCTTCACGCAGGTAACGTGGAAACAGCTCAAGGTCGGGCGAAATTACCATGTCAGCACCGATTATCAGCATTATTCAGTGCCGCACCAATTGGCCGGGCAGGTGCTCAAGACCCGGCTGACTGACACCACTGTGACAGTCTTTGCCGGGGAGAAGGTCGTCTGTGAACACGGGCGCAAATACGGTCGCAAGGGCCAGTACTCAACCCTGGATGAGCATGTGCCGCTGGCGCACCAAAACCTTGCCAACCTGTGGTCGCGCGCTTGGTTCTTGGACCGTGCACAAAGTTTCGGGCCTGCAACATCCGAGGTGATTACCCAGATCCTAGATCGGCATCGGATTGAAGCCCAAGGATATCTGGGGTGTCAGAACATTCTTGATTCGCTGGGAAAGAAGGGCAAGGCCCGTTTGGAGGCAGCCTGCCAACAGGTGCTCAATACCCAGGCGGTGCCAAGCTATACAACCCTGAAACGGCTGATGGCCGCCATTGGCAGCGACCAAGACGCCCCGCTGGTTCCCCGGGCCGCGACGAACACCGTCAAGCCAGCGCGCCCCGAGCTGCCGCCGTTGGCAGAGCACATGTTCGTGCGTGGCTCCGACTACTACCAACAGGGATTCTGATGACCATTTTCACCAGTGAAGACTACGAGAAGTTCCGCACCCTGCGGATCACCAAAGTTGCCGAAGCACTTGAGGAACTCCTCAACGACGAAGCAAACGACCGGGTCGCTCCGGAGTCCTTGTTCCGGCAAGCCGTCGATGACGCGCTCGAAGTGCGACGGGCGAACCGGATTGAGCGGCTCATTGCCCAGGCCAGCTTCCCGTTTGCCGACGTCTCGATCGAGGAACTGGACTACCGGGACGAACGCGGCGGCTTGAACCCGGTGCGAATGAACCGGTATGCGAAGAACGACTGGGGCAACGACAAGGTCAACGTCGTGATCACCGGCATGTCAGGCACGGGCAAAACCCACCTGGCCTGCGCAATTGGCATCGCTGCGTGCCATAACGAGCACAGCGTGAAGTACTGGAGGATGGACGATCTCGGGCTGGCACTGGTCAGCGTCAATGACGATCACATTGCTCACCGAAACCTACTCAATCAGCTCAAAGACGTTGACTTGTTAATTTTGGACGACTTCTTAACGATCGGAATCGACCCCCGCGCAGCCAATGATCTGTTCACGGTTCTTGCCGACCGAGACCGGCGACTGCCCACGATGGTGCTATCCCAAACCGGGCCGGAGTACTGGGTTCAAATGATTCACGATCGAGTCGCGGCAGACTCGATCGTGAATCGGCTGGCGAATAATTCACGACTAATCAAACTTGGAACGGTTGACATGCGGCGTGAAGAAAACATAAGAATGCGCCAAACTGAGGACCACTGGAACTAACCAAAAGGCCTCTCCACAACGATACAGTGCACGACACCAAGGGTGCCGGTCATCAGCCATCATTGATGGCCGGTACCCGGTCGGCGGAGCGGCAGTACCGCTTACGTGGACCAACAGTTCCAACTACCGCCACTTAACA
>NZ_JBCHVD010000046.1:0-2116 GCF_046736435.1 Arthrobacter sp. LAPM80
AAAAATAGGACCGCATGCTAAAAGATCGCAATTATTCTGGTTTACTTTTTCTCGTACCCGTCGGCGCTCAGGCCTTAATTACTCTCATTTCTATACCCATTATCATTAGTTCCGCGGGCAACCAAGGCTGGGCGTCAATTGCTACAGGACAGGCAGTGGGCGGTTTCTTAGGCGTTGTCTGTGGTCTGGGATGGAACGTTACGGGACCATCAATCGCTGCGGTGGCTGATGTTATCTTATCTCGGCGGACTCTGAAGCTGGCCCTATTCACACGACTTATGGTTTCTATTCCATTGTTTCTTATTGGTATTGAAGTCGTTTATCTATTGCACCTCGCTCGTCTCGATCTAGCAGTTCTTGGCCTCGCATCCACTTTGGTTATTTCCTTCAACATGCAATGGTTCTTTGTGGGTCAGAACAAGCCGGTGCTGTTAGTTTTATATGACTCTATACCCCGCCTTCTAACTTTACTTGCAGGCTGGATGATCGTACTTTTAGGGGCCAATGTTTCGGTGGGCTTAGCCGGCCAAATCTTGTCATCCCTAGTTGCAGCGGCTATAGTCTGCGTTAAATTGAGGGTCTTTCATGACGGAAGTCGTCTTGGCTTTCCTACAGTTTGGCGCGAGATTTTCAAGCAGGGTCATGGATTATCAACCGAGGTCTTACCTGCCTTTCTTAGTTACTGTCCCATGATTGCTATTTCGGCCCTTGCTCCAAGCATTGCTCCACTTTATGCGCTTATTGATAAGGTGCATAAGCAGCTGGTTACCGGCTTAGTTCCTATGGGAAATTTTATAGTTGCGAAGCTTCTTTATCGCCTTAACGGTAGCGATCATCCCTTCGAACAGACTGTTCGCGGCGGTATGAACAAGATTATTTTGTTAGGTACTGCATCGTGTCTTGGGACTCTGACTTTCGGCGAACCGCTTATTTGGTTTTTATCACATAAGACTATGAGCCTCCATATTTATTTGCTGGTTTTGCTTTCTGTACTTGTTGGACTCACGGTAGTTGTAGCAATTCTCCCCTACGGATTAATGGCTCCCATGAATTGTTTACGTCAGGCGTCAATTTCCCTACTTCTGGGTACGGTTATTGGGATATCAGCTCTCGTCACTTTGACCGTATTTCTGGGTGCGGTCGGTACTCTACTAGGCCAGGTCATTGGTTATGCTACAGCAATCCTATTTCAGTGGCTTACTATACGGCGAATTTTATCCAGTAAGATAGTATTATTGAATAAAATCAAAATTTGACTGTATTGATTTATTGAATATTTAGGGGCTCTTCAGAATCCAGAGTGTAGTTTTGGTCTGAATCCGCCGTATTCGAGCAGTGATCGGGCGATGGTATGTTCCCCTCTTAGATATGTGGCTCTTCGCGTTTCGTGGTGAATACCAGCCCGCTGAGATGAATTCATGCCACCGTCCGGGAGGCACTTCTCAATAGGATACGTGATTGATAGTTGGTCGGGTTGCGGAACCCGCGGGCAATCCTCTTGATGTTTTTGATCATCGTGTTCGCGGCCTCGACCTTCGCCGTTGTCACCCGGGTGGCGAGCAGTGTTTGAATCTCTGGCCACCACTTGGTCACGGTCTTTTGCAGCCGGTCGGTTTCCTTCATGGCCGCTGCCTTGACCTGCCGTTCAAAGAACGCTTTCCGGTCTTCCACGCTGGCCGGATTACTGGTTGAGAGCATCAGCCGCAAGGCTTCCTTGACTCCCCAGGCGGCCACGAGTTCCTGGCTCGGGTCATCTGTGGCGAAGACGTCATCGAGGCGTTTCTTGCCAGCGTCGGAGAGCGTGTCGTAGCCGCGCAGCAACAGTTGCCGGTGGGCCCATGCTTTGTCTGTTCTTAGGCCGCGGCGCCCGTTCTGTTCCCGGGAGACTCGTTGGCGAACCTGGGTGAGCATGTCGTTGGCCAAATGCACCATGTGGAAGTGATCGACGCTGACAGCAGCGTCGGGCAGATTCTCGCGCAGGGCCTTTCGGAACGCGGCTGAGGGGTCGATGCCGACGGTCTCAATGCAGGAAAGCCAGCTGGCGGGGCGGGCTTTGAGCCAGGTGCCCACGCCGCGGCTGTCGCGGCCGTCCACGATACCCAACACCTGCCCGGTA
>NZ_JBCHVD010000047.1:0-2048 GCF_046736435.1 Arthrobacter sp. LAPM80
TGTAAAGTTTGGGCGGTTAGTATCACTGGTTCAATATGGGCGGTTCTTCACCGGTACGGGAATATCAACCCGTTGTCCATCGACTACGCCTGTCGGCCTCGCCTTAGGTCCCGACTTACCCAGGGCAGATTAGCTTGACCCTGGAACCCTTGATCATTCGGCGGACGGGTTTCTCACCCGTCTTTCGCTACTCATGCCTGCATTCTCACTCGTGTGGGCTCCACCGCTAGTTCACACTGCGGCTTCAATGCCCACACGACGCTCCCCTACCACTCCAAACCCCTGAACCAGGAAAACCTGGCTTGGGTACTGTTTGAAATCCACAACTTCGGCGGTGTACTTGAGCCCCGCTACATTGTCGGCGCGGAATCACTTGACCAGTGAGCTATTACGCACTCTTTTAAGGATGGCTGCTTCTAAGCCAACCTCCTGGTTGTCTAAGCAATCCCACATCCTTTCCCACTTAGCACACGCTTAGGGGCCTTAGTTGGTGGTCTGGGCTGTTTCCCTCTCGACTATGAAGCTTATCCCCCACAGTCTCACTGCTACGCTCTGACTTACCGGCATTCGGAGTTTGGCTGACGTCAGTAACCTTGTAGGGCCCATTAGCCATCCAGTAGCTCTACCTCCGGTAAGAAACACGCAACGCTGCACCTAAATGCATTTCGGGGAGAACCAGCTATCACGAAGTTTGATTGGCCTTTCACCCCTACCCACAGCTCATCCCCTCCATTTTCAACTGAAGTGGGTTCGGTCCTCCACGCGCTCTTACACGCGCTTCAACCTGGCCATGGGTAGATCACTTCGCTTCGGGTCTAGATCACGCCACTAAACTCGCCCTATTCAGACTCGCTTTCGCTACGGCTTCCCCACACGGGTTAACCTCGCGACGTAACACTAACTCGCAGGCTCATTCTTCAAAAGGCACGCCATCACAGGAACAACTACACCCAAGGGTGCACGCCTGCTCTAACGGATTGTAAGCACACGGTTTCAGGTACTATTTCACTCCCCTCCCGGGGTACTTTTCACCTTTCCCTCACGGTACTTGTCCGCTATCGGTCATTAGGTAGTATTTAGGCTTATCAGGTGGTCCTGACAGATTCACACGGGATTTCTCGGGCCCCGTGCTACTTGGGATACTCACCCAAGGGAGTGCACTGCATTTCAGTTACGGGACTCTCACCCTCTACGGTCGGCCATTCAAAACCGTTCACCTATACATGCACCATTCCCCTTCCCAGTCCGGCAGAACTGGATCGGTAAGTCCCACAACCCCGCACCATGCAACGCCCGCCGGCTATCACACATGACACGGTTTAGCCTGTTCCGCGTTCGCTCGCCACTACTAACGGAATCACTATTGTTTTCTCTTCCTGTGGGTACTGAGATGTTTCACTTCCCCACGTTCCCTCCACACATCCTATATATTCAGATGCAGGTCACCACCTCGCCTTGCGACGGGTAGCGGGGTTCCCCCATTCGGACACCCTCGGATCAAAGTTTGGTTATCAACTCCCCGAGGCTTATCGCAGATTCCTACGTCCTTCTTCGGCTCCTAATGCCAAGGCATCCACCGTGTGCCCTTAAAAACTTGACCACACACATGCGGTCAACAAAACACTATCGAGAGAACCATGAAAACCAACACCACCAAACCCCAAAAGGGCTCAACAGCATCAGATCCAGGTTCAAATTATCTCAAAGAAATTGCTTCTTTATAAAGATGCTCGCGTTCACTATGTAGTTCTCAAACAACAACCCCACCACACACCATCCCCAACCACGCACAACACACAAAAAAATTGTGTGTCGCACAACGACCGGTTTGGTTGTGTGCAGGAAACCAGAAAGCAACAACACTCCCACCCCACAGGGGGTGGTTTTGTTGTTGTTTCAGGACCCAACAGTGTGCCAAACACCACCCACCGCCACGACTCAATCCTTGATGATGTTTTCCCCGCAACCACAGGTGGTCGCTGTACTAACATCAGATTGCCTCGTGCCGACAGGCACCTATTTTATTGATATTCCACCCTTGAGCAACC
>NZ_JBCHVD010000048.1:0-1970 GCF_046736435.1 Arthrobacter sp. LAPM80
CACTCCCCCCATCACAACAAACCCACACACATCGCCGGCCACCCGGGCACAAACCCACACCCACCCCCAGAACCCACCCGGCATGAGGGACATGTACGGCACCGCCCCGCAGCCCCCCACCCGCCCAAGCGGGGCTGCCCTGCCATCAACCTTCCCCGGCCCCAGAAGCAGTGGCCTCCCGCCGGTGGCCCGGTGAACCCGGTAGTGCACCGGTGATCCCGGCGGTGAAAGGTCCCGCGTCAGCGAGCACAACACCCATGCACTGGATGCTGTTACGCGTCGCGTTGTTTGGGGCGCATTGGTCGTTGTGGGTGACGATGTAGCTGATGTGGTTTGCGCTTCGTTGGCGGCGTCAGCGTGAGGACCAGATCCGCTATTCCTGCCGCCGTCCGAAATCTCTGATCAACCAAATTGGCGGCATGGTTTTGCTCGGTCCGCCCGTGGTGGAGTGATTCCTTCGTTCCGTGGCTTCGCTGTTCTCCACGAAGTGGCCCCTTCCCCGCCTGGGCGTGGTAGCCAAGAGTCATTGACATGAGCTTTGGGTGTAGGACGAGAAGCGGGCACGATGATGGTCGTGGGCAGCCCCGAGCAAGCCGAGACGGCCTCGATGGCGGGCGAAATACCGTGCCCTCATATCTCGACGCCGCTGCGCCCCCACGGGCACGCCCGGCACCGCACCGTGCGCGGCCTGAGCCAGGAGCGGCTGAACGTACTGCCGCGGCGAGCCCGGTGTGCGGACTGCCGGCGCACCCAGGTCCTGTTGCCAGCTTCGTTGGTCTTGCGCCGGGCCGACACTGTGGAGGTTATCGGGACCGCGCTGGCGGCCAAGCCCGCCGGCAGCGGCCCACTATACGATTGCCGCCCAGCTGGGCCGGCCTCACTTCACGGTGCGGCCCTGGTTGCGCCGGGTACCGCAGAAGCACGCTCATTGGTTGCACGAACAGGCAGTGAAGCACGCATTCCGCCTCAGCCCCGAGATGCTGTTCCGCTCCAGGCAGGGGCTGAGCCTGCTCGGGTGGAGTCTGAATATCTTGGCAGGCGCCGCGCTGGCCTACAACCACCGGCCAAGTGCCGAGCTGCCACCTTGGACCGTGATCGGATACTTCACACGAGGTAACCTACTCAGCCCGCCCCTGCGCACCCAAACAGAGACGAGACCGTACTTTGCCATGCCCTGAAACACCCGTCACCATGTCAACGACACTGAAAACCATTCCTAAGCACCCGAAAGCTTTGACGACCACCACGTCACCATGACGAGCAGACCATCAATCTCATCGTCATTTAAGGCGACGCCGCCATCGTCCAACAACGCGCTCGATAACAGGTGCGGGAGCTCGGATGCCTGACACCACCCTCGGAGGCAGAGCTCGGTACCTGGCCGAACGTCCCCTGATCATCCACAGGATCACCATCAAAGACGCACCAGGATGGACCCCTTCTCCCGCCGGCATCAATAGCCCTCCTTTCGGTTGGCGATAACACTAACGAGTGGTCCCATACTGGTGGTAACGCGGTGGTCCCATCCCGCTGGCAGGCGACACCAGAGCCTGCCGGGATGCCACCGACAGCCCCTCCCCCTGGTGGCCTGCCTCTACCAGGTTCTCCCGGCCACGAGCTGCAATGACCCTCAGGGCAGGCAGTCAGGCAAGACCGGGGCCGCGGGCCGAAACGGACCCTGGAAACGGTCCCTGGAAACAGCCCAGTCGCGCGCTGGCAGTGTTGGCGGCGCTGGGCGTGGCACGGCATTACACTCCCTGGCGCTGAATACTCCTTGGCACTGAACACTCCCTGGCACTGACTGCGCCCCCGGGGTGGTCGGCTGGCACGCCGGGGGATGAATGAGAGCCTAAAGAGCCTGATAAACAGCTGTGGCCGCCCCGGAAGGGGGCGGCCATGGGCATCGCAGATTCGTGATCGGCAGCGGTTCCCTTTAAACAGCTGTGGCCGCCCCGGAAGGGGGCGGCCGT
>NZ_JBCHVD010000049.1:0-1949 GCF_046736435.1 Arthrobacter sp. LAPM80
CTTGAATTCTAGGGGTCGTTGCAACACCTGGTGTTTAGTTGGTTATTAGTAGATCATGAAGTTGCTCGGCTGGTGTATTCCAGTTGAGCGTTTTGCGTGGGCGTGCGTTGAGTTCCTGGGCGACGTGTTCGAGGTCTTCGGGTCCGTAGGCGGACAGGTCGGTTCCTTTGGGGAAGTACTGGCGCAGCAGGCCGTTGGTGTTTTCATTGGAGCCGCGTTGCCAGGGGCTGTGCGGATCGCAGAAGTAGACATCCATGTCGGTGGCGACGCTGAAGGCTTTGTGCTTGGCCATTTCCACGCCTTGGTCCCACGTCAGGGAACCGCGCAGGTGGGCTGGCAGGGTGGACATGGTTTTGATCAGTCCGTCGCGCACTGTTTCAGCGGTGTGGTCCCCGGGCAGATGCACGAGCATGACGTAGCGTGTGGTGCGCTCGACCAGGGTCGCGATGGCGGATTGGTTGTGGGCGCCGGTGATCAGGTCCCCCTCCCAGTGGCCTGGCACGGCACGGTCTTCGACCTCGGGTGGGCGTTCGGAGATGTTGATCATCGGGTCCCTGAAACGGCTGGTGCGTTCTTCCGGGTTCTTGTGTTTTTTGCGGCGGGTCCGCCCGGTCCGCAATGCCGTTTGAACCTCGCGTTTGAGGCCGCCGCGGGCTTGGATGAAGAGGGATTGGTAGATCGTTTCGTGGCTCACACGCATCTGCTCGTCATGGGGGAATTCCTTGATCAGCACTTTGGAGATCTGTTCCGGGGACCAGCGTGTGAGTAGTTTCTCTTTCACGTACTCGCGCAGCGGACCGTCAGTGGCCAGTTTACTGGGCTTGGGCCGGGCTCGTGCCGTGGTGGCTTTTCGGTGGGCCCCATAGGGCTGGTAGCCCAGCACCGGGTGGCTGTTACGGGCAACCTCGCGACTGATCGATCCGGCGGAGCGGCCCAGTGCGCGGGCAATGGCCCGCAGGGACGTGTCCCGGGCCAGCAGGTCCGCGATCCTCTCCCGCTCGGGAAGCGAGAGATAGCGGGCGCTGACGGGCTGTTCCAGGGCCTCCAACGCCACCACGACGGGTTCGGGCGCCTGTGCAGGCCCGGCCACCGCAACTGGTCCTGCTGGCGGCGGGACTTCCCCGGCGGTGGGTGCCAATGGTTCGTTACAAGCGGTAATCACCCCCCGGTTATACGGCATTTCCGCCCTCTTGGTCTCATCGGGACCGGCGCTGGCCACCTTGCGTTGCATCTCCCACCGATAGGCGCTTCGTGGGTTTGCGCCGGCGGCCGCGACGGCCTCCTTGCGACTGTTGCCTGCCTCGCGCAACCGAAGGTATTCAGCACGTGTGCCACCACCGGCACGGATGGACTTGATCCCGGCGTGGCGGGCCCAATTGGCGCACTGGGACAGGGGCACCCCGGTCTCCCTGGCAGCGACACTGATGCTGCCCACACGGACGAGAACGGCGAGGAACTCTTCCTTTTGCGCCGGCGTGGCCCGCCCCGTTTTCCCCGAGGCCGCATGGGGCTTTCGGGTGACCGCGCCGACCTCGTAGGCCCAATGGAAACACGTTTGGACGTTGATGCCCAACACCTTCGCCGCGGCGCTCACGCTCCCTGCCCGGTCCAGGACGACGAAGAACTCGTCCCGCTGGGACTGGCTGTATTTCTGGCCGCGTTCCTTGGTGGGAGAGCCGGTCCAGGAACGGCACGTGACCGGGTTGAACCCGAGTTCCCGAGCCGCTGCCGGGATGCTTCCCAACCGCTCGAACGCGGCGAAGAACCTGGCCCGATCAGCTGCCGAGTAACGCCGGTACGCGCGCTTACCCAGCGGTTGGGCAGCCAAATCAGTGCCTATCCCCAAAGGTGACTTTTCCGTTAAGAAAGCATCATTAATTGACGGTGAATCCATGGGTGGAGCAACTCCCGTTTTCAAGGGGTGTTGCAACGACCGCTAGAACTCGCCC
>NZ_JBCHVD010000050.1:0-1836 GCF_046736435.1 Arthrobacter sp. LAPM80
CTTCTTTGGTACGCGCCTCTTGGTGCGTATTGGTCGCTGCGGCGCTGACTACCGCGTGATACGATTGCTGTTTCTGTTTCTGTGGGGCAGTTGCTCTGCCCTCCCTGTCGGGGAGAATACCTATCTCGTCTCTGCGTTGTCCTCCTTTCGGGGTCGTACAGCTATCAGGGTGCTATCAGGAATGCGTTTGCTTGGTTCAGGCGTTGATGTGGTTCAGGCGTTGATGGCTTGGCGTTCATCGTCCCTGGTGGTGATGGCGATCTTGCGCGGCTTGGCGCGCTCGGCCACGGGGATGCGCAGGTTCAGGACGCCGGTGTCGTAACTGGCCTGAATGTTCTCCGTGTCCAGGTTCTCCCCCAGGACCAGCTGGCGGCTGAACACGCCCCGCGGCCGTTGGGAAGCGAGCATCTCCTTCTCCCCGTCCAAGGCGGGACGTTCGGCCCGAACGGTGACCACATTGCGTTCCACATCCAGGCTGATCGAGTCCGGACTCACCCCCGGCAGGTCAAACTCCACCCTGAAAATATCCCCGTCACGCCACGCGTCCATTGGCATCGCGGCAGGACGGGCCGGTGTGCCCAGCACCTGCTGGGCAAGGCGGTCGAGATCACGGAACGGGTCTGTACGCATCAACATGGCTAAATCACTCCTCGTCAGTGTCACTTGATGCAATCTCTCCTTGTTGGCCCATGCCATTACCTGTTGTGGATGGCATAGATTTTTTATAACACGTCTGCCACACTGGTGCAAGAGGTTTTTCGCAGGCCTCAAATTTCGAAGCCAAAAGGCAAGGAAGGGAGGGGCGCGAGGCATGGTGATCCGGGATCCGCGGGCACGCGGGGTGTACGCGATCTCCGTCGCGGCCGAGCTCGTGGGCACGGGCCAGCAAAACCTTCGCCTCTACGACCGCAAGGGACTCCTGGAACCATGGCGCACCGACGGGGGAACGCGCCGATACAGCGAGAACGACCTGGTGACCCTGCGACGGATCGCAGAACTCCTCGCCCAAGGGCTCAACCTCTCCGGCATCCGCCTGGTCCTAGCCCTGGAAACCGAAAACACGGCCCTCAAAGACAAACTCACACGCCACCCGGACCGAACCGGAACACAAAGACACACCCAGGCCGCCACCAACCCTGACACCCGCCACCCCCAACAAACCTAAAACCATCCGGAGCTCTGGTGGAGCGAGCCCGGTTTGGTGGACACGATTGGGGTTTGCGCGGTTTCCCGATTGTAGGAGACGTGCCGCTGAACCATTGCTAGACACAAGGTTGGTCGCTCCCCGAGCCAACCGCAAAATGCGATCGACCTCAGACCGTCCAAAGTCGACTTGACGAGATTTAAAAGAGTGGTTATATTTTTTCTCGTAAGAAAAAGAGAACGGAAGTTCCCCCGTTCAAAGTAGTTGTAGTTGATTGTCGAGGGGGAAGCACCGTTGCAGCAATACCGGGCCGTCAAGCAGTAGGAGACGGATACAGCAATACGTGGTCGTCGACAGCTTGAGACGACCACAGCAACACCAGCAATACGTGGTCGTCGACAGCTTGAGACGACCACAGCAACACCAGCAATACGTGGTCGTCGACAGCTTGAGACGACCACAGCAACACCAGCAATACCAGGCCGTCAAGCAGTGGGAGACGGATACAGCAACACCAGCAATACCAGCAATACCAGCAGCAGCATGGTCGTCGACAGCTTGAGACGACCACAGCAATTCACCCTAAGGGGCGGGCAAGGCAAGTGCATCTGTATGCATCCCTTGCCCGCCCCGCACCTTTTTGGCTAGGGGTTGCGTGCCACCATGGCAGGAATCGGAGCTGACCCTATCGG
>NZ_JBCHVD010000051.1:0-1816 GCF_046736435.1 Arthrobacter sp. LAPM80
ACCGAGAAACAATCGTTCTCGCTGTAGGTCTTTACTCCTCCCATCACTACCATGGCCCATGCAGGTCATGGTGTGATGCTTGGTGCTCCTTAGAAAGGAGGTGATCCAGCCGCACCTTCCGGTACGGCTACCTTGTTACGACTTAGTCCCAATCGCCAGTCCCACCTTCGACAGCTCCCTCCCCACAAGGGGGTTAGGCCACCGGCTTCGGGTGTTACCAACTTTCGTGACTTGACGGGCGGTGTGTACAAGGCCCGGGAACGTATTCACCGCAGCGTTGCTGATCTGCGATTACTAGCGACTCCGACTTCATGGGGTCGAGTTGCAGACCCCAATCCGAACTGAGACCGGCTTTTTGGGATTAGCTCCACCTCACAGTATCGCAACCCATTGTACCGGCCATTGTAGCATGCGTGAAGCCCAAGACATAAGGGGCATGATGATTTGACGTCGTCCTCACCTTCCTCCGAGTTGACCCCGGCAGTCTCCTATGAGTCCCCACCATCACGTGCTGGCAACATAGAACGAGGGTTGCGCTCGTTGCGGGACTTAACCCAACATCTCACGACACGAGCTGACGACAACCATGCACCACCTGTAAACCGACCGCAAGCGGGGCGCTTGTTTCCAAGCGTTTCCAGTTCATGTCAAGCCTTGGTAAGGTTCTTCGCGTTGCATCGAATTAATCCGCATGCTCCGCCGCTTGTGCGGGCCCCCGTCAATTCCTTTGAGTTTTAGCCTTGCGGCCGTACTCCCCAGGCGGGGCACTTAATGCGTTAGCTACGGCGCGGAAAACGTGGAATGTCCCCCACACCTAGTGCCCAACGTTTACGGCATGGACTACCAGGGTATCTAATCCTGTTCGCTCCCCATGCTTTCGCTCCTCAGCGTCAGTTAATGCCCAGAGACCTGCCTTCGCCATCGGTGTTCCTCCTGATATCTGCGCATTTCACCGCTACACCAGGAATTCCAGTCTCCCCTACATCACTCTAGTCTGCCCGTACCCACCGCAGATCCGGGGTTGAGCCCCGGACTTTCACGGCAGACGCGACAAACCGCCTACGAGCTCTTTACGCCCAATAATTCCGGATAACGCTTGCGCCCTACGTATTACCGCGGCTGCTGGCACGTAGTTAGCCGGCGCTTCTTCTGCAGGTACCCTCAACCAGCTAAACACTGACCTTGTTCCCTACTGAAAGAGGTTTACAACCCGAAGGCCGTCATCCCTCACGCGGCGTCGCTGCATCAGGCTTTCGCCCATTGTGCAATATTCCCCACTGCTGCCTCCCGTAGGAGTCTGGGCCGTGTCTCAGTCCCAGTGTGGCCGGTCACCCTCTCAGGCCGGCTACCCGTCGTCGCCTTGGTGAGCCATTACCTCACCAACAAGCTGATAGGCCGCGAGTCCATCCAAAACCAATAAATCTTTCAACCAAACCCCATGCGAGGAAAAGTCAATATCCAGTATTAGACCCCGTTTCCAAGGCTTATCCCAGAGTTAAGGGCAGGTTACTCACGTGTTACTCACCCGTTCGCCACTAATCCCCGACGCAAGCGCCAGTTCATCGTTCGACTTGCATGTGTTAAGCACGCCGCCAGCGTTCATCCTGAGCCAGGATCAAACTCTCCGTTAATAACTAAACAGACACACCACAACACACCGGAAAAAGATGATGAAGCGATGCACTAAATTCGAAACCAGCTATAGACCAGCCGTCACCACAGGGGCGGCAACAACCAGTCAAATAACCAATTCAATATAAATAAATTGGTATCAATAAAACTTGGCACACTATTGAGTTCTCAAACAACAACCACA
>NZ_JBCHVD010000052.1:0-1556 GCF_046736435.1 Arthrobacter sp. LAPM80
ACTGCCGGGTTCGTTGCGGCCAGGATCGGGGAGTGCCCGTCAGCGTGCTGGAGGCCCTCACCGGTCAGGGTGGTCCGCCCGGCGGTCGCGCCGATGATGAACCCGCGGGTCATCTGGTCCCCGGCGGCCCAGAAGGAATCCCCGGTGCGCTGGAAGCCAAACATGGAGTAGAACACGTAGATCGGGATCAACGGTTCACCGTGGGTGGCGTACGCGGTGCCGGCGGCGGTGAACGCCGCGACGGAGCCGGCCTCGTTGATGCCTGCGTGGACGATCTGCCCCGAAACGGATTCCTTGTACGCCAACACCAAATCGCGGTCCACGGAGAGGTAGTTCTGCCCGTTGGGGTTGTAGATCTTCGCTGTCGGGAAGAACGCGTCGATGCCGAAGGTGCGGGCCTCATCCGGGATGATCGGGACAATACGCGCACCGAAGTCCTTATCACGCATCAAGTCCTTGAGCAGGCGCACGAAGGACATGGTGGTGGCTGCCTGCTGCTTTCCCGAGCCACGGTTGGCGACCTCGTAGGTCTTATCCCCGGGCAAGGTGACCTCGGTGTGCTTGGAACGGCGTTCGGGAACGAAACCGCCCAACGCGGCGCGGCGCTCCATCATGTACTGAATTTCCGGTGTGTCCATGCCGGGGTGGTAGTACGGGGGACGGTACGGATCCGCTTCCAGGACCTCATCGGAGATCGGCAGGCGCAGGTGCGTGCGGAAGTTCTTCAAATCAGCCAAGGTGAGCTTCTTCATCTGGTGCGTGGCGTTGCGGGCCTCGAAGTGCGTGCCCAGGCCGTAGCCCTTCACGGTGTGCGCCAGAATGACGGTGGGCTTGCCCTTGAACTCCACGGCAGCCTTATACGCGGCATACACCTTGTGGTAATCATGGCCGCCACGCTTCAAATTCCACACCTCGTCGTCGCTGAGGTGAGCTGCCAGTTCCTTGGTCTGCGGGGTCTGGCCGAAGAAGTGCTCACGCACAAATCCGCCGGACTCGGCCTTGTACGTCTGGTAGTCCCCGTCCAAGGTGGTGTTCATGACATCAACCAGGGACCCATCGGTGTCCCTGGCGAGCAGGTCATCCCACTCACGGCCCCACAGGACCTTGATGACATTCCAGCCAGCGCCACGGAAGAACGCCTCGAGTTCCTGGACGATCTTGCCATTGCCGCGCACCGGGCCATCAAGGCGCTGCAGATTGCAGTTGATGACGAAGTTCAGGTTATCCAGCTTGTCATTGGCGGCCAGCTGAAGCAGGCCACGCGACTCGGGCTCGTCCATTTCACCATCGCCAAGGAAGGCCCAGACCTGCTGGTCGGAGGTGTCCTTGATGCCGCGGTTATGCAGGTAGCGGTTGGATTGTGCCTGGTAGATCGCGTTCATCGGGCCAATGCCCATCGAAACCGTCGGGAATTCCCAGAAGTTGGGCATCAGGCGCGGGTGCGGGTACGAGGACAGGGCATGACCCTCACGAGACTTCTCCTGACGGAACCCGTCCATGTCCTCCTCGGACAGGCGCCCCTCCATGAAAGCGCGGGCGTACATGCCGGGAGAGGC
>NZ_JBCHVD010000053.1:0-1480 GCF_046736435.1 Arthrobacter sp. LAPM80
GTCCTCGGCATTGCCGTGAAAGCTGCAATGTTCCTGCTCTGGATCGGGATTATCCTCTTGGTGGTTGGCGCCGTCATGGCAATCATGCGCCAAGTGCGCAACAAGGCTTAACTCCACAATCATTGGCCTTTTGTCCCGCAACTCCAAAAGTTCGCGGACGCGACTTTGCGGCCATTCCCGCGATGATCCGTTGGCATAGTCAGCGCTCCTATTGGTTTGCGATGGCCTCCTAATCTCCACGGCCCGCGGGTTCGGATACCCCGTAGACTCGAACAATGGATGAATTAGTCGCGGAGCCTGTTGTCAGGGTCGCTCGGAAAACCGTGGTTCGGTCACTGTTGGCATTATTCGGGGTGCAAGGGGCCGTCATTGCCGGTCTCGTAGTCTTGGACACGGTCAAAAAGCGGCATCGGAGCAAACGTAAGGGCTTCCCGCACCCCGGTATTTTCGAACAGACCATTGCCGATACAAAGATCACCACGTACACGTTCGGTGCAGACCTGTACCGGGACATGCTTCAGGAGATCAATGAGGCTCAGTCCAGCATCCTGATCGAAACTTTCATTTGGAAAGATGACGAAACAGGTCAGGCCTTCAAAGACGCAGTTAACAAAGCGGCAGAACGCGGGGTAGAGGTCTTTATCATCTACGACGCGTTCGCGAACCTGGTCGTACCATCCTCATTTTTTCTGTTTCACCCGGATGTTCACGTTTACCGTTTCCCCATGATCCGCACGTCCATGTTCACCAAGACCCTGGGGGGCACAGGGCTGGACCACCGCAAGCTCCTGGTCGTCGATGACCGGGTCGGTTTCGTGGGCGGCTACAACATCGGCTCCCTGTACGCCACCGAGTGGCGGGATACCCACCTGCGACTGATGGGGCCCTCTGTGTGGGATCTAAGACAGGCCTTCGTGACAGTCTGGAATGAGAACGCCTCGGGCTCACGGCCGCAAATACAGCACCTGAATCCGGAGGTTTGGGAGCCCCGGGTCCGCGCGGTCAACAACCTCCCCGCGAACCTTGTCTACCCCATCCGCGGTGTCTACCTCGATGCCATCGCCCGCGCCCAGCACCACATCTACGTGACAATGGCCTACTTCATTCCCGACCAGCAAATCCTCAGGGCACTGCTGGCCGCGAGCCAGCGGGGTGTTGATGTTCGCATCATCCTGCCGCAGGATTCAAACCATGTTCTCTCCGACTGGCTTTCCCGCGGCTTCTACAAGTCCTTGCTCAAGGACGGCGTGACCATCCTGCTCTACCGCAATGCAATGATCCACACCAAGACAGCGACAATCGATGGCAGTTGGTCCACTGTGGGCAGCGCCAACATTGACAGGCTGAGCCTGACAGGGAATTACGAGATTAATCTGGAAATTCATGACGACGCCTTTGCCTCGGACATGGAGAAGATATTCGAGGTGGACAGCGCAAACTCCAAGGTATTGACCATGGAGGAATGGCGCCACCGATCCCT
>NZ_JBCHVD010000054.1:0-1459 GCF_046736435.1 Arthrobacter sp. LAPM80
CAGGCGGCCACAGCTGTTTAACAGGCTCTTCAGGCTTTCATTCATCCCCGGCGTGCCAGCCGACCACCCCGGGGGAGCGCAGTCAGTGCCAGGGGGTGTAATGCCGTGCCGCGCCCGGTGAGAACATGACTGTTTTCTCCCGGGGCTTTCTGTGCCATCGCGGTCTGTTTCGTTCGTCCTTTCAGGCGGTCAAGCTGCGAGACTGTCCACGGGCAGGATCATTCCGACGCTCTGGCATCTGGGCAGGCTGTGGGGTATTTGGGTGCCAACCGACAGTGACGCCAACCCACAAGCGGCTCAGCTTCCGGGCGACTCCGTCGTCCCAGTGATGTTCGGAGATTGCATGGTCGTAGTCGTTGGTGCGGTGGACAGCGGTGCCATCCAGGGGCCCCTGACCGTGATCCTGTGAATGTCAGGGTGAGGAACACCACGGGGGGTGGGGTATATCGCCTTGCTGGTCCCTTGGCCAACAGGCCTCATCACAGCAGGCAGGCCGGTATCGAGGCAGGCCGGCCTTATGTGTTGCGGCGAAGTGGTCTTGTGATGGGGACCGGGGCTGGCCTGGTGGCCTGCTCCATCTGGGGGACTGTGTGCCTGTGCCTGGGCGCGAGCCTGCTTCCATGGGCATGCTCCTGCCTTCACCCTCTGTCTGCGATCCAGCAGTTGTGACAACTACCTGGCCCTTCCCTTATACGTTGGGACCTCCGGGAACGGGCGGGCACGGCGTCTGGCTGGGTATTCACCGACAGTCACGGGCAGGGCTCATCATGGGAACCTGGCGGCGGGACGCTGCGGGGGAGCGGGATTGCCTGATTATGTCAGGGGACAGGCGATGATGCTGGGGTTCTTGGTGCGGTGCGGCGTCGAGCTGGTGAGGGTGGGTGTGTTTCGGTTTCTGGTTGGTGTTGTGTGCGGTGCCGGGACTTTTGCGGGCACCAGCTGTCAGTGGCTGGCAGCCAAGTGGGCCTGCAGCAGTTATCGGCCAGCACGCGTCCTCACATTTGCGATCTGCTTCATGGCATGTCTGCCCTAGGCCGCCTGCCGCCTGCCGCCTGCTGCCTGCCGCCTGTGCCGGTTGGGTTATGGCCATGGGGTTGCTATTGCCGGCGGGGCCGGGGGTTCCCCTATCCTCGATGATCTCAGCGCCGCCGCTGCTCTGGTGGCCGTTGGGGTGTGGGTGCCGGGCGGGGCTGTGGTTTTGTTCGGCCGTGCCCCCTGCGGGCTGATCCGTGGTTCGCGATGGCGGGGACTTCTTGGGGGCGGGGTGGGGGAGGTGGTCAGGGTCACGTGCTTTCAGTTGGCTATGTGGCTGAAAGGTGTGTATTGTTTTTCGAGTTGCCCCGCTTGTTGGGGGAACGAAAACCCCGGGTTTATGGTTCAGTTTTGGATTGAATTGTTGACGCTGTTTGTTGAATTGCTGTTTACCGGTTCTGGTGGATTTGCTTTTTGAAAATATTGT
>NZ_JBCHVD010000055.1:0-1295 GCF_046736435.1 Arthrobacter sp. LAPM80
GTGTGGGCCGCAGAGACCAGGGGGAAGCGACTGTTTACTAAAAACACAGGTCCGTGCGAAGTCGCAAGACGATGTATACGGACTGACTCCTGCCCGGTGCTGGAAGGTTAAGAGGACCGGTTAGCCAACTTGTTGGCGAAGCTGAGAATTTAAGCCCCAGTAAACGGCGGTGGTAACTATAACCATCCTAAGGTAGCGAAATTCCTTGTCGGGTAAGTTCCGACCTGCACGAATGGAGTAACGACTTCCCCGCTGTCTCAACCATAAACTCGGCGAAATTGCAGTACGAGTAAAGATGCTCGTTACGCGCAGCAGGACGGAAAGACCCCGAGACCTTTACTATAGTTTGGTATTGGTGTTCGGAGTGGCTTGTGTAGGATAGGTGGGAGACTGTGAAGCCGCAACGCTAGTTGTAGTGGAGTCATCGTTGAAATACCACTCTGGTCACTTTGGACATCTAACTTCGGCCCGTAATCCGGGTCAGGGACAGTGCCTGATGGGTAGTTTAACTGGGGCGGTTGCCTCCTAAAAAGTAACGGAGGCGCCCAAAGGTTCCCTCAGCCTGGTTGGCAATCAGGTATCGAGTGTAAGTGCACAAGGGAGCTTGACTGTGAGAGGGACACCTCAAGCAGGGACGAAAGTCGGGACTAGTGATCCGGCGGCACATTGTGGAATGGCCGTCGCTCAACGGATAAAAGGTACCTCGGGGATAACAGGCTGATCTTGCCCAAGAGTCCATATCGACGGCATGGTTTGGCACCTCGATGTCGGCTCGTCGCATCCTGGGGCTGGAGTAGGTCCCAAGGGTTGGGCTGTTCGCCCATTAAAGCGGTACGCGAGCTGGGTTTAGAACGTCGTGAGACAGTTCGGTCCCTATCCGCTGCGCGCGCAGGAAATTTGAGAAGAGCTGTCCTTAGTACGAGAGGACCGGGACGGACGAACCTCTGGTGTGTCAGTTGTACTGCCAAGTGCATCGCTGATTAGCTACGTTCGGAAGGGATAACCGCTGAAAGCATCTAAGCGGGAAGCCCACTTCAAGATGAGATTTCCATACACCTAACCGTGTGAGAGGCCCCCAGCTAGACCACTGGGTTGATAGGCCGGATGTGGAAGCGAGGACTAAAGACTCGTGAAGCTGACCGGTACTAATAGGCCGATAACTTACACCACACACATTTTATAAAACAAATGCTCGCGTTCACTATGTGGTTCCCAACCAACAAACCCACCCGTTTGTTCGGTCACGGAAACCAAAAAAACAGGACACCCAGTGACCAACCCCACCCCACACAGGG
>NZ_JBCHVD010000056.1:0-1262 GCF_046736435.1 Arthrobacter sp. LAPM80
GCCATCAAGTTGACCCGATCCCCGCCGCCGTTCTTTTCCCCGCGCACTTCCTTTCCGTCGATGGCGATGACCTTGGGCCTGACCTCAGGACTCCGGTCACGGCCCGACAGGCAGTAACCAAGTCCCTTGAGTTTCAGCCGTTTTGGTCGATGGCGCTGCCGTGGAGTGACTAGTTTTGCGAGATAATAGATGCAAGATCAACAGGCTCTTCGACCAACCAAAATCCTCTACATCTCGCGGTTCTGCTGGGTCAGAACTAGCATGATCGCGCAGATCACGTTTGATCTATTAAATCGCGATATCAGGAGTCCTGGACCTGGGCGATGACCCACGCACCGAAGGCAGTGTCGAAGACGTCCCCATCAACCTTGGCCAGCACGCGTTGGATCGTGGTCACGTGGGGGACCTTTATTCCGGCCTTCGCCAAGGGACCGCGCCCGGTATCGGCAGCCCATTCAGCGATTTCAGCGAACGACTCCGCCCCAGTCAACACCGCGCAGACCGCCAAGGCCAGGATCCCCGTCAGGCCATGCCTGATGCCCCGTCGTTTTCTGGAATCCGGGATTGATTCCAGGAGATCCCGCATCGTCCCGGGCGTCAACGAGGCCTTGGCCAGCTCGGGGATACTCTCCAGTTGGCGGACAAGGGTCCCAATCAGGGTGGCTGCAAAGTCTTTTATGAGGGGATGGCGTCTTAACATGTGAGACGAACGGGGCCGTGGCTGTTTAAAGGGCTCTTCACGGTTCGTGGTGAATCCGGGGTTCGTGTCGTAGCAAAGTAGGAGCTCGTGGCCCTGCTGAGATGGATGTGTCTAGCATTCTTCTCAAGTCAGGAACCACGAGCCTTGATCCAGCCTACCCAGTCGTGCCCGGATGCGGCGACGACTCTCTTCAATCTGCCTGATTATCAGGTCATCTCCGTCATCAGCGACGATGTTTCCGGTATCCGTGTCGTCACTGTTGCCTCGGACTTCCCAGCAGCTTGCCCTGGTTGTTCCGTCCTGGCTTCTCGGGTCCATTCGCGTCGGATCCAGCGGGTTCGGGACATTCTCGTCGCCGGGCATGTGAGACTCATGTGGACCAAGCGCCGGCTCTTTTGTGACGAGGCTCTCTGTACTCGAAAGACATTTGCCGAATCGACTCCTCAGGTGCCGCGGTTCGCCCGGTCCACCACGCGGTTGAAGGAAACCCTCAAGGACGCCGTCATCGATTCTGGCCGTGCCGCATCCGAAGTCGCGGCGGCGTTCGGTGTTTCTTGGTGGT
>NZ_JBCHVD010000057.1:0-1150 GCF_046736435.1 Arthrobacter sp. LAPM80
TCCACCGATTCCCCATACGCCACACCGCTTCCCCGGCAGGAAACTCTTTATCGGTGGTGAGGATGTGGATCTGCCGTGTTCCACCGTCCTTGCCTTTCGCGGGAACGATACGGCTGAGCTGGCGGATCTGGTACATCTCCCCGGTCTTCTTCGTCGTTGGCAGGGCCAAATCAACGAGCGTGTCCGCCACACTCCAGGTCCGGGTTTCCCCGTGCTCATCAGTATGGGAGACCTCGGTAAATAGTTCTTCCTTGATCTCGGCTGTGGCGCCTTTGCGCCAGGTCAGCACATCAAAACCATTCTCGTCCATGTGTTTGAACAAGGTCGGGGACCAGCCGCCACGGTCGAAACCAACCAGGACCCGCCGATCGTCTCCCACCGCTTTACGCAGTTCGGGCAGGAGGTTACGGAGTTCACCGGCAAGGGACGCCCCGGGCTCGGCCATGACCACAAACACGGGTGAGCCGTGGGCGTCGGTGACCCAGGTTTCCTCCGTCGCAGGGACGGGGAACTTGAGTCTGGTCGAGTAGAGCTTGCCGATCTTTTTCGTGCCCTGATACGCGCGCACGTGCCCGTCAACGTAGAGGATCGCGGCCAGGTCCTCACCACCCGGGCCCGTTGCTGTCAGGTGATGTTTAGCAAGGGCGGCGATCAGCTCTTGGGCTTTGCCCGTGTCGGCGAGTTGGTCGATCCGGCGGCGGATCGTTTTCACTTCCGGGGCACGATCCAACCCCAACACCCGCCCTAAATCCTGCGGGTTGAACCGGGTCGCACCCTCGGTCCGGGATTCTCCGGCCAACGCCCGCACCACAGCATCAATCAAGATGGCATTCAGGCCGTAGAAGCCGTCCGGCAAGGCACCAAAGACGTCCTTCGCACAGGAGAGCAGGCCCGTGGTTTCCAGGGCGGGCAGGGCCAGGAACAACCCCGCGTGCGGAACACGGGCGGCAGGGGCGAACATCGGGGCAGCTTCTGCCAGCAGCCCGGCCCTCGCTGCCGAGCGTTCCCCCGCACGCGGGACGGTTGTTGGCAGTATCGGCAGCTCCGGCTGCATCAGTGCCAGCCCTTGGCCGCGCTCCGATGCCGGCACCGGTGCGGAGAGCTCAGGCGTGTTCTGGGGTGCCGGTGTGTTCTTGGCTGAATGGGCGGC
>NZ_JBCHVD010000058.1:0-947 GCF_046736435.1 Arthrobacter sp. LAPM80
CATTCAACTGCGCCTGGTCTTTTCTCATTCCGAGCAAGCCCACAAAGCACAGGAGGACCAGCGATGAACCCGCACAGCACCACCACCCCGGCGGGGCCGGTGGACCCGGTCAGCAGTGAGCTCTCCGGGATCCTGCGGGCTCTGAAGCTCTCCGGGCTCAAGGACACCCTGCCCGAACGCCTTGTGCTGGCGAGGCAACAGAAAATGGGCCATGCCGCGTTCCTGGAGTTGCTCCTCGCCGATGAACTCTCCCGCCGGGATTCCCGCTCCGCAACCCTGCGCGCGGCCCGGGCAGGCCTGGACCCCATGATGCGCCTCGAGGCATGGGACGACGCCGACGACCTGAGCTACGACAGGATGCTCCTTTCGAACCTGAGTACCCTAGCGTTCGCCGAGGCCGGACATTCCGTGCTGCTGCTGGGCCCGGTCGGGGTCGGGAAAACCCACCTCGCCACCGCCCTGGGTCACGCCGGGATCCGGCGGCGGATGAGCGTGCACTTCACCCGCGCCGACAAGCTCTTCACCCGGCTACGGGCCGCCCGGCTCGACAACAGCCTCGAGGCCGAGATGCGGCGCATCGCCGCCGTAGACATGCTGATCATCGACGATTTCGCCATCAAGCCCCTGGACACCACCGAGACCAACGACTTCTACGAAATCGTTGTTGAACGCCACCGGCGTAAATCCACCATCATCAGCTCCAACCGCGAACCCGCCGAATGGATGGCCATGACCGCCGACACCCTGCTGGCCCAATCAGCGATCGACCGACTCACCCAAGGCGCCCACACCCTGATCATCGAGGGCCCCTCCTGGCGCCAACGCACCACAGGAAACCGACGCCCCACCCTTGACGAAAACAAGGAGACACGCAATGCTAAATAACACTAACGAGTGGTCCCATACTCGTGGCAACGCGGTGGTCCCATCCCGCTGGCAAGCGACAC
>NZ_JBCHVD010000059.1:0-888 GCF_046736435.1 Arthrobacter sp. LAPM80
TGGCCGTGACTTTCGGGTGATCTGAGCGGCTTGGGCTGCGCGGGGAAAGTTGATGCCCTCAGCAATACTCACGCACTTCACGGTCCGCTCAATGTCCCGGCCGTTGGCGGTCTCCACGGTCTTGTTCCCTGCCCTGACTCGTTTCCACGGCAGGTCCGCGCATTGCTTGTGCAGACCAGGCTGGTTTCCCTTCACCGTGAGCACATAGAAGGCGCCCCGGCCATGAAGATACTCGGCATGCTTACGCTGGGTATGGAGTGCATCCGCCGATACGACCACACCGGTAAGGTCCGTGATTCCGTCCAATAGTGTTGAAAAATAGGGGATCTCGTTCGATTTCTCGGCCACCGATACCTGCCCCAACACGGCACCGGTTCCATGATCAATAGCCGCCATCAGATGTACCCGCGTACCGCCGCCATTCTTGGCACCACGTACTTCCTTGCCATCGAGAGCGACCGCGACCAGGGGCGTTGCCCCCTGCGCCCATGCCCCGGCCAAGCGGTCCAGCATGTCAGCATCAAGTCGTTCGAATACCCTCCCCAAAGTGGTGGCGTGTGGGGAGCCGATACCCAAGATAGCCAGCTGGTCCCGCGCCGTGTCAGCGGCCCATTCAGCCATCTCCACTAGCGTCGTTGCCCCCGCCAATATTGAACAGACCATGATCACCAGCAAGTGCGGGAAACGGTGCCTGACCCCGCGTTTCTTCCGAGGATCCGGCAATTCACACAGAGCCGCAAGGACCTTGCCCGGATCAACCTGAACCGCGCCCAGCGGAGCGAATTCGTCAATGAACAAAGCAAAGTGAGAAGATGACATACGAGAACTCCTGGCAATCCAGCGGCTTAGACACCATCTGGCTTAACAGGAGTTCTCATCTTTAAACAG
>NZ_JBCHVD010000060.1:0-881 GCF_046736435.1 Arthrobacter sp. LAPM80
TTCACGGCCGTGTATTCCCGGCACATGTTTGTCTGGCTCACCTACACCCAGACCCTGGCGGCAGTGATCGCCGGCTGCGAGATGGCCTGGGCGTTCTTTGGTGGTGTTTTCAAGGTCCTGATCCCGGATAATTTGAAGCCGGTGGTGACGGCTGCGGAGCCGGTAAACCCACGTTTCTCCACGGGCTGGTTGGATTACGCCGCCCATGCAGGGTTCGCCACTGACGCCGCCCGAGTGAGAGCACCAAAAGACAAATCCAAGGTCGAGCGGGTGGTGCAGTATGTGCGCGGTAATTTCTTCGCCGGCGAGGTCTTTGCCGACCTGGAGGACGCGCAGGTGCGGGCGGTGTTCTGGTGCCAGGAAAAGGCTGGGATGCGTGTTCACGGCACGACGCAGGCCCGCCCGGCGGAGGTCTTTGCCGCAGAGGAAGCCCCTGCGTTGTTACCGGCACCGGCAGACTACGATGTGCCCGAGTTCAAGGATGCCAAGGTGCACAGTGACCACCATATCGAGATCGGCAAGGCGTTGTATTCGGTACCCGGGGACTACATTGGCTCCCAGGTCGCTGTGCGTGCCGATAGTGAGCTGGTGAAGATCTACCACCGCGGGCAGCTGATCAAGACCCACCCGAGGATGCGGCCAGAGACTCGCTCCACCGACGCGGCGGATCTGCCCGAACACAAGAGTGCTTACGCGCTGCGGGATATCACCAAGCTGATCGGGCTGTGCGCCGGGCACGGGGAGAACATCGGCATCTACGCCGAACGAATCCTGGATGACCCACTGCCCTGGACCAGGATGCGCGCCGTCTACCGGCTCATCGGCCTCGTTCGCCAGTACGGTGCGGCCGCCGTGGAGGCGGCGTGCTCGAAAGCCCTGGA
>NZ_JBCHVD010000061.1:0-854 GCF_046736435.1 Arthrobacter sp. LAPM80
AAGATCGTGGTCGACGCCGGCAACGGCATGGCAGGCATGACCACCCCCGCCGTCCTGGGCGACACCCTCCTGGAGGGCCTGCCCTTCGAGATCGTTCCGCTGTACTTCGAGCTCGACGGCACGTTCCCGAACCACCCGGCCAACCCGCTGGAACCGGCTAACCTCCTGGACCTGCAAGCCGCCGTCATCGCCCATGGCGCGGACATCGGCCTGGCCTTCGACGGCGATGCCGACAGGTGCTTTGTCATCGATGAACTCGGCGCACCCGTGTCACCCTCGGCCGTCACCGCGCTGGTGGCCCGCCGCGAGATCGCCCGCGTCAAGGCCCTTGGCGAGGAACACCCCACCGTGATCCACAACCTCATCACCTCCCGCGCCGTCCCCGAACTGATCGAGCACGACGGCGGCCGGGCCGTGCGCACCCGCGTGGGCCATTCCTTCATCAAGGCCACCATGGCCACCGAAGGCGCTGTCTTTGGCGGGGAGCACTCCGCCCACTACTACTTCCGTGACTTCTTCAACGCCGACACCGGGATGCTCGCGGCCATGCACGTCCTGGCCGCCCTCGGCGAGCAGGACGGCCCACTATCCGATCTGGGCCGCGAATACGAACCCTACGTTTCAAGCGGTGAGATCAACTCCCAACTAGCCGACGTCCCCGCCGCCGTGGCCCGCGTCCGCGAGGCCTACACGCGCGATGACGTCACCATTGACGAACTCGACGGCCTGACCTTCATCGCCAAGGACGGCACCTGGTGGTTCAACCTACGCGCCTCCAACACCGAACCGTTCCTTCGCCTAAACGCCGAAGCCCTCGACGCCGTCACCATGGCCGACGTCAGGGACGCCGTCCT
>NZ_JBCHVD010000062.1:0-854 GCF_046736435.1 Arthrobacter sp. LAPM80
CGCAGCAGCTTGCCCGTGGGTGTGATGCCGTCGAGTTCGTGGCCGCGCAGGAAGGTGCGGCGGACAACGCCGGAGAGGGCGCGGCCGTCGTAGGGGGTGATGGGGTTCTTGTGCTTGAGCTTCTTCACGTCGACGATAAAGGCGTCGTCGGCGGCGAAGATGGCAAAGTCGGCGTCGTAGCCGGGGGCCAGTTTGCCCTTCTTGTGCAAGCCGACCAGGTCAGCCGGTGCCGTGGACATCCACCGGATGACCTGCTCCAGCGGGATGCCGCGGTGGCGGGCCTCGGTCCAGATCAGGGACAGACCCAGCTGAAGGGAGGAAACCCCGCCCCAGGCAACGGCGAAGTCGCCATTTTCCAGGTCCTTCAGATCCAGCGTGCTGGGTGAGTGGTCCGAGACGATGCAGTCAATGACGCCGTCGCGCAGCCCCTGCCACAGCAGTTCACGGTTGGCGGCCTCGCGGATGGGCGGGCAGCACTTGTAGGAGGTTGCCCCGTTCGGGATCTCCTCGGCCATGAGTGTGAGGTAGTGCGGGCACGTCTCCACCGTGAGCTTCACGCCGTCGCGCCTGGCACTGGCAATCATGGGCAGCGCGTCGGAGGAGCTCAGGTGCAGGATGTGTGCCCTGGCCCCGGTCCAGCGGGCACGCTCAATGACCTCGGCAATGGCCAGGTTCTCGGCGCCGCGGGGGCGGGAGGCCAGGAACTTTCCGTACTGGTCGCCTTCGGCCGTGGGGGCACGGTCAATGGCGCGGGAATCCTCGGCGTGGACAATGAGCAGCGAGTCGAACGTGGCCAGCTCGGCCATGTCCTTTTCCATCTCATCGGGCTCCAACGGCGGGAACTCGTCAACGCC
>NZ_JBCHVD010000063.1:0-780 GCF_046736435.1 Arthrobacter sp. LAPM80
ATGGCCGCCGTGGACCACGCCACCGGCACCATCCTGGGGCAGATCAGCATCGGTGTAAAGACCAACGAGATCACCTGCTTCGAGGACCTGCTGAACACCATCAAGAACCTCGCTGGCATGATGATCACGGCCGATGCACTCCATACCCAGCGGTCCCACGCCGAGTACCTGATCAAACGCAGCGCCCATTACATCATGACCGTGAAGGGGAATCAGCGGTCCCTGCAGCGCCAGCTCAAGGAACTGCCGCGGAAGGGCGTCCCTGTCGGCAACACACAGCCCTACAAGAGCCACGGTCGCAAAGGATCCCGCTGCATCAAGGTCGTTCGCCATTGATGCTGGCATTCTCTTCCCACACGTCGCCCAGGCCGCGCAGATCACCCGCCGATCCCGCCGGACCAACGGCACCAAATGGAGTGTGGAAACTGTCTACATCATCACGTCCCTGCCAGCAGAAACCACCAGCGCCGCGGAGTTGAAAACCATAGTCCGTGGACACTGGACGATCGAAAATCGCCTCCACTGGGTTTTGGACGTGGTCTCCCTGGAGGACAAGTCAATGGTGCGGACCTGCAATGCACCCCGCCTCATGGCGTCGCTACGGATTCTCGCCATCAGCCTCTACCGGATCGGAAGAATGACCAACATCGCCAAAGCCACCAGACACACCGCCAGAAACGCCCACCGCGCCCTCAAACTCGCCAGAAGCAGACCACTACCAACGACTTTGCATTAGCCCTGATTTGTGGGTCCAGCGACTACTCCAGGCGCACGAGGGAC
>NZ_JBCHVD010000064.1:0-729 GCF_046736435.1 Arthrobacter sp. LAPM80
GGCAGGAAAACCAATTTCGCTACGCACGCATGCACTTTGACCTTGACTCCCACGACTCCTACGCTTCCAGTGACGATGACATCAAGCGGTTGGTGCCCAACCCCGCCAAGAACGCCTCCTACCAAAAACTCCTCACCGCCAGGAAACATCACGCCGAGGCTGCTGCGGACGTTGACGCGGCACTGACCGCCCTGCGAACGGCGCCGGCAGGGCAAAAGGAACTCAAGGTCGTGGTGACCAGCACAATGCACAACACGATCACGAAACCGTTGTGGAAAGCCGAGAAAGCCCTCATAGAAGCCGAGAAGGCGCATAAGAAGATCCCCGCGAAGATCATGCTCGGGAAACTATCACCGGGCCAGCAAGTCCTGGATACCGAGGTCAAGTTGATCCATACCGGGATCCGCATGGCCGCCTACAACACCGCCATGACCATCGCCAGGGAGATCCGTACCAATACCGGCTATGCCAAAGCCTCCAATGAAGCCCACGCCCTCATGCGCCAAGCCTTCGGCCAGTCAGGGGACATCGACCCCACCGTTCCAGGATTCCTCACGATCCGCCTCGATCCGCTGCCGACCCCAGCGAAAACCGACGCCCTCGCCGAGCTTTGCAACCACCTCGCCTCCACCGAAACCCGCTACCCCGGCACCAACCTCATCCTGCGCTACGAAGTCAAAGACAAAGCATCATCTCGAAAAAATTAACTCGCTATATCCGGAGTCCTGG
>NZ_JBCHVD010000065.1:0-714 GCF_046736435.1 Arthrobacter sp. LAPM80
TTGTCGCCTGCCAGGAGGATGGGACCGTAGTAGCAGGTTTTTTGCCACCTTTATGGGACCACCTGTTTAGCCAGTCATGGGACCGTCCGGCGCGTTGCGCTGGTGCGTCCTTCGTTTCCCGGTTTGATCATCACGTCAGCGTTCTCGGCGTGGAGGTCAACAGGGATGGTTTTCAGGGAGGTCAGCGTGGTTGAGATTCGGGAAGTTTTGCGGGCGTGGCTTGGCGGTGCGGGGTTGCGCACCGTGAGCGAGCGGGCCGGGGTGGATAGGAAAACGGCTCGCCGCTACGTGCAGGCCGCGGAGGCGGCGGGCCTAGTCCGCGACGCCGGTCCGGATGCGGTCACTGACGAGCTCGTCGGGGCCGTGGTCGCCGCCGTCCGCCCGTCACGGCCGAACGGGCACGGGCCGGCGTGGGAAGCGTTGGCCGGGCATGAGGAGCAGATCCGTGACTGGGTCACGGGCGCCGGGACCGGGAAGGCTGGCCGGGCGCTGAACCTGGTGAAGGTCCACGAGCTCCTGGCCCGGCAGGGCTGCCAAGTGCCGTACCGGACGCTGCACCGCTTTGCGACAGAGCGGTGCGGGTACCGGGTGAAGTCGACCACGGTGCGTGTCGCCGACGGGGAACCCGGGGTGGAGTGCCAGATCGACTTCGCCTACATGGGCACCATCAAGGACTCGCAGACGGGCAAGGACCGGAAGGTGCATGCCCTGATC
>NZ_JBCHVD010000066.1:0-567 GCF_046736435.1 Arthrobacter sp. LAPM80
TGTTGCGCGTCGCATTGGATGACCGCGGGTAGTCGGGTTGCCTGACAACGTGGCGTGGTGAGCCGGGTTCCGGTGTTGGCCTCTTGACGTTCTTCGTTGGCGGCGTCAGGCTGACGATGAGCCCTTGATCTGGGATTTTGTTCCTGATCTTAAAAGACGAACGACCCGGTGCCAGTTTCGAAGCCGCACCAGGTCGTTCTAACGCGAAAAGAGTCGCGCTGTTGCTTACGGTAAGCCACGATCCTGCCGCTGTCGAATCCCAGCTCTTTGACCGTGAGCTTATGTGCCCGGCGTGCCGTGGGCGGCTGCGGCCTTGGGGTTTCGGGGTGGAGCGCGTGATCCGTTGCGGGGTCCCGGTGATGAACCGACGGTTTATCCCGCGCAGGGGGCGGTGTTGTGGCTGCGGTGCCACCCATATCTTGTTGCCGGCGGTGTTTGCTTGCCGCCGTGCCGATCATGCCGAAGTGATTGCCGACGCTGTGGAACTCAGTGCTGCCGCGGGCCTGGGCCATCGGAAGATCGCTGCCAGGCTTGATCGGCCCCAGAGCACGGTGCGGGATTGGCTGC
>NZ_JBCHVD010000067.1:0-514 GCF_046736435.1 Arthrobacter sp. LAPM80
TTGACCTGTCCTCCTCGTTCAAGGCCTACGACGTCCGCGGTATTGTGGGCGAAACCATCACCACCGCCTCGGTCAAGGCCGTGGGCGCGGCCTTTGCCAATGTGTTGGGCCTGGCCGGCCAGACGGTACTGGTGGGTGGGGACATGCGCCCCTCCTCCCCCGGCTTCTCCCAAGCCTTTGCCGAGGGTGCAGCCAGCCGCGGCGCCAACGTGAAGCTGCTGGGCTTGATCTCCACCGATGAACTGTATTTCGCCTCGGGAATTCTCAAGGCCGCCGGCGTCGTTTTCACGGCCAGCCACAACCCGGCCGAGTACAACGGCATGAAAATGACCCGCGCAGGCGCCGTCCCCCTCTCCTCGGAATCCGGACTCACCGAGATCCGTGACCTCGCCCAGTCCTACCTGACCGAGGGCCTGCCCGCCCCGGTCACCGAACCGGGCACCATCGGTGCGGCGGACGTCCTGAAGGACTACTCCGAATACCTGCGCAAGCTCGTTGACCTCACAAGGTCCCG
>NZ_JBCHVD010000068.1:0-509 GCF_046736435.1 Arthrobacter sp. LAPM80
GCGAAGTCGTTCGGGATGAACTGGCGGACCTGGTCCGGGACGGCTTTCATGTAGTCGGTGACGGCGACCACGGGTCCCTGGGCACCGGCCATTTTGGCGGTGATGTAGGGAACGCGGGCTACGGCGTCGGGGTTCAGGAAGGCTTCCTCTTCGGCGGCGAGGCCGTCGCGGCGCAGTTCTGTCCAGGACGTCACTGACCAGACATCGGCGGCGACGCCCCATTCCTGGGCGAGGATCTGTGCGGCTTCCAGGGCCCACGGCACGGAAACGCCCGAGGCCAAAAGCTGGGCCTTCGGGCCGGTTGCTTCGCTCTTTTTGAGCTGGTAGATGCCGCGGTTGATGCCCTCGACGTCGATGTTCTCCGGTGCCTTGGGTTGAACGATCGGCTCGTTGTACACGGTGATGTAGTACATGACGTTGGGATCGGTGGAATCGGGCCCGTACATGCGTTCCAGGCCGGCGCGCATGATGACACCGAGTTCGTAGCCGTAGGCGGGATCGTAGGTGAT
>NZ_JBCHVD010000069.1:0-495 GCF_046736435.1 Arthrobacter sp. LAPM80
GGCTGCGATCAAGTCCTGAGCCTTACCAATGTCGGCGAGTTGTTTGATCCGGCGGCGGATCGTTTTCACTTCCGGGGCCCGGTCCAACCCCAGCGCCCGCCCGAGTTCCTGCGGGTTGAACCGGGTCGCACCCTCGGTCCGGGATTCTCCGGCCAACGCCCGCAACACCCCATCAACCAAGATGCTGTTCAGGCCGTAGAAGCCGTCCGGCAAGGCACCAAAGACGTCCTTCGCACAGGAGAGCAGGCCCGTGGTTTCCAGGGCGGGCAGGGCCAGGAACAACCCCGCGTGCGGAACGCGGGCGGCAGGTGCGAACATCGGGGCAGCTTCTGCCAGCAGCCCGGCCCTCGCTGCCGAGCGTTCCCCCGCACGCGGGACGGTTGTTGGCAGTATCGGCAGCTCCGGCTGCATGCGCCCCTGGTCGCTGGTCGGTGCCGTCACGGAGAGCTCCGGCGCCTCTTGGGATTCCTGCGTAGTCCCGACTGCCTGGGTGGT
>NZ_JBCHVD010000070.1:0-459 GCF_046736435.1 Arthrobacter sp. LAPM80
GGTGGGAAGATGGCTATCATGACCACGCAACCGCCATTGCCCGTAGCGATGGTCGCCGCTGCCGTGCCGGTGGGCCTGGCCGTGTCACTGGTGGAGGGTGCTGATGGTGGTGAGGTCTATATTCGTGGGCAGCTGACGTTTTCCTGGGACACCCCTGATGTGGCTGCGCGCCGGTGGGCGGCCGTCAAGCTGGCGGGCATGCGGGCCACCTCGGTGACGAAGGTCGCGGCGGCGTTTTCGGTCTCGGTCGGGACGTTGTGGATGTGGGGCCAGTTGCTGGCCGAGGGCGGGGTTGCGGCCCTGGCACCGGAGAAGAGAGGCCCGAAAGCCCCGTCCCGGCTCAGTGGGGACGTCGTGGCACGGATCGTTGAACTGCGGGCGACGGGTATGTCCCAACAGGCGGTCGCTGACGCGGTCGGGGTGTCCGAATTCAGTGTCCGCCGCGCCCTCAAAACAGCC
>NZ_JBCHVD010000071.1:0-443 GCF_046736435.1 Arthrobacter sp. LAPM80
ATCATGTCCTCGAAATCCTTACTGAACCGGGAGCCCGGCCGAGCAAACGGGACGCCCTGCACCACAACCCTATGGACGGGACAGACCAGGCGCCGGCGCAGCATGGTGAGCATCAGGACCCTGCCGCAGAAATCGAGATGCCGCCACGTAGATTCTGCCCAGCGGGTGTCATATCCGGCCATCGTCGAGTAGCTGCAGTGTGGGCAGTCAAGGCGCTTGCGGGCCTTCAACGCCACCCGCACCAACAACGGAGAAGCCCCACCGTCAGCTCCGGGATCAACATCGATGACCCGGACATCAGGCAGGTTCAGGACGCGGTTGAGTAGAGTGGTAGCACGCATGGGTAACTCCGATATTTGGATAGTGTAGGAACTCCCAAATCTACCGGGTTACCCATGCCCCATAACACACAAACCCTGACCCACACTTACGTCAGGAGAGCC
>NZ_JBCHVD010000072.1:0-424 GCF_046736435.1 Arthrobacter sp. LAPM80
GTCGTTGATGCCCGTCCATGGCCCGTTGTTCCGGATCAGCTCGGCCTTGAAAAGTGAGTTGAGGGCCTCGGCCATGGCGTTATCGTAACTATCACCCTTGGCCCCTACGGAAGCGACAGCCTCAGCCTCGGCGAGGCGCTCGGTGTAGCGGATGGCACGATACTGCACACCTCTGTCCGAGTGGTGAATAAGTTGTGATACATCTTTTCGATCACGCCGCCGAGTCCATAAGCCCATCTCCAACGCATCCAGCGCAAGGGCCGTGTGCATGGTGGTGGAAAGCTGCCAGCCGACCACGCGGCGGGAGAAAACATCGAGCACGAACGCTGCGTACACCCAGCCGGAAAACGTCTTGATGTACGTTATATCCGCCACCCAGAGACAGTTTGGTGCCGGTGCCGTGAACTGCCGCCGGACCAGGTCC
>NZ_JBCHVD010000073.1:0-423 GCF_046736435.1 Arthrobacter sp. LAPM80
GGTCATGGTTCTGATCTTGTTGTTGAGGCCTTCGTGGCGACCGTTGGAGAGTTTCCTGGTGACGGCGGCGTAGATCCCTTTGGTGTGAGAGCGGATGGTCGCCGCGGCCTTGGTGAACTCGCGGATGTTGGATTTGGCGGCGAGCTCGCACCAGGTGGTGATCATCTCCATGACGTCCGCGGGGTTGAGGTCGCCGGCGAAGACTTCCCGCAGGGATTCCTTGAGTTGGTAGGCGTCCCAGAGCAGCCCTCCGGTGCGTTCGAGCCCGGCCAAGGTGAGCTGTTGCTTTTCGGTGAGGTTCTGTGGGTTTTTCAGCAGTACCCAGCGGGTTCCCTTGAACTTCTTCGCGATGTCCTGATCGGGCAGCTCACGGGTGCGTTGCCAGATGGAACGGCGGAAGGCTTCCAACGCGTTCGTGGCCAG
>NZ_JBCHVD010000074.1:0-413 GCF_046736435.1 Arthrobacter sp. LAPM80
TCCCATATCCTTAGCGGGTTGACAAACCAGCTGCCTGATCGCGATCCCGAAGAGACTGCCGAATGGCTTGAGTCCTTGGATTCGTTGCTTCAGGAACGTGGCACTGAGCGTGCCCAGTTCATCATGCGAAGCCTGCTTCAGCGGGCTGGTGCGCAGAGCGTTGGCGTGCCCATGGTCACGACCACCGACTATGTGAACACGATTCCGGCCGATCAGGAACCGGAGTTCCCCGGCAATGAGGAAATCGAGCGTAAGTACCGTGCGTGGATGCGCTGGAATGCTGCGATCATGGTCCACCGTGCACAGCGTCCGGAGGTGGGTGTGGGTGGTCATATCTCCACCTATGCCGGTGCTGCAACGTTGTACGAGGTGGGTTTCAACCACTTCTTCCGTGGCAAGGACCATCCCGGCGG
>NZ_JBCHVD010000075.1:0-405 GCF_046736435.1 Arthrobacter sp. LAPM80
TGGAGCGTCCCCGGTTTGGTGGACACGGTTGGGGTTTGCTCGGGTTCCCGATTGTAGGAGACTACTTTTATGGGTTCCACTCGCAGGAGCTTTACCGATGAGTACAAGCGTGACGCGGTAGCGTTGATTACCGACGGCGGCTATTCAGTCGCGGAAGTCGCGAAGAAGCTTGATATTAGTGATACGACCGTGAGGAAATGGGTGAAGAAGGACCAGCCGGATAAGGTCGCCACGGTGGAGAAACCTTTGACCGAGTCCGAACGGGCTGAATTGCAGCGTTTGCGCACTGAAAACGCGAAACTTGAAATGCAGCTGGATTTCGCAAAAAAAGTATCGACCTGGTTCGCGAAAGGCCAGCAGTGATTTTTGCTGCGATCGCGGACTGGGCTGATTCCAAAGAATTCG
>NZ_JBCHVD010000076.1:0-398 GCF_046736435.1 Arthrobacter sp. LAPM80
CGCTCACGGACAGCTAGTGTCCTTCACGAGGCAGGCCCCCCTTCTCCCGAAGTTACGGGGGCATTTTGCCGAGTTCCTTAACCATAATTCTCTCGATCGCCTTAGTATTCTCTACCTGATCACCTGTGTCGGTTTGGGGTACGGGCAGTTGGAACCTCACGTCGATGCTTTTCTAGGCAGCATAGGATCACCGAATTCCCCCTTGCGGGGGTCCCATCAGATCTCAGAAACGTCATTGAAGACAGCACGACGGATTTGCCTATCGTGCTTCCTACATCCTTAGACCGGGACTACCATCGCCCGGCTCGGCTACCTTCCTGCGTCACACCTGTTAATACGTTTACCTCCCCAGATCAGGTCCCGCGCTCCCCACACACCCTGGTCCCGAAGGACACGCA
>NZ_JBCHVD010000077.1:0-395 GCF_046736435.1 Arthrobacter sp. LAPM80
TGTTGAATCGCGGCATTTGAAACCGCTGGTCCACGTATCGGGTACCGCTGCTCCATGGAGTGGGTACTGGGGCTAAAGATGTGTTCCTCTGGTCGGAGTCGCAACACACCCGGTGTTGCGCTTTGACCCTTTGAGGAGGGACGATGGCGGATTATCGAGCCATCATGCGGCAGCTTGTGCAGGGCCGCAGTTACAGCGAGATTGTGGCGAGCTTGAACTGCTCGCGGCGAGGGATCTCGGCGGTCAACAAGGTCTTGGCCGGCCATGGGCTCACGACCGTGTCGCAGGTCGAGGCAGTCACCGATCAGCAACTACTCGATTGGTTCCCTGACGGCAGGTCGAGGGTGTCGGAGTTGTATGAGTCTCCGGCTTTCGATGTTGTGCTGAAGCGAATG
>NZ_JBCHVD010000078.1:0-392 GCF_046736435.1 Arthrobacter sp. LAPM80
GCCTGGCTGGTCACCCGGGCGGATAAGACCACGGTGTCCCAGTTCGCTCGGATAGCATGGCGGACGGTGGGGGCGATCTGTGAACGCGTCGTGGCCGAACAGCTCGATGAGAGCCGCTTTGAGTCCCTGGTCAATATTGGTGTGGATGAGATTTCCTGGCGCAAACACCACCGCTACCTGACCCTCGTTTCCGACCATACGACCTCGAAGATCGTGTGGGGCGCCCCGGGGAAGAACGCGGCCACGTTGGATGGATTCTTCAAAGAGATCGGACCGGAGAAGACAGGATCTATTGAGGCTGTCAGCATGGACATGGGGCCCGCTTTTGCCAAGTCCGTAAAGGCCAACGCTCCGGACGCGGTGATCTGCTACGACCCGTTCCACGTTGTGCA
>NZ_JBCHVD010000079.1:0-358 GCF_046736435.1 Arthrobacter sp. LAPM80
ACAGCGCCCGTAATTTACCATTCAGATCGCGGCACGCAATTCACATCGAACGTCTTCGCGGAATACTGTGTGGAGAACAAAATAATACGCTCGCTCGGACGCACGGGAACATGTTACGACAATGCCGTGGCAGAATCATTCTTTGCAACTTACAAGAAAGAACTTATCCACACTAAACCATGGCCCACTCTGAAACGGCTTCGGCAAGAAACGTTCATGTGGATTGAAGGGTATTACAATAGCCGGCGGCGTCATTCCGCGCTTGGATATTTGACACCGAATGAAATTGAGTTAGGCTATAAATCTATTCACGAACTCGCGGCATAATCCCGAGTCCACAAAAACGGGAACACTCCAG
>NZ_JBCHVD010000080.1:0-333 GCF_046736435.1 Arthrobacter sp. LAPM80
TACCACCGCGATGCGGACCATGCTGGCGATCAGGGATGAATACTGCCAATTCCCGGGCTGCCTGGCCAAGGCCGCCACCTGCGACATCGACCACCTCTACGCCTACGAACACGGCGGCACCACCACGTATAAGAATCTCGAGCACCTGTGCCACCGCCACCATGCCCGGTTCAAGCACTTCAAGGACGATAGGACCCGCACCGGTGCGTACCGCACCGACCAGTCCCCGGACCGGGCCGCCATCACACTGCGTGGCTGGACCCCGACCATGACAGAAACAGGGGTCGCCTGGACCTCACCGGCAGGCTACTACTACCCGCCGGATTCCGGGGG
>NZ_JBCHVD010000081.1:0-327 GCF_046736435.1 Arthrobacter sp. LAPM80
TCCTGTGGATGATCAGGGGACGTTCGGCCAGATACCGGGCTGTGCCTCCAGGGGTGGTGTCAGGCATCCGAGCTCCCGCATCCAGTGCATGGGTGTTGTGCCCGCTGACGCGGGGACCTTTCACTGCCGGGATCACCGGTGCACTAGCGGGATCACCGGGCCACCGACTGGAGGCCACTGCTTCGAGGACCAGGGACGGTTGATGGCAGGGCAGCCCCGCTTGGCCGGGTGGGGGACTGCGGGGCGGTGCCGTACATGTCCCTCATGCCGGGTGGGTTCTGGGGGTGGGTGTGGGTTTGTGCCCCGGTGGCCGGCGATGTGGCTGGT
>NZ_JBCHVD010000082.1:0-316 GCF_046736435.1 Arthrobacter sp. LAPM80
ATAGTGATGCCGGCTAGTTTAAGGGCGCGGTCCGGGTAGTTGCGGGCACCTCGAGTGGCTTTGGCGAGGTTAGTTTCTCCTTGTAGCCGGAGAATTGTGATGGCGATGTTTCTTAGAGATGCCATCACGCGTGGTGCTTCACCGTTGCGTACTTGGCTATGGTCTTCCCGAAAAAGAACGTCCCGGCGGTAGTGGAGCCCGTTTTCGATAGCCCAATGACCACGGATCCACGCCCCTATCTCGGCAGGTTTTCCCTGTGACGGTGTCAGCGACGTGACGATGTACACCGTCTCTGTGTGCCACTTCCGTGTTCCCA
>NZ_JBCHVD010000083.1:0-296 GCF_046736435.1 Arthrobacter sp. LAPM80
AGGGCCCGGGAGTGCAGGTCGATGACGGTGGCCAGGTACGCCCAGCCATCCCACGTCTTAATGTACGTGATGTCTCCGCACCAGGCAGTGTCTGGCTCAGTGGCCGTGAAGTTGCGCTTGATCAAATCCGGCGCGTCCACCGGTTTCTCACCGGCAACAGTGGTGACTTTCCAGGCCTTGGGATGGCGTCCCTGCAGCTGCGCGGCACGCATCAGCCGGTGGACTCGCTTGGGGCTGATGCGCCAGCCAGCGGCCGTCAGGTGGGCCCAGGTGCGGCGCACGCCGGGGTTGCCGTC
>NZ_JBCHVD010000084.1:0-290 GCF_046736435.1 Arthrobacter sp. LAPM80
TCCATCGGATTTATTAACGGGAAAGTTCTGGAAAGTGTAGTAATTCCCATACAAAAGGCCTAAAATAGTGGTATGGGCAGTTCAGTGAATTTCCCGACGGGTCGGGATCCTTCCCCCGCCACCTCCGGTGTGGCGGCACTGGTGGCCGGTCTTGTTCTTCCCTCCATTGAACCCCTTGCCACTGACATTGCATGCCTGGCGGATTTGCCGCGCCTGCCCGATCCCGCCGCCAGGTTCCAGAGCCGCCCCACCGGCCCATCCGGCTCCGACCCTGATGCTGCTGCTGATGG
>NZ_JBCHVD010000085.1:0-285 GCF_046736435.1 Arthrobacter sp. LAPM80
GGCTGGCCATGTGGCTGGCGATGTGTCGGGGGTTGGCGGGGGTGTGCGGGTTTGCTGTGATGGGGGGAGCATCCGGGGTGGTGTGGTGTGTGGATTTGCGTGGTGGCGTGATGGTGTGTATTGTTTATCGAGTTGTCCTGATGAGGGGTGACGTGGTTCGGCCGGGGAATGCTTGGTTTTATTCAGTGTTTTGCGGTGTTCTGGTGGTGTGGTTCACGTTGTGTGGATTTGCGTTGCGGGGATGGGGCCGGTAAGCTTGAAAAGTTGCTCCGGCGCTGATCATTG
>NZ_JBCHVD010000086.1:0-269 GCF_046736435.1 Arthrobacter sp. LAPM80
CGCCAACACCGCCGGCGCGCGACTGGGCTGTTTCCAGGGACCGTTTTCAGGGGCTGTTTCCAGGGACCGTTTCCAGGGTCCGTTTCTGCCCGCGGCCCCGGTCTTGCCTGACTGTGGCATCCCGGCAGGCTCTGGTGTCGCTTGCCAGCGGGATGGGACCACCGCGTTGCCACCAGTATGGGACCACTCGTTAGTGTTATCGCCAACCGAAAGGAGGGCTATTGATGCCGGCGGGTCAAGGGGTCCATCCTGGTGCGTCTTTGATGGTG
>NZ_JBCHVD010000087.1:0-263 GCF_046736435.1 Arthrobacter sp. LAPM80
CTGGATGTCATCGCGGTCGGCAAGATAGCTTCGATGCTGGCCAGAGCCGTTGAGAACACCCCGACCCTGATGCCGGTCGCCGCCGCGGCCGGGGCCACCCGCTTCGCCCGCGACCCATCCGAATACGCCAACCATGCCACCAGCCCAGGCGCAGTCACGGCGGCGGCCCGTTCTGCCCAGGCGGGGACCGCCTTGGCCAGTGTGGGGACCGGCGGTGTTGCCAGTCAAGGGACCAGCGTGGCCAACGCTGGGACCACTCTGGC
>NZ_JBCHVD010000088.1:0-244 GCF_046736435.1 Arthrobacter sp. LAPM80
CGGCGCGTCCAGAATCTAAACGCACTGTCAGTGATGTAGTGACGACCGAGAAAATCAAGGAGGTACACAAGGACAACTACGGTGTTTACGGGGCCAGGAAAATCTACGCAGCCCTGAACCGTGCCGGCCACAAAGTCGCGCGGTGCACGGTGGAGCGGCTGATGCGCCGGGCCGGGCTGCACGGGGTACGGCGGGCCAAGGGACCTCGTACGACTGTGCCAGGGCCCTTGTCCCAGCGGCCGGC
>NZ_JBCHVD010000089.1:0-243 GCF_046736435.1 Arthrobacter sp. LAPM80
ACCCACGGCCGCCCCACCAGGCGGCCACAGCTGTTTAAAGGGAACCGCTGCTGATCACGAATCTGCGATGCCCATGGCCGCCCTCTTCCGGGGCGGCCATAGCTGTTTATCAGGCTCTTTAGGCTCTCATTCATCCCCCGGCGTGCCAGCCGACCACCCCGGGGGCGCAGTCAGTGTCAGGGAGTGTTCAGTGCCAAGGAGTATTCAGCGCCAGGGAGTGTAATGCCGTGCCACGCCCAGCGC
>NZ_JBCHVD010000090.1:0-222 GCF_046736435.1 Arthrobacter sp. LAPM80
GCCGGTGGTGTGGCCGCCGATGCCGAAGGTCCTGCCGATCATCCTTATCCCGGCCCTGTCGTTGTTGGGGTGCACGAATGAGCCGGCGTGGATGGAGGGCGTGGGGCCCTTGAGCATGGACGTCGCCGAACACCTCCTCGCGCAATCCTCCAGTTTCTACCGGGTGTTGGTGGATCCCATCAGCAACGAGCCCCTGGACAGTGCCCCGCAACGCTACCGGGT
>NZ_JBCHVD010000091.1:0-213 GCF_046736435.1 Arthrobacter sp. LAPM80
TCCGGGGTGGTGTGGTGTGTGGATTTGCGTGGTGGCGTGATGGTGTGTATTGTTTATCGAGTTGTCCTGATGAGGGGTGACGCGGTTCGGCCGGGGAATGCTTGGTTTATTCAGTGTTTTGCGGTGTTCTGGTGGTGTGGTTCACGTTGTGTGGATTTGCGTTGCGGGGATGGGGCCGGTAAGCTTGAAAAGTTGCTCCGGCGCTGATCATTT
>NZ_JBCHVD010000092.1:0-206 GCF_046736435.1 Arthrobacter sp. LAPM80
AGGCGCTCCTCGAAGTATTCCTCCCCGAATACTCGTGTCAAGCCCCGGGTTTGGTGGAGGGTTTGTTAGACCCGTTCCATCGTTTTGATGGCGGGCAGGTTTGAGTAGTAATTGGTTTCTGCTTCCACGGGTGGGATGTATCCGATTTCGCCGTGGAGACGCCGGTAGTTGTACCAATCGATGTACTCAGCGACGGCTATTTCAAG